>DATLMC010000117.1:0-36196 GCA_035537435.1 Pyrinomonadaceae bacterium | reverse complement strand
CCGAACTAAGAGTGGGCGCGCCTTCCCGCGGGATGGCGCGCCCTCTGGTAATCCCCCGATCCTCTCCTAGAAGTTGAAGCGCAGGGAGAGCTGAATCTGACGCGGGGTGAAGATCGTCGTGTTGTTGATCCCGTCCGACGTCTCCCTCAGGAAGGGCAGCGTGCGGTCGGGGGTCGTGTTCGAGGTCAGCGTGCCGCCGGTGGCGGTCGCCGAGCCGAAGTTGAAGAGCGTCGCCGAAACGTCCGTGACGTTCGAGCGGTTGAAGAGGTTAAACGCCTCGGCCAGGAATTCGAGGTTCATCGTCTCGGTGAAGCGGAAGCGCTTCGAGAGGCGCAGGTCGACCGTCTCCGTGTGCGGGCGGCGGAAGCTGTTGCGCTCGATGAAGAAGGCGCGCGAAGGGCCGCCGGAGCCGGTCAGACCGGAGGACGTCCCGTTGAGGGTGCCGCCCGCGCTCGGGTTGCTGCCAATCGACCCGGCGATGGTTCTGCCGGAGGCGAGGTTGACGATCGGCGCGATCTGGAAGCCCTTGAAGATCGCGCTGCCGACCCTCGAATTCTCAAGCCCCAGGGACGTGCCGGGCGCCCAGACGGCGCTCACCACGAAGCGGTGCGGGATGTCGTTGTCAGACCTGCCGCGGTCGAGCTCCACGTCGAAGGGGTTCGTGAACGTCGGGCCTGAGGGCGCGAACGTGCCGAAGCGCTGACCCACGTCCTCCGCCTTCGAGAAGGTGTAGTTCGCCTGGAACTGCAAGCCCTTCGTGAAGCGGCGGTTCGCCTGGAGCACGAGCGCGTTGTAGCGCGAGGTCGAGCTGCTCTGCGTTTCGAGGATCTGCCCGAAGTTAGAGATCGGGCGCGGGCCGGAGAAGAACGGCGTGGTGAACGTCTGACCGTCGAAATCGCCGCCGACCACCGTGTACGTCCTCGTCGCGGTGGGGAGCGGCAGGTTCAGGTCGACGTACGCCGGCAAGTCCCTCCCGCCGCTGTACAGGTAGGAGATGGAGACCGCCATGTTCTTACCCAACTGACGCTCCAGGACGAAGTCGGCCTGGTGAATCTTCGGGTTCTCAAGGTCGCGCGAGAGGACGACGATGTTCGTCGACCGCGAGGGGGTGCCGGAGAGCGTGTTCGGGTAGATCGGCGTCGGGATGATGTTGTTGTTCGCGTCGCGGAGCACGGTGGTGGGCGAGACGCCGGTGACCGTGATCTGCGAGCCCGGAGCGCCCGTGTTGACGATGCCGCTGGCGAGGAACGTGTTCGGGATGCGCCCGAAGTAGATGCCGTAGCCGCCGCGCAGCGAAGTCTTGCCGTCGCCGAAGATGTCCCACGCGAAGCCGAGGCGCGGCCCCAAGTTGTTCTTGTCGCGCGCGAAGCGGGCCGTCTGCCCGATGATGGAGTTGGCCTCCGCCTGCGAGAAGCGATTCTGGCCGGCGACCAGCGCGGCGCTCGCCGTGTTGGGGAGCTGCGGCTTGGAGAACGACTGGTAGTCGTAACGCAGCCCGAGGTTGAGGGTCAGGCGCGGCGTCGCGCGCCAGTCGTCCTGGACGAAGAACGCGTAGTCGGGCGTGGCGAATTCGTACTGGGTCAGGCCGAAGGCCTGGGCGAACGAGCTGTAGCGGCGCGTCAGCGTCGACGCGGCGCCGGTCGTGGCGCTGCCGCTGTTGGGCGTGCCCGCCGGGACGATGAAGTCGCTGAGGTAGTCCTGAAGGTTGTTGTAGGAGTACGCTCCGTGGCCCTGGAAGAGGTTGTCGATCTTATCGCGGTCGCGCTTGTAGTCGCCGCCGAACCTCACCGTGTGGTTGCCGCGGGTGACCGTCATCGTGTCGACGAACTGGATGCGGTTCTCGTCGGGGAAGAGGGCGCGCTGGAAGAAGGCGCGCGTGCCGAAGGTCAGGCCGCCGGAAATGAACACTTCGGGGAGCCGGCCGTTGATGAGCGTCGAGGCGCGCGCCGCCTCGCTCTGTTCGCCCTGCGTCAGGTCGCCGAGGACTGATTTGTTCAGCTCGTGGCTCAACTGGAAGCGGAACTCGTTGAGCAGGGTCGGCGAGATGGTCGACGCGAGGCGCGTGGTGAACGAGTCCACGTTGACGAAATCGTTGCCGACGCTGGCGAACCCGATGGTGTCGACGGTGCGCGAAGTGAATCCGCCGGGCGCTTCCGTGCGCAGGTGGTTGAAGGTGGCGGTCAGCGTGTTGCTCCCGTTGATGTTCCAGTCGAGCTTGGGGAAGAGGATGCGCTGATCCTGCCTGCGCGGCACCACGCCCGTCAGGCTGCGCAGGAACGACAGCCCGTTGTCGACCGCCGTCTGCGCCTGCGCCAGCGTGCGCGTCGGCGTCACGAGGCGGCAGAAGAGAATCTCGTTGATGGTCAGCCCGGTCGTCGCGGCGCCGGCCGCATTGGTGCACGCGGCGGGCGTCGAGCGCGAGGCCGGGTTGGACAGGGTGACCGGGTTCAGGAGCGCCGGGTTGCTCGTCGTCAGGATGACGGGGAAGTTGCGCTTCTGCTGATCGTAGGTGAAGTAGAAGAACGCCTTGTCCTTGACGATAGGCCCGCCGATGGCGGCGCCGAACTGCTGGCGGCGGTCAGCCGGCTTGATGGCCGTGTTGACGAAGGTGCCGCCGACGAGCGTCGGGATCGTGGCCGAAGGGTTACGCGCGTTCCACTTGTTGTCGCGGACGTAGTAGAACGCCTGACCGTGGAACTCGTTCGTGCCGCTCTTGGTCACGGTGTTGATGACGCCGCCGGCGGCGCGCCCGTACTCGGCGGAGTAGTTCGAGGTGTTGACCTGGAACTCGCGCACCGACGCCTGGCTGACGCTGTATTGGATGCGCGTGCGGCCGCGCTCTTCCGAGAAGAATCCGTTGTTGTTGTCCGTGCCGTCGAGCGTGTTGTTGTTCAGCAGCGCGGAGATGCCGCGGAAGCTGTTGAGCCCGAAGTCTCCCTCGGGCGTCACGCCGGGCGTGAGGCGCACGAAGTCGGAGGCGCGGCGGCCGTTAATCGGCAGCTCGTTGATCGAGACCTGGTTGATGTTAGTCGAGAAGTCTTGCTGCACGGTGTTGACGACCGGGGCCTCGCTCGTCACCTCGACCGACTCGGTCGTGCCGCCGACGGAGAGCGGGATTTCGACGGTCGTGACGCGCCCGACCTCGACGACGACGTGGCTCTGCGTGAAGTTGCCGAAGCCGGTCGCGCCGATCGTCAAGGTGTAGTTGCCGGGATCGAGTTGCACGACGCGGAAGCGACCCTCGTCGTCCGAAGTCGCCGTGCCCTCCTTGTTCGTCTCTTCGTTCTTGACGGTGATGGTCGCGCCCTGCACGACCGCGCCCTTCGGGTCTTTGACGACGCCGCCGATGGCACCGTTGGTCGTCGACTGCGCCGCGGCGCGCCCCATTCCGAAGGCGAAGCAGAGGAGCAGCATCGTCAGCATGGAAGCTGATCGGTGGAGGATTGATCTTGGCATAATTCTTCCTTTTCTAAATCGTGATGGTTGTGCGGACCTGAGTCGGAGACTTCTCGCGACCGCCGTGTCCCAAGAAGTGTGCGGCTTACCTCGGCGTCATACCCTTAAGAAGACAGCCTGCGGGTAAAGTAGACTTATAGCATAACCCACCGGCTTTGCGCGAGCGTTAACGCGCGGTTTCAGCGAAGTTAAATACTACAGAAGCGCAGGGCTGGCAAGAACAATCTCGGAAGTCAGCGCGCGCACGCGACCGGCCTCACGAACCCGCGCCCCGCGCGCACGCCCTACCCGACTGGCCCCCTGCCGATCCGCCGTGAGTAAGGCGCACGCCCTCTTACGAGACCCGCGGCGTGAAGGACTCAGAGCGCCGCGCCAATGACGTTACTTTCTTCGCAGCGCGCACGCGCTTCACACCTTGCGCCTTAGAGTCGGCTTTATAGAGACGCGCGCGCCTCGGAAGCCGCCCCGGCGTGCGGATGTGGGCGTCCGAGCGCGAAGCAAGTATCGCGACGGCGCGGCAAAAATTCGCGCGCCTTGCGATCAAAAACGCGCGCCGCCGCGCTTACGGGGTCGCCGCGCTGTGCGCGGAAGTGGCACGGCAGTTGTTAAGAGATTACGGCAGTCGACCGGTGGTTCTTAATCATTTCGGATTTGCGCCAGAGGGGGGAAAACATCGGGCGCAAACGGCGGTCGCCCCGGCAGTCTCTTTGAGGAGGGAGGCTGCCGGGCGATCGCATGATCGGACGTGGGCGGGCGTAAACCCCGTCGAAGGCGTACGGGAAGGGCGCGCGGCGGGCTCACGAGAAGACGACGCCGATCAAACTTCTAGATTGAAGTTTGATCGGCGTCGTCGCATCAAGAAGGTTCACGCGACGCGCTCACGCGCGCTCGCAGATGATGGCGATGCCCTGGCCGCCGCCGATGCACGCGGTCGCGAGGCAGTAGCGACCGCCGCGGCGGCGCAGTTCCAGGAGCGACGTGAGCACCAGCCGCGTGCCGGAAGCGCCGAGCGGGTGGCCGAGCGCGATGGCCCCGCCGTTGACGTTCGTCTTCGCGCGATCAAGCCCCAACTCTTTTTCCACGGCGAGGTACTGCCCGGCGAACGCCTCGTTGACCTCGACCAGATCGATGTCGGCGAGCTTGAGCCCCGCCTTCTCCAGCGCCTTGCGCGCGGCGGGCACCGGCCCGATGCCCATCACGTCCGGCTCGACGCCCGCGTAAGCCCACGAGACGATGCGACCGAGCGGCTTCACGTCGCGCTCCCTGACGAACTCCTCGCCCGCGATGACGAGGGCCGCCGCGCCGTCCACGATCCCCGAAGCGTTGCCCGCGGTGACGAAGCCGTCCTTGCTGAAGGCGGTCGGCAGTTTTGCCAGGACTTCGAGCGTCGTGTCCGGCCGCAGGTGATCGTCCGCGTCCACGACGCGCGCGCCCTTGCGCGTCTTCACTTCGACGGGCGTGATCTCCTCGGCAAAAATTCCCGCGTCCTGCGCGCGCTTCGCCTCCTGCTGCGAGCGCAGCGCATATTTGTCCTGATCCTCGCGCGAGATTTCGTAGCGGCGCGCGAGGTTCTCGGCCGTGCCCGCCATCGTCGTGTTGCAGTAGGTGTCTAAGAGCGCGACCATCAGCGAGTCTTCCAGCTTGCCCTGCCCCAGGGCGAAGCCGCTGCGCGCGCCGTAGATGACGTGCGGGGCCATCGACATCGACTCCATCCCGCCGACCAGGGCCGTGCGCGCCTCTTCGAGCATGATCATCTGCGCGCCGGAGACGATCGACTGGATGCCGCTCCCGCACAGGCGGTTGACGGTGAGCGCGGGGCGATCAGCCGGGACGCCCGCCTTCAAGGCGACGTGGCGCGCGCCGTAGATGGCGTCGCCCGAAGTCTGGAGCGCGTTGCCGATGATCGTGTGATCGATCTCTTCCGCGGCGACCTGGGACGCTTCGAGCGCGCCGCGCGCGGCCGCCGCGCCCAGATCAATCGCCTTCACGTCCTTGAGCGCGCCGACGTAACTCGTCATCGGCGTGCGCTTGCCGCCGAGGATGAACACTTCGCGTGACATAAAATTCCTTACGACCTCACAGATGAAAATTTGCCGACCCGGGTAACGGGCGAGAGTATCAGACGCCTCCGACGAGCGTCAATTTTCGCGCCCTTTCGCGACGCCGACCGCGCCCCCCGCGCGTCGGTTGAAGACCCGTTTTCGCCTTCAACTTAGATGCCGCGCGCGCCCCGTCGGCTGGTTGCCCACACCTCGCCCGCCGCTGTATGATGCGCCGCGTTCGTGCCCGACATCTCCCCCGGCCCGGCGCGCGCGGGGCGACACTCCAGTTAAACCCCCGACCCTTCAGCCAGCGCGCCGCGCCCGCCGCGGAGGCGCGAAAAAACTTCACAGACCCGCTGACGAATGATCCCCGAGTGAGAGAGATGAAACGCAAGTACGCGATCCCTCACGACGCCGGGCGCGCGAGGTCAGTCGCCTTCGCCGCCCGGCGCGCGTGCGTCAAGCTCGAACCGGAAAGGGCGGGCGCGCCGTCCCCCGGTGTGGAAGAAGTGACGCGCCGGGGGTTTAATCATCGAAGATAGGGAGAGACAGGCGAAATGAAGATAGTCCCTCGCGCGTTGTGCGCCCTCGCTCTCGCTTTGTCCTGCGCCGCCCCCGCGCTGCCGCGGCAGGAGACGCCGAAGCAGCTCGAAGAGCACCGCAAAGTCGGGCTCAAGATGCTCAAGGTCGTTAAAGACGAGATCAGGAAAAATTACTACGACCCGAAGTTCCACGGGCTCGATCTGGAGACGCGCTTCAGCGCCGCCGAGGAGAAGATCGCTCAGGCGGCCACCGGCGGGCAGGTGCTCGGCGTCATCGCGCAGGCGGTCTTGGACATCAACGACTCGCACACGCGCTTCGTCCCGCCCCTGCGCGACACGACCCCCGTCTACGGGTGGCGGATGCAGATGATCGGCGACGCCTGTTACGTCACCGGCGTGATGCCGGGCAGCGACGCCGAGACCAAGGGGATCAAGGCGGGCGACCGCCTGGTCGCCATCGACGATTACACGCCGACGCGCAAGAACCTCTGGAAGATGCAGTACACCTACTACTCGCTGCGCCCGAAGGCGCGCGTCCGCCTCACGTTGCTCACGCCGGAGGGGCGCGAGCGCGAGGTGGAAGTGCTGACCAAGGTTCAGAAGAGGCGCCTGATGAACCTGTTCGGCTGGATCGTCGATCTCGATCCCGTCAGCCCGGACGTGGACGACGAGGCGGGGACTGAGCCGCGCTACGCGGAGTTCGGCGAGGACCTGGTCGTCTGCCGCCTGCCGTCCTTCAACCGCTCGGAGCAGGCGGTCGATAAGATGATGACCAGGATCGCCGGGCACAAGGGGCTCATCCTCGACCTGCGCGGCAACCCCGGCGGGCGCACGGACGCGCTCACGCGCTTCATCGGCTACTTCTTCGACCGCGAGGTGAAGGTCGCCGACCTCAAGATGCGCAAGGACGAGAAGGCCATCAAGGTCAAGCCGCGCAAGACGAACAACTTCGCGGGCAGGCTCGTCGTGCTCGTCGACAGCCGCTCGGCGTCCGCGTCGGAGATCTTCGCGCGGGTCGTGCAGTTGGAGCGGCGCGGCGCGGTCATCGGCGATCACACGTCGGGCAGCGTCATGCAGAGTCTCAGGTATCACTACCAGCTCGGCGCCGAGGACAAGCCGATCCTCTACGGTCTCTCCCTCACCAACGCCGACATCATGATGACGGACGGCAAGAGCCTGGAACACACGGGCGTCGCGCCGGACGAGTTGCTGCTGCCGACTCCCGCCGATCTACAGAACCGGCGCGACCCCGTGCTGGCGCGCGCCGCGGCGCTCGCGGGCGTCAAGCTGACGCCGGAGCAGGCGGGCGACCTCTTCGTCTTGAAGGATTCGCTGACGGGTCTTTGAAGCGCCGGGGCGCGCGCCTAGCGGCGGTGAGCGGCGCGGTAGCGGTGGAGGAGTTCTTCGAGGAAGCCCTCGTAGGTGAAGGCGGCGCGGTCGAAGTCGGGCCGGAGTTTGTAGAGGATGGGGGTCGAGACTCGCCAGGCCATCCACTGGCGCACGCCGTCGCCCAAGTCCCAGCGGCGGCGCAGGAAGGTCTCGACCACCTCGATCTCGCGCTCCGTCATCTGCGAGGTGTCGCCCGTGAAGACGACCGGCTTGAAGGCGCGGCGCATCGCCACGTCCGAGGTCGGCGCGCCGAAGACGGCGTCGAAGGTCGGCGCTTCGGCCTCGCGCTCCCGCACCACCACGGTCGCCGCGACGAAATCGCCGACTCTCTGATCGCGGCTGCTCAAAAAAACCGAGAGCAGCCCGACCGAGTAGAAGGGGAACGGCATCATGTCGAAGATGCGGACGAGGTTGCGCGCCGCCGCCTCCCAGAAGGTGACGGGCCGCCCGTCCTCCCGGATGACGCGCAGGCCGAGCGCGCGCTTGCCCGGCGTCCGCCCGTGCCACAGCCACTCGAAGAGCGCGAAGTAGCCCGACCAGATGAGGAAGACGACGAGGATGAGCGCGGCGATGGCCCACTTCGGGGCTTCCGACAGCTTGTCCCTGTAGTTCGACAGCAGGCCCGCCCACTGGAGCGCGACCACCACCATCAGGATCAGGATGACTTGCAGGAAGTGATCCAGCGCGCACGCGAGGAAGCGGTTGCCGATTGACGCCAGCGCGAAGTGCAGCGGCACGCGCTCCGGCGTCTCGATGATCAGAATCTCCTCGTTGGCTGTGGCGGCGGCTGACATCTCTCTTTAATCTTCCGCGCCGCGAATCTTCCGCGGCAGCACCTGATTGTCCCAGCGCGCGAACTCCGCCTTCAACTGCTCAAACTCGCGCGCGCGTTCCCGCTTCAAGTCGCCGTTCTCCCGCACGTCCGCGGCGAGATCGAAGAGGTGGTCTTCCGTCCCGTCGTGCCAGTACTTCAAGTCGCCCCGTCGCACCGCGCTCTGGTTAAGGTGCCGCCAGAAGAGCGTGCGCTCCGACTGCGCCCCGACTGCGCCGCCGCCGCGGCCCTGAGTCGAGGGTAGCAGATCGACGCCGTCCAGCTTGTGCCGCGGATCGGGCGGCGTGCCGGTGGCCGAGAGGATCGTCGCCGTCCAGTCCATCGTGATCGCGACCTGCTCGCAGAAGCGACCGGCGGGGACTACTCCGGGGAAGCGCACGATGGCCGGGACGCGGATGCCGCCCTCCAGTAGCTCGTCTTTGCCGCCCGTGAAGGGCCAGTTGTAGGAGAAGCGCTCGCCGCCGTTGTCGCTCGTGAAGACGACGAGCGTGTCGCGCTCCAGCCGCGCGGCGCGCAGGGCTTCGAGCGCGCGCCCGATGCCGGCGTCCATGCCCCGCACCATCTCGGCGTAAACCTTGAGCGAGCCGCCGCCGCGAAACTCGTCGAAGCCGCGCTTCGGCTTCCGCATGGACGCGGCGTCGCCGGGTCCCTCCCAGGGCCAGTGCGGCGCGTTGTAGTGGAGGCTCAGATAGAACGGGCGCGTGCGCCGCCGCCTGATGTATTCGACGGCGCGCGTCGTGAGCAACTCCGTCAGGTATCCGGCGCGCTCCGGCGGCACGGGCCGCTCGTTCTCGAAGAAGTCCGGATCGCCGTTGGCGTCGGCGTGCGTGAAGTAGTCCGCGCCGCCGCTCATGATGCCGTAGAACTCCTGGAAGCCGCTCTTCAGAGGCCCGTACTCCGGCAGATATCCCAGGTGCCACTTGCCGACGAGCGCCGTCTCGTAGCCGTTCTCACGCAGCAGCGAGGCGACGGTCGGGAACTTGGGATCGAGTCCCGTGCGTCCGCCTTCCTGCTTCTTCCACGGCAGCGGCTCAATTAAACCGACCGCGTGGCGCGCCGGGTACTGACCCGTCAGAAACGCGCAGCGCGTCGGCGTGCAGACGGGCGAGGCGGAGTAGGCTTGCGTGAAGCGCGTGCCTTCGGCGGCGAGTCGGTCGAGGACGGGCGTGCGGTAGTCGGGGCGACCGTAGCAACTGAGATCGCCCCAGCCGAGATCGTCGGCGAGGATGAAGAGCACGTTCGGGCGGCGCGGCGCGCGCGGCTCGGCCGCGGAAGTTTTCGCCGCGCCCGCGACGACCGCGCCCGCGACCGCCGCGCCCAGAAACTCGCGGCGGTTGATCTCCTTCGCCTCACGTTTCCGCATGAGCCCTCCTGGAGCCTCGGTGACGGGACGGTGAAGACTCACACCCGCCGCATTAAGAGCCGGCGCTCGACGGCGCGGCATCGTCCTGCCTGAGCGAGAGCGCGCCGAGCTGCCGGTGCATCGACATGAAGTCGAAGTGGTTCCAGGCCTCGACGATCTTGCCGTCGCGGATGCGCGCGATGCAGATGCCCTCGAACTCCGTGGGGAGCTGCGTCGCGGCGTAGCCGAGCGCGTGGCCCCGGTGCGTCGCGCGGACGCGGCAGCGCGCCGCGATCTTGTCGCCCTCCGCGACCGTGTCTTCTACGACGACCTCAACGTCGGGGAATGCCTCGCGGAACGTGTGGAAGAAGGGCTTGAAGCCCGCCGTCCCGCGCAAGGGTTCCTCGCCGAGACCGTGCGCCACGCCGTCGGCGGCGAACATCTCGTCAATCGCCTCCTCGCGCCCCTTGTTCCACACCTCCTCGAACCAGCGGCGGACGAAAGCCTTGTTCTCGTCTGACATCTCGCGATCTCCTTTCGTGAGGACTTGCTAAACTAAAACACACAGCCCCGATCCTTACGCGCCGCGCACGCGCAGGAAGCGGCGCTTGCCGACCTGGATCAGGATCGATTGATCCGCCTTCAGCTCCAACCCTTCGTCCGCTCGCGAATGCTTTTCGCCTTCGACGCGCACGCCGCCCTGCTCGACGAGGCGTCGCGCCTCGGCCATCGAGGGCGCGAGCCCGGTCTCGGCGAGCAGGCGCGCGAGCTTCCAGGCCCCGGCGGCGAGCGAGCGTTCTTCGATCTCGTCGGGCGCTTCCTTGTTTTTGAAGACGCGGTTGAACTCTTCTTCCGCCGCGTCGGCAGCCTGGATCGAATGAAAGTCCGTGATGACGCGCTTTGCAAGTTCTACTTTCAAGTTGCGCGGGTGGCGCTCGCCCGCCGCGGCTTGCTCGCGTAAGGTTTGAATCTCGCCGGGGCGCAGGTCCGTGAGCAGCTCGTAGTAGCGCCACATGAGATCGTCCGAGATCGACATGATCTTGCCGAACATCTCCTGCGGCGGCTCGTTGATGCCGATGTAGTTGCCGAGGGACTTCGACATCTTCTGCACGCCGTCCGTGCCTTCTAAGAGTGGCATGATGACGCAGACCTGCGCCTCCTGAGCGTATTCGCGCTGGAGGTTGCGCCCGACCAGCAGGTTGAACTTCTGATCCGTGCCGCCGAGCTCCACGTCCGCCTCAAGCGCGACCGAGTCGTACCCCTGGGTGAGCGGGTAGAGCAGCTCGTGGAGCGCGATGGGCCGCTCCTCACGGAGGCGCTTCTGGAAGTCGTCGCGCTCCAAGATCTGCATGACCGTGACGCGCGAGGCGAGGCGGATGAAGCCGTCCGAGCCGAGCTGGCCCATCCACTCGGAGTTGAAGCGGATTTCGGTCTTCGCCGGGTCGAGCAGCTTGAAGATCTGCGCCCTGTAAGTCTCGGCGTTGGCCTCGATCTCCTCGCGCGTGAGCTGCGGGCGCGTGGCGCTCTTCCCCGATGGATCGCCGATGAGGCCGGTGAAGTCGCCGATCAGGAAGATGACCGTGTGACCCAGCTCCTGGAAGGCGCGCAGCTTGCGGATGACGACCGTGTGGCCGAGGTGTATGTCGGGCGCGGTCGGGTCTGCGCCGAGCTTGACGCGCAGGGGCACGCCTGTGCGCGCGCTCTTCTCCAGCTTCGCGCGCAGGTCGCCCTCGCGGATGATCTCGACCGCGCCTTTCTTCAGGAAAGCGATCTGCTCGTCAATCGTCATCGCGCCATCGTAAAGCGTGCGGCGCGAATCGTAAATAGGGCGGGGCGGGTTTCCACGACCCGGGCGCTCGCGCCTTTCAATTGTGCGCCCGCGCTCTCGGCACGACGCGGCGACCGTTCAGTTCGTAGTCGCCGGAGAGGACGAGCGCGACCGCCGCGGGGTAAGCCTCGTGCTCTTCGGCGAGGATGCGCGCCGCCAAAGTCTCCGGCGTGTCGTCGTCGCCGACGGCGACGACGCGCTGCGCGATGATCGCGCCGCCGTCCAGCGTCTCGTCGACGAAGTGGACGGTGCAGC
The DNA here is from genome assembly GCA_035537435.1 of Pyrinomonadaceae bacterium. GTDB lineage: Bacteria > Acidobacteriota > Blastocatellia > Pyrinomonadales > Pyrinomonadaceae > JAIVGV01. The sequence continues at coordinate 24,510 of DATLMC010000117.1, read as the reverse complement.
CCGAAAATTTCACGCCGTGTTCGATCGCCTGGCGCTGCGCGTCGAGACCGGGGAAGGCCGGCAGCAGGGAAGGGTGGATGTTCAGGATGCGGCCGCGAAACGCCTCGACGAAGCGCGGCGAGAGCAGGCGCATGAACCCCGCGAGGCAGACGAGATCGACGGCGCGCTCAAGAAGCGCCGCGGCGATCTCGCGCTCGTGCTCCCCGCGCGTCCGTCCCCGGCGCTCGATGGCGAGCGTCTCGATGCCGCGCCCCGCCGCGCGTGCGAGTCCCGCCGCGCCGGAGTGATCGCTTAAGACGAGGGCGATCTCCGCGCCGGGGATGCGGCCCTCATCGACGGCGTCGGCGAGCGCGACCATGTTCGAGCCGCGGCCGGAGATGAGGACGGCGAGTTTTTTGCGTTCGTGATTCAACCGCGCCCCGGTGATGGAGAACATAAGATTCACCACCGGGGCGCGGGGATCACAGAGGGCGCGCAGAGAGGAACCGCTTTCATCCGTGCTGCCTCCGCGACCTCCGTAACCTCCGTGGTGAATCTTATATCTCTTGATCTCTCATGATGCGCGCGAGCGCGCCGTCACTTGCGCACCTTCGCGAGCACGGCCTGCGCCTCTTTTCTCAGCGCGGAGCTGAGCGACACGTCCGCGCCGCCCTCCTCCTTCGCGGAGGCGGCGGCCTGCGTGGGCGCGCCGCCCGCGACGGGCACGAGCGTGTAGTCGAGCTTCGCCTCGTAACGCTCGGCCCCGCTCGACGCGCCGGTCGCGCGACCGAGCAGGCCGCCGATCTTGTTCGCGGCCGATTGTTTGAGCCCGCTCACGTCCGTGAAGAGCACGTAGTCGCACTCCTTCTGCTTCGCCTCGGCTTGCGCCGCGTCGGGCACGGACTCGTCCAGCGGGATCGCCTCGACGCTGCCCTCCGAGATCGCCGCGATCAGCGTGCCGCGCAGGTTGCCCGCGTCGAGCGACTGGGTCGTCTTGTTGCCGACGCGCACGACGCCGACGCGCACGACCCCCGGCCGCTTCGCGCCCATCGCCGCGGGCGTATTCATCCCCCCCCTATCGCGAGCGCTGCTTTGCGTGCGGCCGCCGCCGCTCTCGTCGTCGCGGTCTCGGTTGGCGCGCTGCATCGACTGCATCATCCCCGCCATGTCATAAAGCTCCTGCGGGTTCTGCGTCTCGGTGTAACCGGCGGGCACGTCGAAGAGCGCGGCGTCGAGCGTGGCGCGCGTGAGCGAGACGACTTCCTGCGTCATCTCGCTCTGGACTTTGCCGTCCTTGCCGAAGAAGCGCGTGGTGACGAGGACGGGGTAGCCCATCTTCGCCGTGCCGACACGGCGGAAGCGCATCGTGTCCTGGCAGCCCCCCGACTGCTGCGCCATCGGGCTCGACGCGGGGCGCTGACCCGTCAGGCACTCGAAGTTGAATTCGAGATCGATGTACCAGCCGTCGGCCTCGTAAGCCATGTCGTTCTGGTCGCAGGCGTCGGGCGAGTGCTCCGTGCGGGTCTTCGTGATGATGTGGCGCGCGGTGTAGCCGAACATCTGTTTACGCTCGCCCGTGTCGGTCATCGTCATGACGTAGGTCACGACGCCGCCGCGCGTCGGGCGGGCGGCGGGCGCGGCGGGCGTCGGGGTGGCGCGCGCGCCCGGCGCCGGCTCTTCCGCGCCGCCGAGGGGCGTGACCGTGTACTTGCGCGTCGAGTCGCTGATGTTGAGCATCCGCTTCATGTCGCACTGCGTGATGCTCACCATCTTCATGCCGGGTGCGAGCTCCTGCTCGGAGCGCTGGCGCTGCCCCTTGATCGCCACGTCCGACTCCATGGCGCGACCTTCGCCGCCCGCCTGCCCGCCGAACGTCATGCGCTGCTTGATGCGGATATCCGCGCGCGCCGCCCCCGCCGCGCAGGCGAGGACGAGCGCTGCCGAGATGAGACTCAAAAGTTGACGACGCATTTCATTTCACTCCTTGTCGGGGTTTAAGTGGCTACAGCGCGGCGCAGACCGGACGCGCCTCCGGAAAGTTAACGCGCTAACGGGCGCGAAAAAGGATCAGACGAGCCGCACCCCGCGCTCGCCCGCGACGACGCGACCGATCTCGAAGCACTTTTCGCCGCGCGCTTCGACGTGCGACCTGATCGCGCCCGCGTCCCCCGCGGCGCAGACGACGACCATGCCGACGCCCATGTTGAACGTGCGGTACATCTCCCGCTCCGAGACGTTGCCGAGCCGCTGCATGAGTTCGAAGATCGGCAGCACCGGCCACGAGCCCGGCTCGATTTCGACGCCCACGCCTTCCGGCAGGATGCGCGGTACGTTTTCGAGGAGCCCGCCGCCCGTGATGTGCGCGAGACCTTTGATCAACCCGCGGTCGAGCAGATCTTCGAGCGGGCGCAGGTAACTCGCGTGCGGTTGCAGGAGGGCCTCGCCCGCCGTCATGCCGAGTTCCGGCAGGGGCGTCTCCGCGCGGTAGTCCGCGACCTCGAAGAAGAGCTTGCGGGCGAGCGAGTAGCCGTTCGTGTGCAGGCCGACGGAGGGGAGCGCGAGCACCTTGTCGCCCGCCCCGATCCGTTTGCCGTCGATCACCTTCTCGCGATCCACGACGCCGACGATGAAGCCCGCGATGTCGTACTCGCCCTCCGAGTAGAAGCCCGGCATCTCGGCGGTCTCGCCGCCCAGAAGGACGCAGCCGTTCTCGCGGCAGCCCCGCGCGCAGCCTTCGACGACCGCGGCGACGACTTCGGGCGAGAGCTTGCCCGTGGCGACGTAGTCGAGGAAGAAGAGCGGGCGCGCGCCCTGCACGAGGATGTCGTTGACGCAGTGGTTGACGAGGTCGCGCCCCACGGTGTCGTGCACGCCGGTCTCGAAGGCGATCTTCAGCTTCGTCCCGACTCCGTCGGCCGAGGCGACGAGGACGGGCTGGCGCATCGAAGGGAATGCGCCGTCGAACATCCCGCCGAAGCTGCCGATCTCGGAGAGCGTGCGCGCGTTGAAGGTCGTGCGCGCCGACTCGCGGATGCGCTCGACGGCCGCGTTAGCCGCGTCGATGGAGACGCCCGCGTCGGAGTAGGTGATTGATTTGCTCATGTCCTTTGTCAGTGGTCAGTTGTCCGTAGTCAGTTGCTTGCTCTGTCTTTTAACCCGGCGTGTCATCTTTGGTAACTCACTCACGTATCGCGTGCAACTGACAACTGACCACGGACGACGGACAGCTTTAGAGTTTGAAATCCTTCTTCCCCTCCGCGCCGCCCAGTTTCTCCAGACGCTCCTGCATCCGCTTGACGCGGTCTTCCGCCGAGGCGCGCGCCGTGCGGTCGAGCGACGCCTTGGTGAGCGTGCGCGCGCTGGGCTCGCCGTCGAAGGTGAGGCGCAGGTGGTCGCCGTCCGAAGCGCCTTCGGGGAGGTGCGCGAGCGGCACGTCGAGCGTGGACTTGTGCCCTTCGAGGCTGAGCACGGCGGTCTCGCCGCCCTCGACGCGGTCGACGACGGCGCGGAGTTCGACGCTCTCGGCCCTGTCTTCCCGCGCGCCCTTCTTCTCGCCCTTGCGCGCGCCCTTGTCGGCGTCTTCGTCACGCTTAGTCATGCGGCTCGCCCCCCCCGGCGTCGGTGCGGAATCACTTGCTGTTGGCCGTCTTCTTCGACGGCTGCTCCTTCTTCTTCGGGGCCGGCCCGAAGTCGCCGTACTGGATGAAGCCGGAGCGCGCGGAGTCGTCCTTCTGCGGCTCTCTGCCCGCCGACAACTCCTGCGACGCCGCCTCGCGCTCGCCCTTGATCTGCTCGTCGTCGCGCTTGCCGCGCGTCGTGATCGTGATCTCGCCCTGCAAGTCCGTGCGGAAGAGTTTGACGCCCGCCGCTTTCAATCGGTCGAGCACGTCCTGCGAGGGGTGGCCGTAGCGGTTGTCCGCGCCGCAGGAGATGACCGCCGTCTTGAACTTGCCGACGCGCAGCAAATCTTCCGAGGTCGCGTAACGTGAGCCGTGGTGCCCGACCTTGAGCACGTCGGCTTCGAGGCGCGCGCCCTTCTGGATCATGCGCTGCTCGGTCTGCGCCTCGGCGTCGCCGGTCAAGAGCATCGAGAAGTCGCCGTAGTCGAGGCGGGTGACGACCGAGTTCGCGTTCGGCTCGTTGCCGCCGGAGCGGAGTTGATCCTTGGTGAAGAAGGGCTGGATGGGCGCGAGCACGGTGATGATGGCGCCGCCGCCGAGGTCGAAAGTCTGATCGGGCGTCGCGCCGACGTAGGTGACGCCCTTCTGCTCGATGGCTTTCAGGAAGTCCTCGTAGTTCTTCGTCGTGTTCGGGACTTTGCTGTCGAGGACGGTCGAGACTTTCGTGCCGTTGATCACTTCGTCCGCCGAGCCGATGTGGTCGGCGTGGGCGTGGGTGGCGATGAGGAGGTCGATGTGATCGACGTTGTTGCGCTGGAGGGCGGCGAGAATCTTCTTGCCGTTGCCGGGGTTGCCCGCGTCGACGAGCGCGGTCTTGCCATTCGGCGCGATGATCAGGATCGAGTCGCCCTGCCCCACGTCGAGCACGTGCACGATCAGCTCGTCGCCCGAAGGCGGCGGCAACTGCGGCCCCGTCTTGCGCTGGAAGTAGAAGTACGCCGCGCTCGCGGCGGCTAAGACGACCAGCAAGACGGCCAACGCGCAGCCGCAGCCGCGCCGATTTTGTGCCACTGACAACCTCCCCGCACCAAAACTGAGTGTCCCGCACTGGTTCGCCGCGCGGCGCGCGTCTAGCGTCTTACTCGTAAGCCTGCTCGTCCATGAGGCGGGCGAAGTCCGACCACGAAAAAGTCTTGACGCTCTTGCGGCTCTTGCCGCGCCAGGTCAGGGAGCCGCGCCAGATGGTGATGGTGCCGAGTTTTTCCCCGCTCGCGAAAATCTCGAAGTCCATCGCGCTCCCCGCGCGCGTGAACTCCAAGACCTGCATGTGCGCCCGCACCGTGTGCTTCTTGAGTTGCGGTTTCTTCTTCGCCATAACTTTATAGTCGCCCCGCGCCGTTAACCGCGCCCTTCGGCGAACCGTCGGACGGTGGTCGCAAGCGACCGCAAGTCTTCGCTGATTCGTACCAGCGTCGTGCGGACATCCGCGTTGATATGCCCTTGCGCTTCAATGTGGCTGGTGACAACTCGGACAAAATCAGCCTGCGACTCCGCATGCATCTGGAGCCGACCATTCATCTCCGCGACTTGCTTGCTTGTCTCTGTTACTTGATCGGCTAACCGATCAAGCTTCATGTCGAAGCCAGCCTGATTCTTCAGCAAGAACTCGATAGCGCGTTCCATCTCTTCGCCGGTCATGGTGCGTGTCTCCCTTCGTTGGTGAGGTTTTAGTCCGAGGGGACGGGCTCGTGCTCGCGCGCCCACTGGGTCTCGGCGCGGGGCGTGATCTGCGTCGGGTAGCGGCCCGTCCAGCAGGAGACGCAGGTCGTGCCGCGCGGCAGGCCCGACGCCGCGAGCATCCCTTCGAGCGAGAGGTAGCCGAGCGAGTCGGCCTCGATGAAGCGGCAGATTTCATCCACGGACATCTGCGCGCCGATCAGCTCGTCGCGGTTCGGCGTGTCCACGCCGTAGTAGCAGGGCGAGGCGGTCGGCGGGCAACTGATCCTCATGTGGACTTCCGCCGCGCCCGCCTCCCGCACCATCCGCACGATCTTCTTCGAGGTCGTCCCGCGCACGATGGAGTCGTCGATCAGGACGACGCGCCGGCCCGAAATGAGGTGGCGCACGGGGTTCAGCTTGACGCGCACGCCGAAGGAGCGGATCGACTGTTTGGGCTCGATGAAGGTGCGGTGGACGTAGTGGTTGCGCACGAGCCCGAAGCGGAAGGGGATGCCGCTCTCGGCGGCGTAGCCGATGGCCGCGGAGACGCCGGAGTCGGGCACGGGGACGATGAGATCGGCGTGCGCCGGGTGCTCGACGGCGAGGCGGCGTCCCATCTTGTGGCGCGACTCGTTGACCGAGCGGCCGTAGATCAGCGAGTCGGGGCGCGCGAAGTAGACGTGCTCGAAGACGCACATCGAGTGCTCGCGCGGGGGCAGCGGGTGCGACGAGTGCAAACCCTCTTCGTCGATCACGACGAGTTCGCCCGGCTCCACGTCGCGGACGTAAGCCGCGCCGATGAGATCGAAGGCGCACGTCTCGGAGGCGACGACCCACGCGTCCTCTAATTTCCCCAGCGCGAGCGGGCGAAAACCCCGCGGGTCGCGCACGGCGTAGAGCGCGCCGGGCGTGAGGAAGAGCATCGAGAACGCGCCCTCGGTCTCGCACAGCACTTCCGGGATCGCCTCGCGCACCGAGAGCGCCCGCGAGCGCGCGATGCCGTGCAGGATGACTTCCGTGTCGGAGGTCGAGGAGAAGATCGCGCCGTCGCGCTCCAGACTTTTGCGCGCCTCGGTGGCGAAGGGGAGGTTGCCGTTGTGGCAGACGGCGACCTGCCCGTACTTGCACTTGATCTGGAAGGGCTGCGCCTCCCGGATAGAGACCTCGCCCGCCGTCGAATAGCGGACGTGGCCGATGCCGCTCGTGCCCACCAGGCGATCAAGCCGCTCCGTGTCGAACACGTCGGGGACGAGCCCCATCGCGCGGTCGGGCCGCATCTCTCTCCCGTCAGAGGTGACGATGCCGCACGACTCCTGCCCGCGGTGCTGGAGCGCGTAGAGCCCCAGGTAGATGAGCCGCGCCGCGTCCGCGTGCCCGTAGATGCCGAACACGCCACACTCCTCGCGGAGCTTGTCTGAGAGTTGATCGCCCACGCCGGAAATTTTCAGAATGACCCCTTGCGAACCGCCGCCTTACGTTCGGCGTTAGCTTATTTCATCGACGGGCACGCAGCAAGAGGAGAGGGATGAGGGCGGGGGGATGAGGGATGAATGAAGAAATATCTTCACACGCTTTCATTCATCCCTCATCCCTCATCCTTCATCCCTCATCCCCCTCCGCCGTGTTATCATGCGCGTAAATCGACGGGGGAGGGCACTGATGTTGGAAGTTAAAGTTTACGGCGCGGACTGGTGCGGCGACACGCAGAAGACGCTCGAACATTTGCGGCGGCTCGGCGTCGCACACCGCTACATCAACGTCGAGGAGGACGAGGCGGCGAGCGCGTGGGTCAAGGAGCACAACGAGGGCAAAGAGAAAAAGCCCACGCTCGACGTTGCCGGTCAGGTGCTCTCCACGCCGACCGACCGCGAACTCGACAGCGCGCTGCGCGAGAAGGGGCTCATGGCTTAAGCGACGCCGCGCCGTTCTTAGGGGACGGGGAAGCGGGCTTCTCGAAGGAGTCAGGGCGATGCCGCAAGACGACAACTCCGCGGCCGGGCGGCGGGTCTACCGGCTCGGCGAGATCGTGAGGATCAGGACGGGGGCTTTCAGCAGCTTCATCGGCAGGGTCGAGGGGATCAACCAGTCGCGCCGGTTGCTCAAGGTCGCGGTCGAAATCTTCGGTCGCCGCGCGCCCGTGAAGCTCTCCTTCGCGAACGTAGAGAAGATCGTCTTTACAGAAGATCATTAGCGCGTCGGACGCGACGGTCGCCGCCGCCGCGCTCGACGCCAGACCCCACCGCCGAATCAATTTGAGCACGCACGATCCGAAACGGATTTTGATCGTCAACGCGCTGCGCGTCGCGCTCGTCGCCGCGCTCCTGGGCGCGGGGTGGGCGGTCTACCGCAAGCTGCCGCAGGACGAGTCGGGCGCGGCCCGCACGGGGCGCGCGTCGAAACAGACGCTGGTGAGGATCGTGCTCCGCCGCGAGGGGGTCGGCGACGCCGGCGTCGCCGACACCGCGGTCGAGGTCTATTCGGTGGACGTGGCGGCGGCGCGCCGGGAGTTCGACGACGAGCGGCGCTACGGGCAGCGGTTCGAGGACTTCGTCACGCGGCGGATGGGCGCGCGCCAGCCCGTCTCGGCGAAGCTCAACGCGGACGGGCAGGCTCTCGTCGCCCTCTCTCCCGGTCGCTGGTGGGTTCACGCCACGCTCGCGGGCGCGAACGAACTCACCTGGCGGCTGCCCGTCAACGTCTCCGGGCGCGAGCAGACCGTCGAACTCACGCCGTCGAACGCCTACACCAGGGCGAAGAGTTTCTGAACGTTGTCAGTTGTCCGTGGTCAGTTGTCAGTTGTTCTTTCTCTCGGGCGGCGCGCGCCGTCCACCTCAACAACTCTCCGCGTGACTCGGACGACGGACAACTGACAACTGACCACGGACAGCCCTCCATGAAAGCCCTGCGCTACGAAAACGGTTCGCTGCGCGTCGCCGACGTGGGCGTGCCGCGCGCCGAGGACGAAGCGTTGGTGCGCGTCACGCTGTCGGGGATTTGCAACACCGACCTTGAGATCGCGCGTGGGTACGCGGGCTTTCGCGGGACGCTGGGTCACGAGTTCGTCGGCGTGGTCGAAGAGGCGCGGGGCGCGCGCGGGCTCGTCGGTCGCCGGGTCGTCGGCGAGATCAACGCGGGCTGCGGGCGTTGCGAATTGTGCGCCGCGAACGATCCGCGCCACTGCCCCGCGCGCACCGTGCTCGGCATCGTCGGGCGCGACGGCGCGCACGCGCAGTACTTGCGTCTGCCCGCCGCGAACCTCCTCGCCGTGCCGGAAGAGATCGGGGACGAGCGCGCGGTCTTCACCGAGCCGCTCGCCGCCGCGTGCGCCGTCGTCGAGCGCGCGCGGATCGACGACGGCGCGCGCGTCGCGGTCGTCGGCGACGGCAAGCTCGGGCTGCTCTGCGCGCAGGCGCTCGCCGCGCTGACCGGGGCGGAGATCACGCTCGTCGGCAAGCACGACGCGAAGCTGGAGATCGCGCGGCGGCGGGGCGTCAAAACCGTGCGGCTCGATCAGTTGAACGGTTCCAAACCTGCGCGCGCCTTCGACGTGGTCGTCGAGGCGTCGGGCTCGCCCGCGGGCTTCGACCTCGCGCTCTCGCTGCTGAAAGCGCGCGGCGTGCTCGTCCTCAAATCGACCTTCCACGGCGCGACCGCGTTCGAGTCGGCGCGCGTCGTCGTCGACGAGATCACGGTCGTCGGCTCGCGCTGCGGGCGGTTCGCCCCCGCGCTCGAACTGTTGAAGTCGAACCGCGTCGACGTTGAGAGTTTGATCAGCGAAGAGCGCCCGCTCGCCGAAGGCGTCCGCGCGATGGCGCGCGCGGCGGAGTCGGGCGTGCTGAAAGTCCTGCTGCGGCCGTGAAGGGAGCGGTTAGCTGTTAGCGATTAGGTGTTAGCTATCAGCCGAGCCAGCCACTCGCCTCTGGCTAATGGCTAATCGCTAACAGCTAATGAAACTCAAACCCAACCTCGCCGCCGACGGCGCGCTCGTTCTGACGACGGTCGTGTGGGGCTCGACCTTCTTCATGGCGAAGGACATCCTCGCGCGCTGGTCGCCGCTCTCGTACATGACCTTCCGCTTCGTCGTCGCCTCACTGATCCTCTGCGCGCTCTTCCACCGCCGGCTGCTGCGCGCGACGCGCGAGGCGCGCCGGGCCGGCGCGCTGCTCGGCGCGCTGATGGGCGCGGGCTTCGCGCTCCAGGCGGCGGGCCAGGTCTACACGACCGCGTCGAAGTCCGCCTTCATCACGGGGCTCACCACGCCGCTCGTGCCCTTCGTCGCCTACGCGCTCTTGCGCGCGCGGCCGGGCGTCGAGAATCTGATCGGCGTCGTGCTCGCCACTCTCGGCGGCCTGCTCATCCTCGCGCCGCGCGACGGGGGCGCGGTCAACCTGGGCGATCTGTTGACGCTCGCCTCGACCGCCGCCTTCGCCTTCCACATCACGCTCCTGAGCGTTTACGCGCGCCGCTTCGACGCGGGGCAGATCACTGCGTTGCAGATCGTCTCGACCGCCGCGCTCGTCGTCGCCGCGTGGCTCGCGCTGCGCGCGTGCGTTCTCGTGTTCACGCCGGAGGCGCTGCCGCAGTTCGTCTTGAGAGAGTCCGCGCCGCTCGTCTGGGACGCGCGCGTCGTGTGGCAGCTCTTTTATCTCTCGACGGTGGCGACGGTGGCGGTCTTCTTCCTCTGGACGTGGGGGCAGGCGCGCACTTCCGCGACGCACGCCGCCGTCATCTTCAGCCTGGAGCCGGTCTTCGCCACCCTCTTCGCCGTCGCGGTGCGCGGCCCGCAGGAGTGGCTCGGCGCGCGCGGCTTCGCGGGCGCGGGGCTCGTGCTCGCGGGCATCGTGGTGTCGGAACTGCGTTGGGGCAGGGGCGGGAAAAGGAAGGGTGAAGGAGCGACGGTGAGCGACGAGGGGTGAAGTGAAGGCGACACGCCTTTACCCTCCGCTCCGCGGCTCCCCTCCGCTGCGCCGCTCATCGCTTCTGCGTCCGTCGTCCGCGGACGCGCGCTCAGTCCTTCAGCTTCTCGGCGCGCTGTTTGATCTTCTGGCTGAGCTTGATGATGGCGGAGAGGTCGCGGCTGGCGCGCGCGGAGTGCTGCGCGTCGAGCACGCCCCGCTCGCGGAAGGTGGGGTTGTTGACGAAACCCATGATCAATTCGTCGAGCGAGAGGAGCGACGATCTCATCTCCTTCTCGCCCGGAATCTCCTTCTCGCCGGGAATCCCCTGCCCCGCGTCGCGCGAGTCGTCGCGCCCCTGGCCGGGGAATTGGAGGTTCACGCGCAGGCGCGCGGCGCGGCGGTTGATCTCGGCGGTCGCCTTCGAGATGCGCTCGTAGTCGAGGGCGCGCGGCGCGCCGGCGGAGAAAATCGCGCGCATCATCTCGTTGTTGGTGATCTGCATCCGGCGGAAGTCCTCGCCGATCTGTTCGAGCATGGGTCGCGCCGCGGGCGGGTTGGGCGCGCGCCCGGCTATCGTGCCTTCGAGCCGTTTGATCTCCATCTCGCGCATCTGATCGGCGTGACGCGCCTCGGAGTTGCGCTCGGCGGATCGATTCGACTGCGCCAGCGCGGGCGTCGGCCGCGCGGCGAGCCAGAGGGCGGGGGCGCACGCGGCGGCGGCGATCAGGAAGCGTCGTGCGGCTGCCGAGGGGAATTGAGCAGGCATGATTGTAAAACCTCACGCGGGCAGGGTGGCGTCTGTCGGCGCGGGTAACATTACCCGCACGCCCCGCCGCCGGTCAATAACCGTCGCGCCCGCTCGTCCAGCCCGATTACCCCGCCGCGCGACCGCGTTATCTTTGCGGCGCGTCCGCGCTTTAGTTATACTCGCTCGACCGAACCAGTCGGCGCTCGACATTCTGACGTGGCTGTAGCTACCTGAGCGGTCGGCGCTGGCGGGAGATTCGGGAACGGGCGCGGCGCGGGCGGCGTTATCTTTAGACAAGTCCGAGGGCGCGAGGAGTTTTTATGTACCAGTTACCGAACGGGGCGAACGGCGAGGCGGAGCGGATGATCCTCAAGCGGCTGCGCGTGTGGATCGCGGCGCTGGCGGTGGCCTGCCTGGTGGTGGGCGCGTCGGTGGGCGCGCTGCTGGCGGGGCGCAACGTCGTGGCGCAGGGCGGCACGAGCGCGGCGCAGATCGCGCGCGCGCCGGAGGCGCTCTCGGCGTCCTTCGCCGAGATCGCGAGCCGCGTCGAGCCCGCGGTCGTCAACATCGACACGGTCGCCGCGCCCGACGCCTCCGCCGGCAAGGGCGACGACGACGAGGACAGCAAGGAGGGGAACGACAACAACAGCAACAACCCGCTGATGGACATGTTCCGCCGGCAGATGCGCAGACCCTCGCGCGGCGTCGGCTCCGGCTTCATCGTCGATCCCAAAGGCTTCATCCTGACGAACAAGCACGTCGTCGAGGACGCGACGCGCATCACGGTGCGCTTGCAGTCGGGCGAAATCCTGCGCGGCACAGTCGTCGGCGAGGACAGTCTGACGGACCTCGCGGTCATCAAGGTCAACGCCGCGCGCGACCTGCCGACCGTCAAGCTCGGCGACTCCGACTCGGCGCAGGTCGGCGACTGGGTGCTCGCCATCGGCTCGCCCTTCGGCCTCGATCAGACCGTCACCGCCGGCATCATCTCGACCCGCGAGCGGCAGACGCCGCTCTCGACCAACTTCCAGCGCTTCCTCCAGACCGACGCCGCCATCAACCGCGGCAACTCCGGCGGGCCGCTCGTCAACATGCGCGGCGAGGTGGTCGGCGTCAACTCGCAGATCGCGACCTCGACGGGCGACTACAACGGCATCGGGTTCGCCCTGCCGTCGAACGAGGCGGCGTTCGTCTACCGCCAGCTCGCCGGGGGCGGCAAGGTCAAGCGCGGCTACCTGGGCGTCTACCTCGACACGGTGAAGGCCGAGTACGCGCGCGTCTACAACCTCGCGGAGGCGAAGGGCGCGATCATCACCGACATCCGCGAGGGTCCGGCGCAGAAGGCGGGCGTGCAGGTCGGCGACATCGTCGTCGAGTTGAACGGCCAGCCCGTCGTGAATTCGCAAGACCTCATCAACCGCGTCGCCTCGACCCCGGTCGGGCAGACGATCAACCTCGCCTACCTGCGCGACGTGGGCGGCAAGATGGAGCGTAGGAGCGTGAGCCTCGCCGTCGGGGAGCGCCCGCTGACCGCCGCCGAAGGCACCGCGCCGCCCGAAGGCGGCAAGCCCGCGGCGATCAAGAAACTCGGCGCGGCCGAGGGCGACAAGCCCCGGCTCGGACTCACCGTGAGCGAGCTGACGCCGCAACTCGCCAACGAGCGGGGCCTGAAGAACGTGCGCGGCCTGCTCGTCAAGGATGTCGATCCGTCGGGGATCGCGGCCGACGCCGAGATCCGCGAGAACATGATCATCCAGAAGGTCAACCGCGTCAGCGTCAGCACGCTCGCTGACTTCGAGCGCGTGGTCGGCGGTCTGAAGTTCGGCGACGCCGTCGTGATGAACATCGCCGTCTCGCAGGGCGACGGCACGGTGCGCCAACTCATCGTCCAGTTCACTTATCAATAGCCGTCCGTTGTCCGTGGTCAGTCGTCCGTTGTCTATGCTTGACGGGTCAGTGGCTTTAAGAGAACCTTTAAGCCGCACGACAGAGAGCAACTGACCACGGACGACTGACCACGGACAAAATTTTTTTATGGCACAAGCTCGCAAAGCTCTCAATAAGGCTGCGGCGAAGAAGTCGAACGGTCGCGCCTCCGCGCGCGCCTCGGTCAAGACTTACCACAACTACATCGGCGGCCAGTGGGTCGCCGCCTCTTCGGGCGAGCACTTCGAGAACGTGAACCCGGCGGACACGCGCGACGTGGTGGGGCGCTTCCCCGTCTCCACGGTCGACGACGTGAACCACGCCGTCGAAGCCGCGCGCGCGGCCTCCGACCGCTGGCGGCACACGCCCGCGCCGCGCCGCGCCGAACTCCTCTTCCGCCTCGGCGAGATTCTCATCCGCCACAAGGATCGCTTCGCCGCCGACATGACGCGCGAGATGGGCAAGGTCTTGAAGGAGACCGGCGGCGACGTGCAGGAGGCCATCGACTGCACCTACTACACGGCGGGCGAGGGGCGCAGGCTCCACGGCTTCACGACGCCCGCCGAGATGCCCAACAAGTTCGCGATGTGCGTGCGCCAGCCCGTCGGGCTGTGCGGCCTGGTCACGCCGTGGAACTTCCCGATGGCGATCCCCTCCTGGAAACTGATCCCGGCGCTCGTCTGCGGCAACACCGTCGTCATCAAGCCGGCGGAAGACACGCCGCTCTCGACGTTCAACCTCGTCAAGGCTTGCGAGGAGGCGGGCATCCCCGCGGGCGTCGTCAACCTCGTCACCGGCTACGGCGAGACCGCCGGGCGCGCGCTCGTCGAGCACCGCAACGTGCGCCTCATCTCCTTCACCGGCTCGACCGAGACGGGCCGGGTCGTCGCCTCGGCGTGCGCCGACCGAAACGCGATCTGCTCGCTGGAGATGGGCGGCAAGAACGTCATCATCGTGATGGAGGACGCGGACATCGACCTCGCGGTCGAGGGCGCGGTCTGGGGCGCGTTCGGAACTTCGGGCCAACGCTGCACGGCTTCGTCGCGCCTCGTCGTGCATAAAAAAGTCTACAAGCAGTTCACGAAGAAGCTCGTCGAGCGCGCGCGCGGTTTGCGCGTCGGCGACGGCGCGGACGCGAACGTCGACATGGGGCCAGTCATCAACGCCGACGCCGTCCACAAGATCATGGGCTACGTCGAGGTCGGCGAGCGGGAGGACGGCGCGAAGCTCGTGTGCGGCGGCAAGCGACTCGACAAGGGCGAGCACGCGCACGGCTACTTCATCGAGCCGACGGTCTTCGCCGACGTGGAAGCCGACATGCGGATCGCGCAGGAGGAGATTTTCGGACCCGTCACCTGCGTCATCCCGACGAACTCCCTGGAAGAAGCCATCGAGATCGGCAACGGCGTGCGCTACGGGCTCTCCGCCTCGATCTACACGGCGGACGTGAACCGCGCCTTCCACGCGATGAACGAGATGTACACCGGCATCTTCTACGTCAACTCTTCGACCATCGGCGCGGAAGTCCACCTCCCCTTCGGCGGCACGAAGGGGACGGGCAACGGGCACCGCGAGGCGGGCACGCAGGTCTTAGACATCTTCAGCGAGTGGAAGTCGATCTACGTCGACTACAGCGGCAAGCTCCAGCGCGCGCAGATCGACGAAGTGAACTTCGAGTAGGTCGGCGCGCACTTTATCTTTACTTCGCGCCTCCAGGCCTTCGCGTGAGAATAAAATTTCACGCTGGAGGCGCTGGAGCACGCAAAGAAAATCAGGAAAGTAGATGAGCGTCGAAGCTCGGCCGAAGCCGCCCGTCGAACTGCGGGAGCCCTACCGCGCGCGCCCGATCAGGTTCCTCGAAGAGTGGTCGCACGCGGGCTGGCGCTTGAAGGTTTACGGCATCGCCTACGAGGGCGAGCGACCGCGCGCCGGGTTGGTCGAGGCGGCCAAGCGGATCGCGCGGGAGCGTCTGCCCCGGCCCGCGGTGACCGCATCGCGCTACGGCGTCGGCTTCTTAGGCGTGCACGACGGGCGCACTGCTAACTTCGTCTTCGTCGACTGGTGGGCCGACGAGAACGAGCTGCATCACCACGTCTACACGGCGGCGTCAAACGAGCTTGAGAAATTCGACTACGCGACGCCGACGGGCTTGAGCGCGTGCGTCTGGGACTTGCGCGTGCAGTCGTTCGAGCGCGAGGCGTGGCTCGAAGAGGTCTTGAAAAATTCGAGCGGCAACGGTCTAGAGGGCTACATGGCGCGGCGGTTGAACGAAGACGTTTGAAGGCGGCGCGTTTGAAGAATGATTGTAGGGGCGGGGCTCGTCCCCGCCCGCTGGGCGAGCTTAAGCTCGCTCAACCGATCCGCGATTAGTCATCGACGAGTGATCATGACTCCGTCTTTCGCGCTGCCGGGCTCAGCGGGCGGGGACGAGCCCCGCCCCTACAATTTTTGTTTGACCCGCGCGGCGTTTACCTGTTAGCTATCTGCCCGGCACGAAACTAAAAACGAACGGAGACTCACCACGGTGAAAGTCGGACTCCCCAAAGAGATCAAGGACAACGAGTACCGCGTCGGCCTGACGCCCGCGGGCGTGCGCGCGCTGACGGACGCGGGCCACACGGTCTTCGTCGAGCGCGACGCCGGCTCCGGCTCCGGCTTCGAGACCGAGCTGTACGAGCGCGCGGGCGCGAAGATTCTCGACTCGGCCGACGACGTGTGGGGCGAGGGCGAGATGATCGTGAAGGTGAAGGAGCCCATCGCGCCGGAGTACCCGCGGATGCGCGAGGGGCAGGTGCTCTTCACCTACCTCCACCTCGCGCCCGACCGCGAGCTGACCAAACAACTCCTCGAACGCAAGGTGACGGGCGTCGCCTACGAGACGATCACGGATCGCAGGGGCACGCTCCCCCTGCTCACGCCGATGTCCGAGGTGGCGGGGCGCATGGCGATCCAGGTCGGGGCGCACTACCTGGAAAAGATGTCGGGCGGGCGCGGCGTGCTCCTCGGCGGCGTGCCGGGCGTGCCGGCGGCGAAGGTCGTCATCATCGGCGGCGGCGTGGTCGGCACGAACTCCGCGAAGATGGCGGTCGGCCTGGGCGCGCACGTCACGATCATCGACAACAACCTGGATCGGCTGCGCGAGCTTGACGACATCTTCCTCTCGAAAATCTCGACGCTCGCCTCTTCCGCGTATTCGATCCACGGCGCGATTGCGGAGGCCGACCTGATCGTCGGCGCGGTGCTCGTGCCCGGCGCGGCGGCCCCGAAGCTCGTCACGAAGTCGATGCTCAAGGACGTGCCGAACGGCGCGGTCGTCGTCGACGTGGCGGTCGATCAGGGCGGCTGCATCGAGACGACGCACCCGACGACCCACTCGAACCCGACCTTCTACGTCGAGGGCGTGCTGCACTACTGCGTCGCCAACATGCCGGGGGCCGTCCCGCGCACCTCGACCTTCGCCCTCACGAACGCGACGCTGCCCTACGCGCTCCGGCTCGCCAACCGCGGCTTCATCGACGCCATCCGCATCGACCCCGGCTTGAAAGAGGGCGTCAACACCTACGCGGGCAAGCTGACCTACGAGGCGGTCGCGCAGGCGCAGGGGCTCGACTACACGCCGCTCGACGGGATGCTCGAAGGCGGGAGCGCCTCGACATCGACCGCGCGCTGAGCCGAAGGTACGATGCGCGACGAAGAAAAAAGAGGCCGACCCGCTCGCCGGGTCGGCCTCTTATTTTTAACGCGGGCGAGATTCCCTTCGGGCGCGGGCGACTGCGTTCAGGCGAGTGCGGCGCGCGCGATGAGTCGCTTGAGGCAGTCGATCAGTTCTTCGGCGCGGACGGGCTTGGTGAGGTGTGCGTCGGCGTGCGGGCAGGCGGCGTCGGCAGAATCCCCGCGCGCTTCGCCGCTGAGCAGGATGATGGGGAGCCGCGCGTGCTCGGCGCGGCTGCGCAGGATGCGGCACAACTCGTGACCGCCGAGGCGCGGCATCACGGAGTCGGTGACGACCGCCGCGGGCTTCGAGCCGAACGCGATCTTAATAGCCTCAAGACCGTCGGCGGCTGTCACGACCTCGTAGCCCGCGCGCCTGACCAGCACTTCGAGGTAGCGGCGTAGAACTTTGTCGTCTTCCACGAGCAGGATCGCGCCGTCGGCGCTCTGCGGCGCGGACGCGGACGCCCGCTCTTCCGCCTGAGTCGGACCTGCCTGCCGCGTGTCGAAATTCTTCATCCCGAAAACTGGAACCTGATTCTGAGAAAAGCTGCTCACGGATGAGAAGGTGCGGACGCTTCGCGCGCGCAACTCGTCCGGTCGCGTGTTGCGGATCGTGTCAGAGGCGGCGTCGGTCTGCGTGAGTCGAGTCTGTCGGTCGGGGGTAAGCTCGTGGCGTTCGTCGTGGGCGGGGAGTTAAATCTACGATCAGAATCTCGCTTCTACAGCGGCGGCGACCCAAAATTCAGATTAGAGTCAGGCGGCGGGGCTGTCAAGAACCTTCTTTCCGCGATGAGCAGGGCCGACGATAGATGGCGGGCGTGCCGACCGCGCTGGATAAATCCGGCGACGCGGGTTGCAACCGGAAGGCCCGCCGCCTCATCAATTAACTTCGCCCCGCGCAAATCATTTCCGGCGACGCGCGTGTTACCTTCCGCGCGACGCTTCGCCCCGCCGGTTGTGTCCGCCGCCTCCTTCGCAGATACTTACGGTTTCGCGCCGCGCGCCGGAGACCGCCCGTGCGCGCCGCCGTACGGGAGTCGGCGCGGCGAGGTTTGAGCTAGCGCGCGGATCGGTTTCGGGTTCAGGGAATTAAGATGTACGAGTTCGCAGTCACGCCAGCCGTCACGCAGATCCGCCGCCGCGGCGTGGAGATCACGGAGGTCTCGCCCGCGTCGCTCGGCGCGGAGCTGGAGCTGGAGCCGGGCGACCGCGTGATCAAAGTTAACGGTCGGGCGGTGCGCGACTACCTCGACTTCCGCTTCCAGACGGGCGGCGAGACCGAGCTGACCATCGGCGTCCTGAAGAAGGGCGGCGAGGAGTGGGAGGTCGAGATCGAGCGCGGCGAGGGCGAGGACTTCGGCCTCTCGTTCGAGAACATCGTCCCGCGCCAGTGCGCCAACGAGTGCCTCTTCTGCTTCTGCAACGGCAACCCGCCCGACGCGCGACCCGCGCTCTCCTTCCGCGACGAGGACGTGCGCCTCTCCTTCCTCTACGGCAACTACACGACGCTCACCTCGATCACGGAAGCGGAGATGAGCCGCGTCATCGAGCAGAGGCTGACGCCGCAGTACGTCTCCGTCCACGCGACCGATCTCAAAGTGCGCGCGTACCTGCTGGGCGTTGACGAGAAGCGCGCCGACATCGGCGGCAAGATGCGCCGGATGATGGACGCCGGCGTCGAGATTCACGCGCAGGTCGTCCTGTGCCCGGAGATCAACGACGGCGAGATACTGCGCCGCACGATCTACGACCTCGCCTCGGAGTACCCGCGCGTGAGGAGCGTCGCCGTCGTCCCGCTCGGCCTGACGCGCTACAACACGGACGCGCGGCTGACCACCGTCACGGCGGAGTTCTGCCGCCGCACGATCCGCGAGGTCTCCGCCGTCCAGAAAGAGTTGCGCGCGCGGCTCGGAACGAACTTCGCGTTCCTCGGCGACGAGATCTACCTGCGCGCCGGGGTCGCCATCCCCTCGCGCCGGCACTACGGCGACTACCCGCAGATCGAGGACGGCGTCGGCATGGTGCGCTCCTTCCGCGAAGACTTCGCGCGCCTGCGTCGCCGGCTCGAACGCCGCCCGCCGCGTGACCCGGCGCGCCTGCACGCGACCGTCGTCACCGGCAAGCTCTTCGCGCCCGTGCTCGCGCCGCTGCTCGAAGGCTTGAACGCGCGCTTCGGCACGCGGCTCAAGACGGTCGCGGTCGAGAACGACTACTTCGGCCCCGACATCGTCGTCGCCGGCCTGATGACGGGGTGCGACGTGCTCGCCGCGCGCGATCAGATTGAGGGCGACTTCGTCGTCCTGCCGGGCGCGGCCTTCAAGTCGGACGAGCCGGTCATGCTCGACGGCACGACGCTCGAAGAGCTGGAAAAGAGCCTGGGCCTGCCGGCCCGCGTCGCGGACTTCGAAGCCTTCGCCCGCATGATGTCTTGAGCCCGCGCCCGCCGCCTCCGGGCTCCGACTTCATAAAATTGCATGAAAAAATACGAATTATCGGATTGGGCGGGCTGAGCGCGCGCCCAAGTCCGCGATAACGCCGGAGGTTTACACGGCGTCGCGGGCGGGAACGCTGCTTGCAAAAGTTTATTTCGCGTTTTCTCCCTCGCGTGTTAGTTCGTCCGGTTAGTCCCTCTTTCTCGCCTCTTCCGAAAGGTTAGACCATGAGCCGCCTGAAAATTTTAGTGATGGCGCTGGCGCTGCTGGGACTCTCACAGCTGGCGTCGGCGCAGAACGTCGATCCGAGAACCGGCAAGACGACATCTTCGACCGGTAAGAACATGGGCAGGATTCGCGGCAGCGTTCTGCTGCCCAACGGCGCGCCCATCAACCAGCCGGTGAAGCTCGCCCTGCAGACGGAGCGTACCAGCGGCACGGTCATCTACACGGACTACCAGGGGCAGTTCGAGTTTAAGAACGTCCCGGTCGGCTCTTACCAGATTGAGGTCGAAGCGGACTGGCAGCGGTTCGAGGTCACGACGCTGCGCGTGCAGGTCTACGAGGACATGCCGTCGGTCGTCACCATCACGCTGAAGGAGAAGCCGTCGAAGGACGCCGCCGTGAGCGGGGCGCGCACGGTCTCGGTCGGCGAGTTGGACAAGAACGTGCCGAAGGAGGCGCGCAAGGAGTTCGAGCGCGCGACGAAGGCGGCGGCGGAGGCCAAACCGGCCGACGCCATCGCACACCTGCAAAAGGCCGTCGCGCTCTACCCGGATTTCATGATGGCGCACAACGATCTCGGCGCGCAGCTCCTCGACGCGGGCCGGCTGGACGAAGCCGCCGCCGAGTTGCGCGCCGCCGTCAGGCTCGATCCCAAAGCCTTCAACCCGCGCCTCAATCTCGGCATCGTACTGCTCAAGCAGCGTCAGTTCACCGAGTCGGCGCAGGTTCTGGAGCAAGCCATCTCACTCGACGCCCAGTCGCCGGCCGCGCACCTGTACGCGGGCATGGCGCAGATGATGCTGAAAGATTCGGGGCGGGCGGAGAAGGAGTTGCGACTGGCTTACGAATCGGGCGGCAGGGAATACGCCCTGGCGCTCTTTCATCTCGGTCAGCTCTACCTCAACCGGGGAAACCGCGCCGGCGCGTTGCAGTACTTCGAGACTTACCTGCGCGAAGCGCCGGAAGCCGAGAACGCCGAGCAGGTGAAGAAGTTGATCGCCACGCTGCGCTAGCCCGACGCCGACCCGTTTTATGATTCTGCTTGATAATTCAAAAAAATGAATACAAAAAAATGAATAAGCCCCGATTTAGAGTCTCCCCGGCGGGCTCAAACTCGCGAGGTTATTCATCGCGGAAGGTCAGAAAAGCCAAATATGATAGGCTTATAGCTCTCACCACCCCCGATGCGGGCGGTCGATTCCGATGCGAACCGTAACTTGGATTCGTTGGTACGCATATTGCTAAATTGGGGTGGTAGTTTCCCCATAACTCTGCATTGGGTCTTTTGATAATTGACTGTAAGTCGGGGCGTTATTTCGACACGGCCCGGCTAAGTTGCGGAAGTGGCTTGGGCTTGGGCGCATACCGAAGGATGCCGCTGATCGCGGGGCTGATGCGTAGTCCACTTCTAATAACCAGAGTAACGGCTCTCAGCGGCGGCGGTTCTACAGAGTCCGTACTTCTTAAACCAGGTGTCCCTAAGGAGAAAGAACATGAGTAGTCATAGGAAGTTTAAAGCATTGGCGCTATTTATGGCGTTGGTGCTTGTCATTCTGCCACTCTCGGCGATCCCCGCGGTGGCTCAAACCACGACGGGTACGCTGAGGGGTGTCGTAGTAGACCCTAACGGCGGCGCCATCGCCGGCGCGACCGTGACGGCGAAGAATGAAGCCACCGGAACGGTGGCCGGGCCGGTCACGACCTCCGGCGAAGGCACTTACGAGTTCGGCTCGCTGCAGCCCGGCACGTACGCGGTGACCGCCGAAGCCCCCGGCTTCAAGCGCTCCGTGAGCACCGGCGTGAGCGTCAAGCTCGGCATCGTCAACCCGTACGACGTGAAGCTCGAAACGGGCAACGTCGCGGAGACAGTCACCGTCACGGCGAACACGGAAGAGGTCGTCCAGAGGGATCAGTCGCAGATTTCGACCACGGTCGACACCCGCAGGATCGCGGAGTTGCCCTCGAACGGCGCGGGCGGCGGTCTCGACACGCTGGCGCTGCTCGCCCCGGGCGTCATCGCCAACAACGCCAGCGGCACGAACACGAACGGCACCGGGCTGTCGGTCAACGGCAACCGCGGTCGGTCGAATAACTTCCAGATCGACGGCGCCGACAACAACGACCTGAGCGTCTCCGGACCCGCCATGTTCGTTGACAACCAGGATCAGGTTCAGGAATACCAGATCATCACCAACAACTTCTCGGCGCAGTACGGGCGCAACCAGGGCGCGGTCGTCAACATCGTGACCAAGGGCGGCACGAACGAGTACCACGGCACCGCCTTCGAGTTCCACCAGGACAACAAGAACCTGAACAGCCTTAACAACATCGAGAAGCGCGGCGGTCAGACCGAGCCGAACCAGAGCCTCTACAACGTGTTCGGCGGGACCTTCGGCGGCCCGCTCCACCTGCCCCGCTTCGGCGAGGGCGGCAAGTCGTACTACTCCGGCAAAGACCGCTTCTTCTTCTTCCTGACGTACCAGGGCATCCGCAACCCTTCGATCTCGACGCTGCGCGATACCCAGCTCAGCATCCTGCCGGCGGAATTCCCGCGCCTGCTGGCGGCGTTCCCCGGCAACGGGGCGATCGAAGCCATCACCCGCTACAGCTCGTTCGCCATTCCCGGCGCGCGCCCCCGCAGCGACGTGGCTAACCCGTTTAGCACGATCACCCTGGGCGGGCAGACCTTCCAGACGGCGCTGGTCGAGCGCGACGTCTCCACGCCGTTCAAAGAGACCGACTACAGCGCGCGCTTCGACATCAGGGCGTCGCAGAAGGATAACGTCACCGTCCGCTTCCTGAAACAGAGTCAGATCTTCGTGAATAACCTGGCGACCGTTAACGGGTTCACGGGAGACGTGGTGGCGAGCAGCAGGAACTTCGGCGGAATCTGGACGCGCCAGATCTCGAACTCGATCGTCAGCGAAGCCCGCGCCACCTACCAGAAGATCGGCGTCGTCTTCGGCGGCGGTTGCGATCAGGCGGTGGTGGGCTGTATCCCGGACGCGGTCAACATCGGCTCCGCCGTGACCAGCATCACCTTCCCCGTCGTGAGCGGTTCGCGCGCGTTGTCCGCCATCGGCGGATCGACCGCCCTGCCGCAGGGTCGCGTCGGCAAGGTCTACCAGCTGGCCGACAACATTAACTGGGTCCGCGGCCGGCACTCCCTGATCCTCGGCGCCGAATACAAGCACCTGAACACGGTCGTGCCGTTCCTGCCGAACTTCAACGGCGCGTATTCCTTCAACTCGGTGGCGCGTCTGCTCGCCAACGCCCCGTCGGGCTTCTCGCTCACGGTCGGCGACCCGACGCTCGCCTTCACCGAGGACGACCAGTACTACTTCATCCAGGACGACTTCAAGATCCGTCCCAACCTGACCTTGAACCTCGGCCTGCGTTACGAGTACACGGGCCAGCCGATCAACCTCCTGAACGAGGTGTCGGTCGCGCGCGAGAACGATCCGGCCCGGAGGTTCTATAACCCGGCGCTGCCGTTGAGCGCCCGCACCGTGCCGCTGATTCCGAAGGACAAGAACAACTTCGCGCCGCGCCTCGGCTTCGCCTACTCGCCGCACTTCTGGAAGAGCTTCTTCGGCGAGGACGCGACCGTCATCCGCGGCGGCTTCTCCATCGCTTACGATCCGGCGTTCTACAACATCCTGCTGAACGTGCAGGGCGGCGCGCCGTTCTCGGCGGCGTTCGCACTCCCTTCCACCAGCTTGCCGGCGACCAACTCGCCGGTCCCGATCCCGCAGGGCGCGCTGACGGGTGACGTGATCAGGGCCAGGTCGGCGGCCTCCGGGGTTTTGCCGCTCGGCCAGCTTAACCCGCTCTTCCTGGCGCAGACGACGGTCGCGCCGGACTTCCGCGCGCCTTACTCCGAGCAGTTCTCGCTCGGCGTGCAGCACCAGTTCGGCAGAAACAGCGTCGCCGAAGTGCGCTACGTCGGCACGCACGGCGTCGGCCTGTTCCAGAATCGCAACGGCAACCCGTTCGTCCAGAATCTGGTCAACGGCGTGCCCTCGCTGACGGTCTGCACGGCGCGTAACGCCGCCGGCGATTGCACGGCCGAATCGGTCCAGACGTTCCGCAGCTTCGCGAACCTGTTGCCCTCGGGCATCACGCCGCTGTCCTGCGTGAACGATCCGGCGACGCCTTTCGTCAACGAGAGCGTCTGCAACGGCCGCATCCTGCGGCAGAGCACGATCACCGTCCGCGAGAACTCCGCCCAGTCCATCTACCACTCGATGCAGTCGCGCTACAACGGGCGGTTCCTGAACAACGCGCTGTCGCTGGGTGCCGCTTACACGTGGAGTAAGACGATCGACAACTCGTCTGAAATCTTCGCCCTCGGCATCGCCTCCTCGAACACGCAGAACCCGTTCTGCATCACCTCGTGCGAGCGCTCGCTGTCGATCCTCGACCGCCCGCACGCCTTCAGCGCGAACTTCATCTACGACGTGCCGTTCTTCAAGGAACAGCGCGGCGTGGTGGGTCACCTGCTCGGCGGCTGGCAGCTCAACGGCGTTTACGTGCTGACGAGCGGCACGCCCTACACGCCGGGGCAGTTCTTCAACGGCAGCGTCTTCGGGGCCGGCGCCTCCTATATCACCGCCGGTGATCGCCCGTTCGTCGGCAACCCGAACGTCGACCCGCGGCTCGTCGGCATCAACCAGCTCGACGCCTACCGCGCCGGGTACATCGACGTGGTCACCAACCCGAAGGGCTTCCTCTCGCTTAACGAACTGAACACGACGGGTAACGTGCGGAGCGTCACGCCCAACGACGTGCGCTTCATCTTCAACGGACCCGGCTCGGCGCAGGTCTTCAACACGCCGTTCGGCGACGCGTCACGCAACTCGCTGCGCGGGCCGGCGCTCAACCAGCTGAACATGGGCCTCTTCAAGAACATCAAGGTGTTCGAGCGCCTGACCGTTCAGCTCCGCGGCGAGGCCTACAACGTGTTGAATCACCCCAACCCGGGCTACGGAGTCAACGGCGCTGGGTCCCAGCCGGACTTCTTCACGGAAGACGCGGGCATCGATGGCTCGGCTTTCGCCGAGAAGGGGGACATCACACTGGCGCGCCGCGTCGTCCAGGTTGGCATCCGCATTATTTTCTAATCCGGGAAACCGGCTAGGAAAAACTTGGAGGGGGAGTCGCTTCGAAGCGACTCCCCCGATTTTTTTTGAAGATGAGTATGCGCGTACCCCTCATTCGCGGAGGGGGCAGGCGCGAAGAGGGGGGGG
>DATLMC010000116.1:0-13558 GCA_035537435.1 Pyrinomonadaceae bacterium | reverse complement strand
GACCCGGCCCACGTCTTACCTCTCTGAAGGAGACTACCTGTCCCTTCGATCCCTATCGACGCGCGAGTCGACGGGCGCCGCCGGCGAGGATGGCGGGGCGTCCGGGTCGCCGACCGCCGCCCCGGCGACGCCGTGCGCCGCCGCCTCGTGCAGGGTGTGGCCGCCCCCGCCGCCGCCCGACATGACGCTGTGCCTGCGCCCGTAGAGGAAGTAGATGATGAACCCGACCAGCAGCCAGATGATCAGCCGATACCAGTTCTCCGCCGGCAGCGAGAACATGAGCAGCAGGCAGGTGGCGATGCCGAGGATCGGGATCAGGGGGACGAAGGGCGCGCGGAACGGCCGCTTCGCGTTCGGGTTCGTCCGGCGCATGACGAGCACCGCGCCGCAGACGATGACGAAAGCGAACAGCGTGCCGATGCTCGTCATCTCCGCGAGAATGCTTAAGGGGATGAAGCCCGCCATCGCCGCGACGAACACGCCCGTCAGGATCGTCGATTTCCACGGCGTGCGGAACTTCGGGTGGATGTCGCCGAAGAACCCGCGCGGCACGAGCCCGTCGCGCGCGAGCGCCAGCATCACGCGCGGCTGGCTGAGCATCATCACGAGCAGCACCGAGGTGATGCCCGTCATCGCGCCCGCCGCGACGAGGTATTGCATCCAGGTGAGCCCGGCGCGCCGGAACGCGTCGACGACCGGGGCGTCGATGTTGATCTCCTTGTAGGGCACCATCGCGGTCAGCACCGCCGAGACGGCGATGTAGAGGATGGTGCAGATGATGAGCGAGGCGATGATGCCGACGGGCACGTCTTTCGCGGGGTTCTTCGCCTCCTCCGAGTGGACGGAGACGGAGTCGAACCCGATGTAGGCGAAGAAGATGATCGCCGCGCCGGCGAACATGCCCAGCGGCTCGCCGCCCTTCGCCGTCTCGCCGAGGATCGTGTGGCCGAAGAAGCTGATGCCCGTGTAGCCGTAGGGCGCGAACGGGTGCCAGTTCGACGTGCCGTAGACGGTGAGCACTAAGTAGCCGCCGATGCCGATGACCATCAGCACGATGATCAGCTTGATGGCGACCATCGCGGCGTTGAAGCTCGCGCTCTCCTTGATGCCCTTGACGAGGACGATGGTCAGGATGAACGTGATGAGTATGGCGGGCAGATCGAAGTACGAGCCCGTCGCGACGAAGCCCGTGCGCGGACACCCGGAGCCGACGCTCAGGCAGTAGTTGTACGGCGCGGCGCGGATGGCGTCCGGCACGTGGAAGCCGAAGAGCGGGGTGAACTCCTGGAAGTGTGACGACCACCCGTGGGCGACCGTGGCCGAGCCGACGGCGTATTCGAGGATCAAGTCCCAGCCGATGATCCAGGCGAACAGCTCGCCGAGGGTCGCGTAGGCGTAGGTGTAGGCGGAGCCCGCGACCGGCACCATCGAGGCGAACTCCGCGTAGCAGAGCGCGGCGAAGACGCAGGCGAGCCCCGCCAGCACGAACGAGAGCATGAGCGCCGGGCCGGTGCGGTCGTGCGCGGCGACGCCGGTCAGGATGAAGATGCCCGTGCCGATGATCGCGCCGACGCCGAGCGCCGTCAGTTGCACGGGACCCAGCACGCGGTGCAGGCGGTTCTCGCCCTCCATCTCCCCGAGCAGCATGGCGAGTGGTTTGGTTCTAAACAGTGGACTAGCCATCAATTAACCTCCGCGAGCCGCGGGGTGCAGGCTCGTGCCCCCGCTCGTTTGAAGTTTGTGAACGCTAAATCGGGCTTAGTGCCGCCATTATTGCCACCGATCACCGATTCTGGCAACGCCGACGGGCGCGGATCGTCATGCCGCGTCTTCGCGCGCCATCGCGTCGGCGGACGAACCCTCCATCGGCACGCCGACCTTGCGCCAGATGAAATAGACCGGGATGCCGGTCAGGACGATGATCAGACCGGGCCACGTCGTCGCCGTCTGGTAGGCGAAGAGGACGACTAAAATGATCGACGCGCCGACGACGTAGAGCGCCGGCACTACGGGGTAGCCGAACGCCTTGTAGGGCCGCTCGACTTCGGGGCGCTTCTTCCTCAGCAGGAAGATGCCGATGATGGTCAGGATGTAGAAGATGAGCGCGGCGGAGATGACGTAGTCGAGCAGGTTCCCGTAGAGGTTGCCGTAGGTGACCGCGCCGGCCGCGTCGGTCGCGACCGTGCGCGGCAGCACCAGCACCGCCGCCCAGATGCCCTGGATGACGAGCCCCCACGCGGGCACGCGGTTCTGGTTCAACTGCCCCGCGGAGCGGAAGAACAGGCCGTCGCGCGCCATCGCGTAGTAGGCGCGCGCCCCGGCGAGGATGAGGCCGTTGTTGCAGCCGAAGGTCGAGATCATGATGGCGACCGCCATCACGGTCGCGCCGACGCCGGGGAAGATGACGTTGGCGGTCGCGGAGGCGACGCGGTCGCTCGGCACGGTCTGGATCGCGTCAAACGGCAGGGCCACGAGGTACGCGACGTTCGCCAGCAGGTAGAGGCCGATGACGAGGATGGTGCCGAGCGCGAGCGAGAGCGGGATGTTGCGCCGCGGGTTCTTCACCTCCCCGGCCGTGAACGTGATGTTGTTCCAGGCGTCGGCCGAAAACAGCGAGTTGGTCTGCGCCACGCAGATGCCGACGAAGAGGCCGAAGGCCGTCGCGGCGGTCAGGCCCTTGCCCACGTCCTGGAGGCTGCCGCGCACCCCCCAGAAGTCCGAGAAGTTGGCCGTCCCGGCGCCGGATTTTAAGCCGACGACGATGCCGAGCACGATGAGCGCGATGAGCGCGCCCGTCTTCGCCACCGTGAAGACGTTCTGGACGAGCTTGCCGAGCTTCAGCCCGCGCGTGTTCATAAACGTCAACAGCGCGATCATCAACAGCCCGACGAGCTGCGCCGTCGAGAGCGAGAGGGCGTAGCCGCCGAGGCGGACGGGCTCGACGAGGTAGTTCTTCTCCGACACCCACGGCACGAGCACGCCCGTGTAGCGCGCGAAGCCGACCGCCACCGCCGCGATGGTTCCCGTCTGGATGACGAGGAAGAGCGTCCAGCCGTAGAGGAACCCCCACATCGGCGAGAACGCCTCGCGCAGGTAGACGTACTGCCCGCCGGCCTTCGGCATCATCGCGGCCAGCTCGCCGTAGGAGAGCGCCGCCATCAGCGTTAAAAGTCCGGTGACGATCCAGACGACGAGGAGCCAGCCGGGCGAGCCGACCTGCCGGGCGATGATCGAGGAGACGATGAAGATGCCCGATCCGATCATCGACCCGGCGACGATCATCGTCGAGTCGAGCAGGCCCAGGCCGCGCACGAAGCCCTCGCGCCGGTCTTCCACTTCGGCGCTCGCGCCGGTAGCGTCCGTCATAGCTCTCCTTCTACCCCGCGACGAAAGCCGCCGCGGGCACGCGAGGCCCCTGCGGCAGGTGGAGACGTAAGAACTTTTCGACTCTTTCCCAGAACGAACGTCGCGGGCGGTAAGACAGGTGAAACGCGCGCATTATACCGTTTTAGCCAATCGTGTCGAGCATTAAAATCGCCGCCCCGCCCGCCCGGCCGCCGCGGGCGCGGCCGCCGGGCGCGAGATTCCCGTTGACGGGGCGCGCCCGCCGCCGTATTATGTTGCTATGTCACATATCGCTTCGCCACAGCTCGACCGCGAACTCAAGAAGGGCAGCGCCGAGCTGCTGATCCTCTCGCTCGTCGAGGCGCGCGCGCGCCACGGCTACGAGATCAGCAAGCTCATCGAGTCGCGCTCCGGCGGGACGCTGAAGTTCAACGTCGCGTCGCTCTACCCGCTGCTCTACCGGCTGGAGCGGCGCGGCTGGATTCAGGGCCGCTGGGTCGAGAAGGCGGGGCAGCGCCGCAGGCGCTACTACAAGCTGACCGCCGAGGGCAAGCGCGTGCTCGCGGCGCAGCGCAGCACCTGGCGCGAGTTCGTCGAGGCGGTCAAGCGCATCACGGAGGCGGAAAATGCCTGAGTGGAAAACCGAGATCGCGAAACACCTCGCGCGGCTGGGCCTCACCCCGACGCGCGAGGCCGAGATCGTCGAAGAGCTGTCGCAGCACCTCGACGACCGTTACGAAGAGTTGCTCTCGGCGGGCGCGACCGCCGAGCGGGCCTACCGCGCCGCGCTCGACGAGCTGACCGAAAGTGAACTGTTGACGAAGGAACTCCGCCACGTCGAGCGCCGCGCCGACGCGGGGCGCGTGGTTCTGGGCGAAGGCGGGAGGGGTAACGTGATCGCAGATCTCTGGCAGGACTTGCGCTACGGCTTCCGCATGCTGCGGAACCAGCCGGGCTTCGCCGCCGTCGCGCTCCTGACGCTCGCGCTCGGCGTCGGCGCGAACACGGCGATCTTCCGTCTGATCGACGCCGTGCGCCTGCGCGCCCTGCCCGTCGCGCACCCGGAGCAGCTCGCCGAGGTTCGCATCGCGGACATGACGGGCGCGCGCGGCTTCTTCGCGAGCTGGCACCCGGCGCTGACGAACCCCGTCTGGGAGCAGGTGCGCGACCGGCAGCAGGCTTTCTCCGGCGTCTTCGCGTGGGGCGCGGAGGACTTCAACCTGGGGACGGGCAGCGAAGTCCACCGCGCGCGCGGGCTCTGGGTCAGCGGCGACTTCTTCGACGTGCTCGGCGTGCGCCCCGAAGTGGGTCGCGTCTTCCACGCCCCGGACGACCGGCGCGGGTGCGCGGCGGCGGGCGCTGTCCTCAGTCATCAGTTCTGGCAGCGCGAGTTCGGCGGCGATCCGTCGGTCGTCGGCAGGACGCTCTCGGTCGACGATCACGCGGTCGAGATCGTGGGCGTCACGCCCGCCGGCTTCTACGGGCCGGAAGTGGGCCGCTCCTTCGACGTGGCCGTGCCCGTCTGCTCCGCCGCGCTCCTGCGTGATGACGGCAGGCTCGATTCGGGCACGTCCTGGTGGCTGATCGTGATGGGTCGGCTCAGGCCCGGCTGGACGGCGGAGCAGGCCACGGCGCACTTGGGCTCGATCTCGCAGGGCGTCTTCGAGACGACACTCTCGCCGAAGTACCCGGCCGAGAACGTGAGCAACTATCTGGGCTTCAAGCTCGCCGCCTACCCCGCGGCGAGCGGCATCTCACAGGTGCGGGAGACTTACGAGAGCCCGCTCTGGATGCTCCTGGGCGTGGCGGGGCTCGTGCTCCTGATCGCGTGCGCCAACCTCGCCAACCTGATGCTCGCGCGTGCGAGCGCGCGGGAGCGCGAGATCGCCGTGCGGCTCGCGCTCGGCGCGTCGCGCTCGCGCATCGTGAGGCAGTTGCTCGCCGAGAGCCTGCTGCTCTCCGCGGCGGGCTCGATCCTCGGCGCGATCCTCGCCGGGTTCCTGGGCGAGTTCCTGGTCTCCTTCCTCAGCACGAAGGAGGATCAACTCTTCGTCGATCTGAGCGCGAACTGGTCCGTGCTCGGCTTCACGGCGGGGATGGCGATTCTGACGTGCGTTCTGTTCGGGCTGACGCCGGCGCTGCGCGCGACGCGGGTCGCGCCGGGCGCGGCGATGAAGGCGAGCGGGCGCGGGATGACGGCGGGGAGAGAGCGCTTCAGCCTCAGGCGCGCGCTCGTCGTCGCGCAGGTCGCGCTCTCGCTCGTGCTCGTGGTGGGCGCGCTCCTCTTCTCGCGCAGCCTCGCGAAGCTCCTCTCGGCGGACGTGGGCTTCCGCCAGGAAGGAATCCTGATCGCGCAGATCGACTCCTCGCGCCTGAATCTGCCCAAAGAGAACCGGCTGACTTTCAAGCGCGGGCTGCTCGAACGGATCAGGGCGATCCCCGGCGTCGCGTCCGCCGCCTCAGCCAACATCATCCCGCTCAGCGGCAACGGCTGGGGCAACAGCGTCTGGATGGACGGCGCGGATGCGGCGGGCAAGAAACCCATGAACTTCATCCGCGTCAGCGGCGACTACTTCAAGACGATGGGGACGCCGCTCGTCGCCGGGCGCGACTTCGAAGAGCACGACGCGCCCTCCTCGCCGAAGGTCGTCGTCGTCAACGAGGAGTTCGCGCGGCAGATGGGCGGCGGGGCGAACCCCGTCGGCAAGAGCCTCTGGGTGGAGCAGTCGATCTCCGACCCTGAGACGCGCTACGAGATCGTCGGGCTCGTCAGGAGCACGAAGTACAACACCGTCCGCGAAGACTTCCAGCCGGTCGTCTACTTCCCCCTGACGCAGGCCCCGCGCCTGGGTCAGGTCGATCAGGTTCTCGTCAGCTCGAACGCGCCGCTCGCCGAACTCACCGCGGGCGTCAAGCGCGCCGTCGCCGAGGCGAGCCCGCAGAGCACGACGGACTTCCGCGTGCTGCGCGAGCAGATACAGAACTCGCTGATGAGCGACCGGCTGATGGCGACGCTCTCCGGCTTCTTCGGGCTGCTCGCGCTCGTGCTCGCCTGCGTCGGCCTCTACGGCATCACGTCTTACGGCGTCGCCGGCCGGACGAACGAGCTGGGCATCCGCATGGCGCTCGGCGCGCAGCCGTGGGACGTGCGCCGCATGATCCTGCGCGAGACGTTCGCGCTCGTCGGCGTCGGCGTCTGCATCGGACTCCCCGCCGCGTTCTTCGCGACGCGCCTCGTCTCGACGCTCCTCTTCGGGCTGACCCCGGCCGACCCCGTCTCGATCGGCCTCGCCGCCCTCATGATGCTCGGCGTCGCGCTCGTCGCCGGCTACGTCCCCGCGCGCCGCGCCTCGCGCGTCGATCCGATGGTCGCGCTCCGCCACGAGTGAGCGCGACCCGTTCCGTAACTGTAGGGGCAGGGCTCGTCCCCGCCCCTGCGAACCCGCAGCGCGGCCCGTTGAACAGGCCCGCCGCGCGCCCGCGTTAAATTTCTGTTGCCATGCGCCCGCCGAGAACTTAAGCTACGCCCATTCCGAAATCTTCTCCGGGGGCAATCATGGCAAGCCGCAAAAGTTCCGGCGAGATTCCGCGCCGCCCGCTGGGGCGCACCGGCGTCACAGTCTCCGCGCTCGCGCTCGGCGGTTATCACCTCGCGCTCGCTAAGACGAAGCGCGAGGCGATCCGGATCGTGCGCGAGGCGATAGACGCGGGCGTCACGTTCATGGACAACGCGTGGGAGTATCACGAAGGCAAGAGCGAGGAGCTCATGGGCGAGGCGCTCGCCGGGCGACGCGAGGAGGTCTTCCTGATGTCGAAGGTCTGCACGCACGGGCGCGACCGCAAGGTCGCGATGCGCCAGCTCGAACAGTCCCTGCGCCGACTCAAGACTGACCGCCTCGATCTGTGGCAGGTGCACGAGGTCGTCCACGACAACGACCCCGATCTGCACTTCGCCGCGGGCGGCGTCATCGAAGCGCTGGAGCAGGCGAAGCGCGAGGGCAAGGTGCGCTTCGTCGGCTTCACGGGCCACAAAGACCCGTCGATCCACCTCAAGATGCTCTCGCACGACTACCCGTTCGACACCTGCCAGCTCCCGCTCAACTGCCTCGACGCCACCTTCCGCAGCTTCGAGCAGCGCGTGCTGCCCGAACTCATCCGGCGGGGCATCGCCCCCCTCGGCATGAAGAGCCTGTGCGGGACGGGCGATCCGGCGCGCAAGCGCGTCGTCGCCGCGACCGACGCGCTACGCTACGCGATGAGCCTGCCCGTGGCCTCGACCGTCAGCGGCATCGACTCGCTGCGCGTGCTGCGGCAGAACCTCGGCGTCGCGCGCGGCTTCGTCCCGATGACCGAGGGCGAGATGCGCGCGCTCCGGGAGCGCGTCGCGGCCGACGCGGCCGACGGCCACCTCGAACTCTACAAGACCTCGAAACACTTCGACGGGCCGCCCGGGCGCAAGCAGCACAAGTTCCCTCCCCTCGAAGAACTCGCCGCCTGAGTGGGGTCTGCCGATTTTTTCGGAGCGCATGAGAGACGAACCGCCTGGGCCAGAGGGCTTCGCGCCGCCGCTCGGCGACATGAGCGCCGAGGACTTCCGCCGCTACGGGCGCGAGGTCGTCGACTGGATCGCCGACTACTTCGAGACGGTCGAGCGCCGCCCCGTGCTCGCGCAAGTCGAGCCCGACGAGTTGATCGCGAAGCTCCCCGCGTCGCCGCCCGCCGGGGGCGAGTCGATGGGCGCGATCCTCGCCGACGTGGACTCTCTGATCGCGCCCGCGCTCACCCACTGGAGCCACCCGGCGTTTTTCGCCTACTTCGCCACCTCGACCTCCGCGCCCGGCATCTTCGGCGAGATGCTCTCGGCCGCCTTCGACGCCAAGGCGCTGCTCTGGCGCACCGCGCCCGCCGCGCAGGAGCTCGAAGAGGTCGCGCTCTCGTGGCTCCGGCAAATGATCGGCCTGCCCGAGACTTTCTCCGGGATCATCTACGACACCGCCTCCGTCTCCAGCCTCCACGCCATCGCCGCCGCGCGCGAGGGCCTGGGCCTGCGGATTCGAGAGGACGGCATGAGCGGGCGCGCGGACTTGCCGCAGTTGCGCGCCTACTGCTCCGAGCAGGCGCACTCGTCCATCGAGAAGGCGGTCATCACGCTCGGCCTCGGTCAACGCTCCTTACGAAAAATTCCGACCGACGCGGAGTTCCGCATGGACGCCGCCGCACTCTCACGCGCCGTCGAGGAAGATGAGCGCGACGGCGTGATCCCCTTCTGCGTCGTCGCCACCGTCGGCACCACTTCGACGACGAGCATCGACCCGGTCGCCGAGATCGCCGACGTGTGCGATCGCCACAAGCTCTGGCTCCACGTCGACGCGGCTTACGCGGGCTCCGCGGCCGTCGTGCCCGAGTTTCGCTACGTCCTCGCGGCGTGCGAGCGCGCGGACACGCTGACGATGAACCCGCACAAGTGGCTGCTCACGCCCTTCGATCTCTCCGCCCTCTACTGCCGCCGGATGGACTTGCTCCGCCGCGCCTTCTCGCTCGTCCCCGAATACCTCCGCACGCTCGAGACGGGCTGGCAGCAGGCGCGCAACCACTCCGAGTACGGCATCCAGCTCGGCCGCCGCTTCCGTGCCCTCAAGCTCTGGATGATCATCCGCTACTTCGGGCGCGACGGCCTGGCCGCGCGCATCCGCGAGCACTGCCGCCTCGCGCGCCTCTTCGCCTCGCTCGTCGAAGCCTCGCCCGACTGGGAGCTGCTCGCGCCCGTGCCCTTAAGCGTCGTCTGCTTCCGCGCCGCGCCCGCGCGCGAGGGCGAGCGCGCCGAGGAGCGCGAGTCGCGCCTCGGCGCGCTCAACGAGCAGATCATCAACGCGATCAACGCCTCCGGCGCGGCCTTCCTCACGCACACGAAACTGAACGGGCGCTTCACCATCCGCCTCGCCGTCGGCAACATCCGCACCGCGGAGCGCCACGTCCGCGAGGTCTGGGAACTGCTGCAAGCTCACTGCGCGCGCCTCACAAGCTGAAAGAAATGTCCCGCCGACTTTCGGCTTTGCGCCTTTGCGCCTTTGCGTGAGAACCTCACCATGACCGAAAATGAGATCGCCAGAGAGATCGTCAACGCCGCGTTCAAAGTTCACGCCCGGCAGGGTCGTTAACAATCCGGTGGAATAGCCTTACGCAAAGGCGCAAAGGCGCGAAGTTGTTATGAAAACTCGATCTCCGATTTTGATCTTACTTTTGCTCTGCGCCTCCGTAGTGCAAGCACAGCGCGGGATGACGCCGGAAGAGACGCTGCGGGTCGCGAGCGTCTCGGACGCGCAGATCTCCCCGGACGGCAGCCGCGTCGTCTACACGGTCTCCGTGGTCGCGGGCAACGAGACGCGCTCGTCGCTCTGGATGGCGCTGACGACCGATCCGCGCCGCCCGCTGCCCGCGCAGGTGGTCGGCGGCGAGCTGCGCCCTTCGCGCCCGCGCTGGTCGCCCGACTCTCGCTTCCTGGCCTTCCTCGGCTCGCGCGGCGAGCAGGCGGGCGTCTGGGTCATGCCCGCGACGGGCGACGCCGCGCCGCGCCTCGTGGCCGCCGTGCGCTCGACGAACTTCTTCATCACCTACGCGGGCGAGCCCTTCGCCTGGTCGCCCGACTCGCGCCGCATCGCCTACGTCAGCGCGACCGAGGAGCAGGTCGTGCCGCAGGTCGCGGACAAGAGTTACCAGCGCGAAGACTCGGCGGGCGATCCGCGCGTCATCGACCGCATCCAATACAAGTCGCGCACCTCGCTCGCCGATCATTTACGCACGCACGTCTGGGTCACAGACATCGCGAGCCCGTCGCCGAGGCAGCTCACGTTCGGGCAGACCTACGATCACGCGCTCACCTGGAGCCCGCGGGGCGACGAGATCGCCTTCCTCTCGAACCACGAGCCCGACCCGGACGCGAACAACAACTCCGACATCTTCTCCGTCTCGACCGCCGACGGCCGCGTGCGGCAGATCACGAACACGCGCGGCTGCGAGTACGAGCCCGCCTGGTCGCCCGACGGCAGGTGGATCGCCTACACCGCCACGACGCGCGAGGTGACGACCATCGACAGCGTCGCCGAGGACGCGCACGTCTGGATCACGGACGCGGCGGGCGGCCGCCCGCGCGAGCTGACCGCCGAGCAGGATCGGCGCGCGCGCTCGCCGCAGTGGACGGCCGACGGCAACTCGATCTACTACCTCGCGGGCGATCGCGGTCGCACGAACATCTACCGCGTCGGCGTCGCGGACAGAGTGATACTGACCTTCCGGATGTGGGGCGGCGAGCGAGGGCGCGGCGAGGTCGGCGTCACGCGCGGGGTGTTCGTCGCCGAGCGTTTGTCGCCCGCCGACCCGGACGGCGTCCAGAGCCTGCGGCCGTCGCGCCCGTCCCAGATCGGAAACTTCAGCATCGCCTCCAGATCGCTGCCCGTCGCGGCATCGCGCAGGGAGATCGTCTACTCGCCGTCCGTCGCGTTCACGCTCTCCGACGCCGTCACGCCCTCAGAAGTTTACCTCGCCGTCGCGCCGTCCCTGCTCGTCCGGCGGCTGAGCGCGCACAACGATCAGCTCACGCGCGGCGAGCCGTTCGTCGAGCCCGAAGAGCTGCGCTTCGAGAGCTTCGACGGCACGGAGGTGCAGGGCTGGCTGATGAAGCCCGCGCGCTGGGGCGGCGGGCGCGCGCCCATGATCCTGAGCATCCACGGCGGGCCACACGGGATGTCCGGCTACGGCTTCAACGCCGCGTTCCAGGCTTACGCCGCGCGCGGCTACGCGGTGCTTTTCATCAACCCGCGCGGCTCCGCCGGCTACGGTCAGAAGTTCTCCGACGGCACGCTCAGGGAGTGGGGCGGCGGCGACTACAAGGACTTGATGGCGGGCGTGGACGCCGCGCTGAAGAAATACAACTGGCTCGACTCGAACCGGATGGGCGTGACCGGGGGCTCTTACGGCGGCTTCATGACCAACTGGATCGTCACGCAGACGCCGCGCTTCCGCGCCGCCGTCTCCTCCGCCTCGGTCAGCAACCTCGTCAGTTTCTACGCGACCTCGCTCTACCAGGACCTGATCCACGCCGAGTTCGGCGGCTTCCCGTGGGACGACTACGATCTGCTCTGGCGCTGGTCGCCGCTGCGCTACGTGCGCGACGCGCAGACGCCCACGCTCTTCATCCACGGCGAGCAGGACAACGACGTTCACATCACGCAGGCCGAGGAGATGTACACGGCGCTGCGCCGGCGCGGCGTCGAGACCGTCCTGCTCCGCTACCCACGCGAGGGCCACGGCCTGCGCGAGCCGCGCCACCGCCTCGACGCGCTCGAAAGGACGCTCTGGTGGTTCGATAAGTATCTCAAGTGAAAAACTGTCCGTTGTCCGTCGTCCGTTGTCCGTCGCATGTGACTCGACGAAACGTCTGATCATGTCATTCGCGTTTATGCGGCAAGACAAAACCACTGACAACTGACTACGGACAACGGACAAATATGCTCACCCACATCGTCATCTGGAAGTACCGCGAAGGCGTGACGCGGGCGGAGCGCGAGGAGCACGTCGCGCGGCTGCGTCGGCTGCCCTCTTCCATCCCGCACGTCGAGAGCTTCGTCGTCGGCTTCGACGAGTTGAGACTGCCGCGCTCCTACGACACGGGGCTCGTCGCCACCTTCCGCGACCGCGCGGGGCTCGAAGCCTACGACGCGCACCCGGAGCACGTGCTGGTCGCCGCCTACGGGCGCAGCCTCTCCGCGCACGTCGCGTCGGTCGATTTCGAGAGCGAGGGTTGATGAGAAGGCTGCTGAAGGTCGTCGCCGCGCTCCTCGCCCTCTTCGCGCTCACGCAGGCCCCCTTCGTCTACCGGCGGCGACAGCTCTCTCGACTCGACGCCGCGATCCGCGGCCTCAACTCGCGCCGCGCCGCGACCGACGACGCCGGCTTCGCCGACTACCCCGGCGCGCTCCACGTCCACTCCTTCCTCGGCGGGCACAGCACCGGCACGCTCGCCGAAGTCGTCGCGGGCGCGCGGGCCGCCGGCCTCGCGTTCGTCGTGATGACCGAGCACCCCTCGCCTGACACCGACACGCGCGCCGCGACGCTCCGGGGCACGCACGAAGGCGTACTCTTCATCCCCGGCAACGAGACGAGCGAATCCGCGCGCGACCGCCTGCTCACCTTCGGCGTCCCGCCCGCGCCGAACACCCCCGCCGCGATTGATGCGCCCGCCGCGATTTCGGATGACGCGGGCCTCGCCCCGACGCAGTCGCACATCGACCGCGCGAAGGCGGCGGGTCAGCTCGTCTTCGTGGCGCACCCGGAGACGTTCGAGAGTTGGCAGACGGCGCGCGGCTTCGACGGCATGGAGGTCTACAATCTGCACGCCGACGCGAAGAACGCGAACCGCCTGACGCTCTTCTTCGACGGGCTGTGGTCGTACCGCAGCTTCCCCGCGCTACTCTGGGCGAGGTTCCACGAAGCGCCGGCCGAGAACCTGCGCCGCTGGGACGAGCTGACCGCGCAGGGACGCCGCGTCGTCGCCGTCGCCGGCAGCGACGCGCACGCGAACGTCGGCGTGAGCCTGCAAGACCTGACGGGCAAACCCCTCCTCCAGATCAAGCTCGACCCGTACGAGCGCAGCTTCCGCGTCGTGCGCACGCACGCCCTCGCCCCACGCGATCAGGCCTTCAACGCCGACACGCTGCTCGCCGCGCTCGCAGCGGGTCACGCCTACGTCGCCTTCGACCTGCTGTGCGACGCGACGGGGTTCCGCTTCACCGCTTCGAACGGCGCGGAGCGAAAGACGATGGGCGATGAGATCGCGCTCGCCTCCGGCGTCAGGCTGCGGGTCGTGTCGCCGGTCGAGAGCCGCATTGTGCTGATTAAAGACGGGCGACGCTTTGAGGAGAAATTGGCGGGGGCAGCGGAGTGGACTGTGGGCGAGCGGGGCGTCTACCGCGTCGAGTGCTACCTGCCGCAACTCCCCGCGCCGATGGGCGCGACGCCGTGGATCATCTCGAACCCGATCTACGTCAGGTGAGGAAGAGTCCGGAGTCTTAAGTCTGGAGTCAAAGTCCAGAAATCTTTGTCTTCTGACTCCAGACTTTATAGCAGTTTGCAGGTGAGTGCGACTGCGTGGCGATGAATGTAGGGGCGGGGGGGGGGGGGGGGCCCCCCGCCCGCGAAACCAGGGAGGGCGGGGGGC
>DATLMC010000115.1:0-36029 GCA_035537435.1 Pyrinomonadaceae bacterium | reverse complement strand
CTTTGCCCCCTTCGCCCCCGTCCGACACAATTCCGACAAAAATTGATTGACCCCCTCCGCGGCGCGCGGTTAATATCAGGCAGCCGCGCGCGCGGGCTTCCGCCCCGCCGCAAGGTCGGGCACGAAGCCTTAAGCCGCAGCGCCCTCGCCCATGTCGCCGCCGGGTCAGCCCTCCGGGCGGCGAAATCAGTCTTCCCAAACTCGTTGTACGACCGCGGGCGCGCCGTGCCCCGACGCGCGCCCGACCCCTCAACAGCGCAGGGTGCGTCTGACAGCACCTCGTCCCCTGCCGGACGCGCCGCACGTGCCGCACGCGCGACGCCCGCGCCGGACGCCAGAAAGCGATGCAGAAGAATTTCCCCCACCCCCTATACGGCCGACTCCCGGCTCTGCTGCTCCTCGTGTCTCTCGCCGCGCTCACCGCGAGCGCGCAGCAGGAGACGACGACGCGCACGAGCCCGGCGGCGGACGCCGCCGCCGGCGCGCCCGCGCCGCCGAACGCTTCGACGAACGCGACCGCCGAAGGCTCGCTCCCCGATCTGGTGCGGCGCGTCAAGCCCGCGGTCGTCGCCGTCATCACCTACGACGCGAAGGGCAACACCTTGCTCTCGGGCAGCGGCTTCTTCGTCCGGCCGGGTCAGGTCGTCACCAACCTCCACGTCATCGAGGGCGCGCGCCGCGCCGAGATCAAGACGCTCGACGGCAAGGGCAGAATCTACCCGGTCGACGGCGTCCTCGCGTCGGACGAGGAGGGCGATCTCGCCCTGCTCGGCGTCAGCGTCCCGGCGGAGCGCGCGCACGCCGTCGAGGTGACGAACGTGCTGCCCGAGGAGGGCGAGCGCGTCTTCGTCATCGGCAACCCCCTGCGGCTCGAAGGCTCGATCTCGGACGGCATCGTCTCCGCCGTGCGCGAGGTGCCGAACCTGGGGCGCATCATCCAGATCACCGCGCCCGTCTCGCACGGCAACTCCGGCAGCCCCCTCTTCAACATGCGTGGTCAGGTCGTCGGCGTCGTCACGATCAAGGTGACGAACGGGCAGAACATCAACCTCGCGATGTCGTCGGCGCGCTTCGACTCGCTGAAGGCGACCGAGCCGGCGACCTTCGAGACGATTGCCGCGCGCGAGAAAGAGCCCCGCGACGCCGAGTCGTCCGCCGACTGGTGGTACAAGAACGGCCTGAACTCGCTCTGGCTCGGCAACTACGACAGCGCCCTGGGCTCTTTCGAGAACGCGGTCAACAAGAACCCCGACCGCGTCGAGGCGTGGATCCAAGTGGGCTACTGCAAGGTCAAGCAGGGCAAGAACGCCGACGCCATCCGCGCTTACAAGCAGGCCCTGCGCCTGCGCCCCAACTCCGTCGAGGCGTACAACAAGCTCGGCGACGCCTACTACTACGCCGGCTCGTTCGACGAGGCGCTCGGGGCCTACCGGCAGGCGGCGCGGCTGCGACCGGACTTGCCCGAAGCCTTCTACAACCTCGGCATGACCTACCTTGAGATCGGCGACCGCGCCGCCGCCCTCGCGCAGAGTCGCACGCTGCAACCCCTCGACGCGGAGCTTTACGCGAAGCTCTTGAGCGAGATCAAAGGCAAGTAAGAAGCGACGCGGAGACAAAAAAAGACGCGGGGCAGAAGAGTCCGCTTCTGCCCCGCGTCTTTTCGTCTCCGGGTCTTTTTGTCCCCGCGTTTCCGCGTCGCCGCCTCAGTTTTTTACCCGCCCGCCTGCACGGTGAACAGATTCTTGTCCACCTTCGTCGCGTCGCCGAGGACGACGAAGCGCAGGTTCTTCATGTACTTCCTGGCGACGCGCTGCACGTCCGCCGGCGTGACGGCTCGCAGGCGCTCGATGAAGTGGAGCGAGTTGCGCCAGCCGCCGCCGATCAGCTCGTACTGCGCCAGCTCGCCGACCTGCGCCGCGTTCGTCTGCTGATCGATGTAGTGCTTGGTCAGGTAGCCGGAGACCTGCGCGGTCAGCTCGGAGTTGTCCGCCTGCTCGCGCTGGAGCCGCCCGACCTCGTAGAGCATGACGCTGACGGCCTCGTTCGTGCGCCCGCTGACGGTCGTGACGTAGATGCCGCCGAGGTTCGCGCCCTGATCCTTCAGGAACGCGCTCGGCGCGTAGGAGAGGTTACGCCGGACGCGCACCTCGACGAAGATGCGGTCGTTCAGAAGCGACGAGGCGATGCGCATCGGGTAGATGTCGGGGTCTGTCAGCGGCGGCGCGGAGAAGACGCCCTGCACGTAGTTGGTCTCCAAGCCCTGCCGCGGCGTGAGTTCGACCGACGGCGCGGGGAAGGCGAGCGGCGGCGGCGCTTCCGCCTTGTACTCACCGCGCGGGAGCTTCCCGAAGGCCGTGGTGACGCGCTCTCTCAACTGCGCGGCGTCCAGGTCGCCGACGAGGACGAGCAGCAGGCGCGAGGTCTGCATCGACTGCTGGTGGAAGCGGCGCACGTCTTCGAGTGTGAGGCGCGAGAGCGTCTCGCTCGTCCCGCCCGGCTGGTTCATGTAGGGGTGGCCCGCGTAGGCGACGCGCGCCTGCAAGACTTCGAGGAAGGAGTCGGGCACGTCGTTGACGTTGCCGCGCGCGATGACCATCCGCGACTTGACGCGCTCGAAGTCTTCCGGCGTGAACGCCGGGTGCAGCGCCGCGTCGGTGAAGATCTCCCAGGAGCGTTCGAAGTTCTGGCGCGTCGTGCCGAGAGCGAGCGCGGAGTAGTCGAAGTTGACGCCGTAGTTGAGGTTCGTGCCCATGCGCGCGAGTTCCTTGCGCAGCACGGCGCGCGGGAAGCGCTGCGTCGCCTCGGTCGCCGCGTCCCACATCAGCGCCTCGACGCCCGCGTTCTGCGCCGTGACGTTGCGCGCCCCGCCGCGCAGGAAGAGTCCCGCCGCCACGGTCTGACTGCCCGCGCGGCGCTTGACCAGGACCTTCAAGCCGTTGACTTCAAACTCCGTGACGAGCGATTCGGCGGTCGCCGCCACCTCGTCGAGCTTGCGCGCGTCCGGCGTGGCGACGACCTTCGCCGCGTCCTTCGGCGTCGGCGCGGTCGACTGCGCCGACGCGCCGAAGGACGCGGCGACGAGCAGCAGCAACGCCGTCAAGCAACTTGAGAGAAATTTTTGTAGTGGCAGGGCTCGTCCCCGCCCGCCGCGCGAATGCGCGGACGAAGGTTCGCGTCCATCCGACCCCGACTGATCGCGGCTCGTGTGAGCGACCTGCCGGTCGCCGCGGGCGGGGACGAGCCCTGCCCCTACGGCCGTCCCGGCTTCGTTGAGTGCTGCTGTTTC
Source organism: Pyrinomonadaceae bacterium (assembly GCA_035537435.1). GTDB lineage: Bacteria > Acidobacteriota > Blastocatellia > Pyrinomonadales > Pyrinomonadaceae > JAIVGV01. The sequence continues at coordinate 32,743 of DATLMC010000115.1, read as the reverse complement.
CTTCAACATGATTCTTCTCGCGCGCCCCCGTTCACTGACCGATCAAATCCTGCGGCGTGATCTGCGCCTGCTTCTGCGACTCGTCCGAGAGGAGCGCCAGCCCGACGTGCGGCTTGCCCTGGATGTAGGTGGTGACGTAGCGGTTGATGTCGGCGCGCGACGTGCGGCGCAGGTTGCCGAGGTAGCCGCGGAAGTAGTCGAGGCCCGTCGAGGCCCACCAGAAGGAGATCGTGTGCGTGTACTCGTCCGTCTTCTCGCGCGAGTAGAGATCGTCGGCTTCGAGCAGGCCCTTCGCCGACTCCAACTGCTCGTCGGTGAAGTAGCCCGGCTCGTTGAAGGCGTCCATCTCTTTGTAGATGGCGCGAAGCGCCGCGCGCGCCTTGTCGGGCGTCGTCTGCGCGATGAGCTGGATGGGGCCGACGTTGCGCTGCGTGTAGTAGCCGAGATCGGCGACGGTGACCAACCCGGTGTCGACGAGCGCGCGCTGGAAGCGCGAGTCGGGCTGGCGCAGGATGAAGGAGAACACGTCCGCCGCGTAAGTCGAGGCGTCGTCCTTGCCGATGGAGGGACCCTGCCACCCGATCTCGATGATCACGTTCTGCACGGGCTGGCGCAGGATCGCGCTCTCGCTCTTGGCGAGCGGCGGGTGCTCGACGGGCGGGAACTCGACGAACGGGTCTTTCGCGCGCCGCTCCCAGTCGCCGAACAACTCCTCGGCGAGGCGGAAGACTTCCGCGGCCCGCACGTCGCCCGTGACGACGATGGCCGAGTTGTTCGGCACGTAGTAGCGGCCCTGGATGAGCCGCATCATGTCGGTCGTCGCGGTGCGCACCGTCTCCTTGTTGCCGCCCGGTTGCTTGCGGCTCGGGTACTTGTAGAAGAGGCGGTTGTTCATCTCGTCGGAGAGCGCGCCGAACGGGTTCGAGTTGTTGCGCTCCAGCTCGTTGATGACGACCTCGCGCTCCTGCTCGAACTGCCGCTCGTTGAACGAGGGGTAGCGCACGGCGTCGCGCAGGAAGCGCATGGCGACGGGGTAGTTCGGCGAGATGGTCGTGAAGTAGTAGTTGACGATCTCCTCCCTCGTCGTGCCGTTGTAGGTGACGCCGAGCTGATCGATCGACTGGAGGTAGTCGGCGCGCTCTCTCGTCGCGCGGTTCTCCTTGAAGAACATGTGCTCGTAGAGGTGCGAGAGCCCGTTCAGCTCCGGCGGCTCGGTGTACGAGCCGTTCTTCACCGCCAGCTCGACCGTGACGAGCGGCACGGAGTGGTCTTCGAGCACGATCACTTCGAGCCCGTTCGCGAGCAACTTGTTCGCGAGCTGCGCCGCCTGGAACTGCGGAGCCGGGGCGGTCGCCGCCGCGCCCTTCGCCCCTTGCGGCGCGGTCTGTGTGGCGGGCTTCGCGGGCGACGGCCGGACGGCCGCGCCCCGCGCCGCCTGAGTGGCGGCGGGCGCGGCCGACATCTGAGTCGCGGGCGCGAAGGCGAGCGTGCAGGCGGCGAGGAAGAGTGCGAGAAAACGCTTCGACATATTTCGCTGCTTTGACATGTTCGATTTATCCGGGCGCGAAAGACCTTCCGCCCCGTGTAGACGCTGACTGCGGCGGGGATGACCGGAGACAACCGACCCTGGCGTTGGATTCGCTTACCTTAGAGGCGAGCATAACACGCCGCGTTGCTCGCCTCACAGCGCGCGGGTGGTGGGCTCAGTCGGGCGTTCACCTGGGTCAGAAGGCGGGTGCGTCCGCGCCCGAACCGGCGCGCGAGTTGGCGCGGCGCAGCGCGATGACGCGCAGCGCGAGCGCGGCGACGAGCGCGAGGGCGAAGGGCTTGTAGAAGGAGGACTGGACGGCGCGCCCGCCGTAGCTCGACATGAAGATCGCCCAGACGTAGTAGAGCCCGAAGGCGCGGACGGCGCTCGCGCGCCAGCGCGACTCGATCCAGACGGCGGCGCGCGGGACGGCGGGCGCGGCGGCGAGCGCGATGAAGAGGTAGGCCACTGCGCCGCCGGCTATCGTCGCCGCGCCCCTGCCGGCGAGCGATTCGCCGCGCGTCGCGGCGGCGAGCGCGAAGATGGCGGCGGCGTGGACGAGGTGCGAGGCGGCGAGGGAGGCGTAAAGGTACGGCTGGTTCTCACTCAGCCACAGGCTCGCGCGCGAGCGGCGGAGCGAGTGGAGGGCGCGGGCGACGAAGGCGCAGACGAAGAAGAGGAACGACGTGCGCGCCGTGTTGCGCACGACCGCGCGCAAGCCCTGCTCGCCGGAGCCGTAGAAGGCGACGAGGGCCGCGCACATGAGAGCGACGGCGAGCGCCGCGACGGCGACGAGCGCCCAGCCCCCGAAACCTTTCCGCCGCGCTTCACCCACGTCCGCCCCTTACGACTTGACGCTCGGCAGGTCTGCGAGCGCGCGCTCGCGCAGCGTCTTGCGGAAGGCGCGCGAGCGCTCGCCGCCCGCGTTCGAAGACCACTTAACGCGCAGCGCCTTCGACTCGCGGCTGTCCGCGCCGACCCTCATGCTGAAGCTCTCCCGCGCCCGCGGCGCGTAGAGCACGAGGCGGCGGCTGAAGGAGTCGTTCGCCGCGTCGAAGCCCGTGCAGACGATCTCGTCGTAGCCGTCGCCGTCCGAATCGACCGCCTCGGTCGTCCACTTCGCGCCGCTGAAATCTTCCTTGTCGAGCGTGACGCGGCCCGCCTGGCGGAAGCCGCCCGTGGCCCCGCGCGGCTCGAAGAGCAGGAGTTGCGTCGCGCCCGCCTGCCGATCCTCCTGCACCGCGGCGATGAGCGTGCCCTGCTGCGTGCGCAGCGCCTGCGCCTCGCTGACGATGCCGCGCGCGACGAGCGAAGCCGCGACCTGGCGCGCGGCCGAAGGCGAGAGACCGGCCGTCGCCGTCGTGCGCGCGGCCTCGCGCGCCACCGAGGCGGCCGCCGCGCCGTCGAGCGAGCGCGCCGCCGTCTCCCGCGCGACGGTCGAGGCGTTCGCGCGCCAGGACGGGCTCGACTGCGACCAGACGAACATCACGCCGCCGAGCACGGCGAGCACGGTCAGGGCGGTGACGCCGCGCGCCGCGAGCGAGGCGCGCGCGTTCACGGTCGCGAGCGTCGAGGCGAAGGGCGAGGGCGCGTCCGCCGCGCCAGTCTCTTCGACGAAGTCGGGGATCGTGATCGCGCGCTCCAGGGCGAGCCGCGCGTCGCGCGCGGACTTCGGTCTATCGCCGGGGCTCTTGGCGAGCAGCGCGTGGACGACGAGCGCGAGGCGGCGCGGCACGTCGGCCCGGCGCGCGACGAGCGGCGGCGGCGGCGTGGTCGCCTGCTTGACGAGCACCGCCGACTGGAGTTGATCGGTGAAGGGCGGCGCGCCCGCCAGCATCTCGTAGACGAGGACGCCGACGCTGTAGAGATCGCTGGCGACCCCGACCGGCTGACCCGTGCACTGCTCCGGCGACATGTAGCGGGGCGTGCCGATGATGAGGCCCGACTCGGTCGTCGCGTGCGTCTTCGTCGCGTCCGCCGAGTTCGCCAGAACCTTCGCGATGCCGAAGTCGAGCACGCAGACGCCGCGCTCGTTGAGCATGATGTTCGAGGGTTTCAGATCGCGGTGGACGATGCCGAGGCGGTGGGCTTCGGTGAGCACGTCGCAAATCTCGGCGGCGACTCTGACGGCGCGCTCCGGCGCGAAGCGCCCGTCGCGGGCCAAAACGTCGGCGAGCGTCGCGCCCTCGACGTGCTCCATCACGATGAAGGGGCGGCCGTCGGGGAGCTTCCCGGCGTCGAAGATCATGGCGGCGCGCGGGTGGCGCAGGCGCGCCATCGTGCGCGCCTCGCGCATGAAACGCTCGGCGACCTCCGGGTCGGCGGCGATCTCCTTCTTCAGAACCTTGACGGCGACTGGCCGATCCAGACCGAGGTGCGTGGCGCGGTAGACGGTGCCCATCCCGCCCCGGCCGATCTCACACTCGACGCGGAAGCGGTTGGCGATTACCTGGGGGACATCCATTGTCAAACCCTACTTTCGGGCGCTAGAGGGACAACTATGCCCGAACCGGCTTCACTGCCGTGCGAGGAGGGGAGGCAGTTTGAGCGGGCGGGCGGCGAGAGGAGAAACCGGGAATCCTTTTTCCGGCGTCTGAGGAGATTTTTGTGCTTGGGAAAACGGGACTTCCGACCGACGCGAAGTGTAGCACCGAAGCGTGTGAAAAGTTAAGAGTAAAAGTACGACGAAGACCGCCCCGCGAAACCCCCTCGCGCCCCGCCGGAGTTTAAGACGCGGCGACAGGCCCGAAAGTTAACCGGCTCTCACACCGCGCGAGCTTAGCGGCGCGCTATTTCGACGACCCAGTGGGCGAGCATGACGGCGAAGAGCAGCCCGGCGTAGGCGCGCGAGGCGAGGCGCAGGCGGGCTCGGAGTCTGCCGCAGGCCAACGGATCGCGCGCGCGCTGGTAGACGGCGACGAAGACGAGCGCGGCGGCGAAGAGAATGATGCCGAGCGTGAGGACGGGCGCGGCGGGGTTCACGCGCAGGGCGTCGCCGAAGTGTCCGTGCAGCGTGAGCAGCACGCCGCGCGTCATGCCGCAGGCGGGGCACGGTAAGCCGAACGCGCGCTGGAAGAGGCAGCCCCAGCGCAGCTCGCGACCCAGGACGAAGACGTGTCCGGCGTCGGCCGCGGCGAGCGCGCGCACGACGAAGAGCTGCGCGAGCACCAGCGCGCCGACGAAGCCGGGCGTCGAACCCGCCCAGAAGGTCTGTCGCGAGAGCCGCCTCACGTCGCCTCGTGCGCCCCGGCGCGGAGTTTCCCCGCGACCTCGGGCGAAAAGTTTTCGCGCGCGGCCGCGGCGGCGCGCCGCCCCGCAACTGCGCCGGGCATGCGCGAGCTGACGCGCGAGCTGATGAAGGTGAAGAAGTGGAGCGCGAGGCTCGCGGCGAAGAAGCCCCAGAGAGAGCCGGTCAGGAGCCGCCGCGCGTTGTCGCCTTCGCCGTGGGTGAGGACGGCTTGCAGCACGTCGAGCGGCATGACGAGCGCGAGGGCGACGCTCGGCCACAGGGCGGGAAGTCTCCTCGCCCTGAAGAGCCAGACCACGAAGGCGAGCGCGCCGCAGACAACCCCAGCGCAGCGCCAGCACAGGGGGAGCTGCGCGCCGAAGAGGTGCGGCGAGCGCGCCGGCATCTGGTGGCAGACGAAGTGGCCCGCCCACATCACCGCGCGGTAAAAGCTGATCGCGGCCGTCTCAGACATCGAGTCGAGTCCCATGCGTCGGGCGAAGTGTGTTCGTGCTCACTTGAAGAGGAGCGGCTGGAACTGGCCGCCGGAGACTTTCGCCGCCTCGTCCCAACTGTGGATCGCGATGCCGATGTTGGCGATGAACGGGATGAAGAACAGGCACGCGCCGATCCCGAGCGTGACGACGGCGATGATCGTGAGCAACACCCACAGCCCGATGTAGCCGCCGAAGATCATGAAGGCGAGCTTCTGTTTGTTCGGGACGAACAGGAGCCCGATGCCCGGCAAAAAGAAGCTGACGATAGCCGCGACGGCGGGATGCACAGGCTGCCCCGCGCCCGGCGCTTGCGGCTGGTAGGTTCGCGGGCTCTGCTGCGGCGTGTAGGTCGGGTAGGCGGACGGCGGGGGCGTCTGCGGCGTGTAGCCGCCGGTCGTCGAGCCGGGGTCGGCAGCAGGCGGCGGCGGGTTCAGCTCGCTCGACGCGCGCCACGATTCGGGGGCGGGTGCTTCGCCGAGTTGAGCGCCGCAGCTCACGCAGAATTTCGTCCCGTCGATGTTCGTCGTTCCGCAGTTCGCACAGGCAGCCATCTAGTTCTCCTTCGCGTGGGTTCGGGGTTTGAAGTAACGGCTCCCGAAAATTTCGGGAGCGACGTGGATCGAGAGGTCAGACTCGTGAATTAACCTTTAAGACTCGCGCGCGGCCCGCCGCGCGGCGTTAGCCGAGATCCGGGACCCAGAAGGTCTGACCGGACTTCTCGACGCGGCGCAGGCCGAGCGTGGGCAAGTCTTTCTCACGAACGCCGAGAAAAGTAAAGTGCGGCAGATCGCTCAGCACGGTCTGGAACCAGCCGTGGCGGAAAAATATCTCGCGCACGCGCACGTCCGTGAACTCCGCCGCGTCGAAGGCGAGCATCGCCAGGTGCTGCGACGCGCCGGGCGCGGCGACCGACTGCAAGATCGTCTTCGTCCAATCCTTACTGAAGAAGAGCCCGCGCGCTTCGAGCCGCAGCACCTCGGCGAGTTGGTCGGCGGGCGCGAGCGCGCGCAGGCGCTCCGCCTCTGCCCCGTCCATCTTCTGCTCGCCGAGCCAGTGTTCGAGCGCGGGTCGCACGCGCGAGTCCCACAGCCGCACGGTGTCGGCGTAGCCGCGCCGCGCCGCCACCGCGCCGCGCGGCGTGATCTCCAAGCCCTCGCCGCACGCCTCGTCGCACGCGGCGAGCAGAGCGTCTAACGCGGCGGGCTGCAACTCGACGGTGAAGCCGCCGATCTCGGCCGCGCGCGGCTCGGCTTCGCGCTGAAACTGCTCGACCTCCGCCTCGCTGCGGAAGGTGAGGACGCCGGGGACGCGCACGCAGTCCGCCCCGACGAACATCGCGCCGTACTCCGAGAGCAGGCGGCGCGACGCCGGGTCGTCGCAATCGCAAAGCTCTTCGGGCTGCGAGCCGCGGCGGGCGAGCGCGCGGCGCAGCGCGGCGTAGAAGGGGGAGCCGCGGAAGCGCGCGGCTTCGCCGATCGAATCGTCCTGGGCGCGTGCTGCTTCGTCGGTCTGTGGCATTCGCGGGCGTCTGTCGTGGGCGGGAATTTTCTTACCAGATCGCGGGCGGGTCGTTTTCCTTCCCCCTCCGCCGCTCGTGTATGCTACCGCACAGCCGACGCGGACGGAAGAAGACACCCCGCCGGCGCGAACTTTTTTTTGCGATGAGCAGACTCGAACAGTTTCGCGAAACGCTCGCGACCTACCGCAGACACGGCTGGCAGCTCGCGCGCGCGCTGATGACGCCGGAGACGCTCGACGCGCTGCGGCGCGCCGAGCCGGACGCGGGCGGCGCGCCGGGCGCGGGGTTGACGTTCGAGGGCGCGTCGGTGAGCGAGTCGGAGTTCGACGCGATGTGGTTCAGGCGCGCGGCGGCTGCCGGGCGCGAGGCGTGGGAGCTGCGGCTCGCCGCCGAGCCTTACGCGCTCTTCGAGCTGTTCGAGGCGGACGAGGCCGAAGAGGATCGCGAGGACGTGCGGCGCGAGCTGGAGGCGAAGGTGCGGGAAGGGATGAGGGCGGAGGGAACGAAGGATGAAGGATGAAGGATGAGGGATGAGGGATGAAGGGAAAGCACCGGGCTTTCTTTTTCATCCCTCATCCCGCCGCCCTCACCCCTAACTGTCCCTTCCCATCTTGACCGGCACCTCGACGCGTTGGCCCGCGCGGATGATGCCGACGCTGACGACGCTGCCGGGCGCGGCGTGGTCGATGTAGGAGCTGAGCCCCGTGGTCGTGCGGACGGGGTCGCCGTTGAACGAGACGACGATGTCGCCGCTCTGGAGCCCGGCGATGTCCGCCGGCTGATTCGTCCTCACGCTACCGAGCCGCACGCCGTAATAGCTCTCGTCCGGCACCCGCACGCGCTCCAGACTGCTCACGCCCCAGTAGCCAGTCCCGCCCGCGGGCAGGAAAGCCCGCTGATCGTAATCGCCGGGGGCGATGGTCTTGAGCATCGTCGTGCGCGGCGTGCCGTCGCGCGTGTAGGCGACCTCGACGGTCTTGCCCACGGGCGTGCGGCGCAGAGTGTCGCGCATGTCCTCCGCGCTGTTGAGGGTCTTCCCGTCGAAGCGCTGGATGAGATCGCCGTCGCGCAAGCCGGCGAACTCGGCGGGCGTGCCCGGCAGCACGGCGTCGAGCATCACGCCCTCGCCGCGGACGTAGTCGAAGTCCTCCACGCCGAGGAAGGAGCGCTGCATGAGGGGCACGCTCACGCGGATGCCGCTCGCGCGGACGCCGCGCTTGATGATGCTCGCCGCCCCGGAGGCCCCGATGATGATCGTCGCGATGATGACCCACATCATCCAGCCCGCGCCCGCGCTCCCGCACCTCCGCGAGCCGCGTCTGCGGCGGCGGCCCGTCAAATTGTTCTGCGTCACGTGGGGCGAGAGGGTCGTCGTCTGCGGCGCGAAGCCCGCGCCGAAGGTCGTGCGCGGCGTCTGCGCGTGCGACATCGGGGGGGGCATCCCGTCGAGCCGCACCGTCTCGACGTACTCGGCGAGCCCCTCGCCGAGGCGGAAGCCGCAGACGCGGCAGAAGCGCATCCCCTGCACCATTTCGGCGCGGCAGCCCGGGCAGGTGACGGTTTCGGGGCGGCCGCCCCCGAACGTTTCGGCACGTTGCGTTTCTGGTCTCATCGGATTTCGGAGCCTCTTTTCCGGTCGGAAGGACGAACTTTCAGCGAGTTTTCGACGCCCGCAAATTATACGCTCTTTTCGGCGTCGCGGTTGCAGTCCCGCCCGCGCCGGCATAAACTCTTCGGCCACAGCCTCGGACGAAAGGTGCCCCGAAAATAAGTGGAAGTGACAAAAGCCCTCGCCGCCCTCCAGCCGCTCTACGGCAAGGACAACATCGAGATCGTGCAGGCCGACGGCACGCGCGTGCGCGGCAAGGTCAGGAGCCTCAAGACGACGCAGGCGCTCACCAAGCCGAGCGTCAAGATCGAGCGCGGGGACGGCGAGGTCGTCAAGATCACCTTCGACAAGATCAACGAGATCATCGATCACAACCTCTACTGATCTCGGAATGCGGATTGCGGATTGCGGATTAAAGGCAGAAGTGCGTCGGCGACTGCTCAACCGTCTCCAATCCGCAATCCGCAATCCGCATTCCGCAATTCTTCCATGCTGGATTTATCCCGTATCGACTGGAGCGAGACGCGGCACGAGGGCGTCGCGCTGAAGGTGCTGCGCCGCGACGAGGCGAGCGGGGACGCGACCGTGCTCATCCGGATGCGGCCCGGCTGCTCCTACCCCGCGCACCGCCACGCCGGCCTCGAAGAGGTCTTCATCCTCCAGGGCGGCTACCGCGACGCCGCGGGCGAGCACCGCGCGGGCGATTACGTCCTCAACGACGCGGGCTCCGCGCACCGCCCCACCGCGCTCGCAGGTGAGGACTGCGTCATGCTCGCCGTCGCACACTCCGGCATCGAGCTGTTAAAGCCGTGACAGGTAAACCGTGACGGGTGACAGGTAAGAAGTGATGATTGATCGCCGGTTACTCATTCAGCCATCACTCATCACTAGTCACGTCCTTTCCCCGTTTCCCGTCACCCGTCACGGTTTACCTGTCACGGTATTCTTCACTCGTCACTTGTCACGGTCTCAGGTATATTAACCCCGTGCGCGCCGTGGCGCGCCGCAGTGAGTATGGAGAAAAGCTCTAAGAGGTTTGAGGAGTTCGGCGGGCGCGTGGCGAGCGCGTGGGAGGGCTTGCGCCCGACGACGCGCACGATCATCGAGCGCGCGCTGCAACCCGCGCCCGCCACACACGGCGGGGGCGCGAACTACGACGCGCGCTCCGAGATGGAGCTGAGCCGCCTGCTCGAAGCGCTGGACGAACGCGCGAGGGAGGCGGGCGCGCTCAGGCTGAACGCCGAGCAGTCGCGCGAGCTGGTGCGCGTGGCGGACGCCTGCGCCCAGGTCCTCTACACCGGCGGACGCTCCGCCGAGGTCTTCGGTCAACTCCTCGAACGCGCCCTGCTCGCGCGCGACTACGCGCGCGTCGACCGCGTCGCCGACACGCTCACGTCGCGCCTCGCGCCGAGCGAAATCTGCGAGATGGCTCGCAACGCGAACCCGGCGGTGCGCGCCATCGCCCACGAGGCGCTGGCGCAGAAGCCCCCTTCGGTGTTGGTCGAATTGCTCGGCGACCCCCTGGACGCGGAGGAGGCGCGCGAGGCGCTCGAAATTCAGGCGGACGACTACGACTCGGAGGAGGCGCGCTGGATCGTCAACACGCTCGAACGGGTCGAGGACGACGCGAGCGACGGCGACTAGCGGGCTTCGAGGGCGGCGGCAATTCACAGTCACAAAGAGGGAGGGGCTCGGTTAACGACCGAGCCCCTCCCTCTTTGTGAAACTCTCTCGCCGCTTCAGCCCGCGATCGGCAATGCGTCCGCCTCCTGCGCCGCGCCGATCTCTTTGAGCCGCGCGACGACCTGCTCGATGAGCCAGTTCGGCGTCGAGGCCCCGGCGGTGACGCCGACGCGCCGCGCGCCGCGCAAGTCCTCCGCGTCGATCTCGTCCGGCGTCTCGATCAGGAAACTGCGCGGGCACTGCTCCTTGCAGACCGAGAGCAGCTTGATGCTGTTCGAAGAGTGCCTGCCGCCGATGATGTAGAACGCCTCGACGTGGCCGGCGAGCGCGCGGGCGGCGTCCTGCCGGTCGCGCGTGGCGGAGCAGATGGTGTTGACGATCTGCGGCTCGGCGTCGGCTCGCTCCCTCACCGCGTCCGCCGCTTCGAGGAAGGTCGAGAGCTTGATGGTCGTCTGCGAGACGACGAGCGGCGCGTGCAGGCGCGGGAGTTTTGCGACCTCGCCCGCGTCGCGCACGACGTGGGCCTTCAGCGGCGCGTAACCCTTGACGCCGATCATCTCCGGGTGGTCGGGGCTCCCCACCACGACCACGTCGCGCCCCTCGGCGGCGGCGCGCTCGGCGAGCTTCTGCACCTTCGTGACGAACGGGCAGGTCGCGTCCACGACGCGCTCGGCTCTCGCCTCCAGCTCGCGCTGGACTTCCGGGGTGACGCCGTGCGCGCGGATGACGGCGGTCGTGCCCTCTTCGACCTCCGCGGGCGTATCGATAGTTCGCACGCCCTCGGCTTCGAGGCGACCGATCTCCTGCGTGTTGTGGATGAGCGGCCCGAGCGTGCGCACGCGCGCGCCTTGCCCAAGCGCCTCCTCCACCATCTGCACGGCGCGCTCGACGCCGAAGCAGAACCCGTACTCGTCAGCCAGCAGTACCTGCATCCGTCTCCTCGATTGCGGATTTCGGATTGCGGATCGCGGATTTGAGAACGTCAACGTCGCCGCTCTTCTTAATCCGCATTCCGCAATCCGAAATCCGCAACTCCTAAATCGCGTCCGCCGGGGGCGCGTCTGCCGCGGCGGGCGGGGTCGCGCACTTGCGCCGCCACTCCTCGCGCAGGCGGTCGCCGCCCGCAATCGCATCGTCGATCCATTCGACGTTCTTGTCGGCGAACCAGCGCAAGCCGCCCCAGAAGTTCTTCTCAAAGTCGGCGAGGCTGTGCGCCGCGTCGCGCGGGAAGATGGCGTACTTGGCGTCGCAGAGGAAGTGCCACACGTCCTTCAAGCTGTCGCCCGTGTTGTACCGCGGATCGTTAGTTCCGTTCATTAAATCAAACCCTCCTCAACTAACATACGGTCGGACGTGGGCTCGCGTTCCACACTGATATTAACACAGCGCATAACTCTAAGCCGAAGCGGCGGCCTGCCCGAACGGGCGCGGGCGAGCGAGGGACGACGGGGGAGGGCGAGGCGTAACCTTGCGCGGACGCTCCGTCTCCGCCTTGCGCCTTTCTTCCTTTATGGTGCAGCATCACCTCATCATCTCGATTCGGGCGGGTTAAATCCAATGGCGCTCAGACTCTCGGCAGGTTGTTTCCCCACGCAGATCGTGGGCAGCGCGAGGGTCGCCCCGTTCGTCCTCACCGAGACCGTGTACGCGGCGGGCACGCATTTGCCCAAGCACTCGCACGAGCGCGCCTGTTTCATCCTCGTCCTCCGGGGGACTTTCGACGAGGTCTACGAGCGGAGGGGTCGTGCGTGCGAGCCGCTGAGCCTCATCTTTCGCCCCGCGCACGAGACGCACTCGGATCGCTTCCACGCCCACGGCGGTCGCTGCCTGAACGTCGAAATCGATCCGCAGTGGCTCGCGCGCGTCAACGCGCACGCCCCGGCGTTGTCCGACTCGGCGGATTTTCGCGGCGGGCCGTTCTCCCGGCTCGCGCCGCGGATTTACCACGAGTACCGGCAGCCGGACGAAGTCTCACACCTGTCGCTCGAATCACTCTTCCTCGAAATCGCGGCGCAAGCCGCGCGCCGCGCGCCGCGCGCGAGGTCGTCGCGCCCGCCGCGCTGGCTCGCGCAGGCGCGCGACCTGATCCACTCTCAGTTCCGCGAGCCCCTGACGCTCGCGGGCATCGCCGGCGTCGTCAACGTTCACCCCGTTCACTTCGCGAGCGTCTTCCAGGCGTCTTACAGGTGCAGCGTCGGGGAGTACGTCCGCCGGCTGAAGATCGAATACGCCTGCCGGGAGCTGACCCGCTCGGACGCCCCGCTCGTGAAGATCGCGCTCGACGCGGGCTTCTACGATCAGAGCCACTTCTCCCGCACTTTCAAACGGCTCACCGGCATGACCCCCACCGCCTACCGCTCGACCTTCCGCGCGGCTTAAGCGCGTCCCAAATCTCACCAAAGATACAAGCGCGCGGCGACCGCCCCGCGCTACGATTGCCCATCGATGGCGGCGGCGAGCGGCGAGTGCGGGCCGACTCCGGCGATCACGGCCGGGACGCACCTTCCTCGACGCGACCGGCTCGCGCCTATTTTTAGCTACCGTTTTGATGACGGGCGCATTGCGTCCGGGCTGTCGGAACACTCTGCGGGAGACAAGGCATGAAAAGGGCAGACGCGCACATGGGACTGTTAACGGTTTTATATCTCACGCTCTTCCTCTGTTCACACGCGGCCGGGGGGCGAGTCAGCGCGGCGACGACAGTTCAGGGTGAAGAGATCGCCGTGAAACAGACGGCGCAAAACTCACCCGCCGCCCCGGCGCGCGCCGGCCTCATGCGCTTTCCCGCGATCAGCCGCGCGCACGTCGCCTTCGCCTACGCGGGCGACATCTGGGTCGCGCTCCGCGAGGGCGGCGCGGCCGTCCGGCTCGCGAAGGCGCTCGGCGTCAATTCTCGCATGGCGTTCAGCCCCGACGGGCGGACGCTCGCCTTCAGCGCGAGCACCGACGGCAACCCCAACCTCTACACCGTCCCCGTCGGCCCCGCCGCCGCCGCGCCCATGCGGATCACGCACCTCTTCAACGTCTCCCTGTGCCAGTGGACTCCGCGCGGCGAGCTGCTCTTCTACACCGACAGTCTCTCCTTCAGCCTGCTCGCGATGCAGTTGTTCACCGTCCCCGCCGCGGGCGGGCTCCCCGTCAAGCTCCCCGTCCCCTACGGGTCGGAGGCGGCAATCAGCCCCGACGGCGAGTGGCTGGCTTACACGCCCTACTGGCCCCGCACGAACCTGCGCCAAGTGAGGAGGCGCTACACGGGCGGCCTCGCCCCCGACATCTGGCTCTTCAACCTGCGGACTCACGCGGCGCGGCGCATCACCACCTGGCGGGGCTCCGACACCATGCCCATGTGGCGCGGCAAGACCCTCTACTACCTCTCCGACGAGGGATCGGAGCACCGCTCCAACGTCTGGGCTTACGACACCGTGAGCGGCAGCCGCAAACAGGTCACGGCGCTCAGCGACTACGACATCAACAACCCTTCGCTCGGCCCCGGCGCGCGCGGCGAAGGCGAGATCGTTTTCCAGTACGGGCCTGATCTCTACGCGCTCGACCTCGCCTCGGGGCGGACGCGCCCGCTGGAAATTCTCATCCCCGCCGAGCAGGCGTCGGTGAAGCCGCGCGAAGTGGACGCCGGCAAGTTCATCACGAACAGCGAGCTTTCGCCCGACGGCGAGGAGGTGCTCGTCGGCGCGCGCGGAGACATCTGGGTGGCGCCGACCAGAGCCGGCTCCGCGCCGCGAAACCTCAGCCGCACGGGCGGGGCCTTCGAACGCGATCCGACGTGGAGCCCGGACGGCCGCCGGGTGGCCTACTTCTCCGACGCCTCCGGCGAGTACGAACTCTACGTCACGCGCTCGGACGGCGCGGGCGAGGGGCGTCGCCTCACCGCGCTCGGCGCGGGGTTCCGCTACGGCCCGAGGTGGTCGCCCGACTCGACTAAGATCGTCTTCACCGACAACGCGGGCGCGATCTACGTCCATACGGTCGCGAGCGGCGAGACGAAGCGGGTTGACGTTGACCCGTGGAGCCAGCAGGCCGCGACGGCGTGGTCGCACGACTCCTCCTGGCTCGCCTACACGAAGCTCGGCGACAACCGCCTGGGCGCGATCTGGCTCTACGACACGAACTCGGGCGCGCGCCGACAGGTGAGCAGCGGTCTGTTCGACGACTCGTCCCCCGTCTTTGATCGGCGCGGCGACTACCTCTTTTACCTCAGCGAGCGCAACTTCTCTTCCCCCTTGTTCGACCCGCTCGACCGGACTTTCGCCTACGGCAACACCACCGCCCTCGTCGCCGTCCCACTGCGCGCGGGGCTCCCGTCTCCGCTCGCGCCGTCCCGCGACGACGGGACGGCGGCTGCCGAGGCTTCAAGCGAGGCGCGACCTCAAGCCCGCGCCGCGACCGACGCGGGCGACGCGACGCGGGGGCGTGGGTCTTTGACCATCGACCTCGAAGGCTTCGACCGCCGCGCGGTCGTGTTGCCCACACAGCGCGGCAACCTCTTCGGCCTCGAAGTGAACGCGGGCGGCAACCCCGTCTACGCGCACGCCGTCGCGGGCGGCGGGGCGAGGTCGATCAGAATCTTCGACCTCACGGGCGAGAAGAGAGAGGAACAGACCGTCCTCGAAGGCGAGACGGATTTTCAACTCTCGGCGCTCGGACGCCAGGCGCTCGTCAGGAAGGGCGGGGCGCTCTACGTCGTCGCCGCCGCGCCGCAGCAGAGCGTCACCGGCCCCGTCAGCACCGCGGGCATGACGCTCACCATCGAGCCGCGCGCCGAGTGGCGACAGATCTTCACGGACGTGTGGCGTCTGTACCGCGACTTCTTCTACGCGCCGAACATGCAAGGGGCGGACTGGCCCGGCGCGCGGGCGAAATATCAGCGGATGCTCGACCGGTGCGCGACGCGCGACGACGTGAACTACGTCATCGGCGAGATGATCGCCGAAGTCAACACGAGTCACGCGTGGGTCGCGAACCCCGGCGACGTGGAGCGGCCGCCCGCCAGCACGCTCGCGATGCTCGGCGCTGACTTCGAGTCGGAGAACGGCGCTTACAGGATCGTCAAGCTCTACGAGGGCGCGGCGTGGGACGCGGGCGCGCGCAACCCGCTGCGCCGGGCCGGCGTCAACGAGGGCGACTACCTGCTAGCCGTGAACGACTCGCCGCTCGGCGCGCAGAGAGACCCCTGGGCGGCCCTCCAGAACACGGCCAACAAGCCCGTCACGCTCACCGTCAGCGCGCGGCCCGCCGCCGACAGGGCGGCGCGCAAGGTCACGGTCACGCCTCTCTCAGACGACTCGGATCTGCGCTACCGGGCGTGGGTGGAACGGAATCGCGCCCGCGTCGAGCGGAGCACGAACGGGCAGGTCGGCTACCTGCACGTCCCCGACTTCACCTTCAACGGGCTCAGCGCGTTCGCCCGGCAGCTCCACGGTCAGATAAATAAGAAGGCGCTCATCATCGACCCGCGCTGGAGTCAGGGGGGCTCGGTCGGAGACATCATGGTGCACCTGCTCGACCAGCCGCGCCTGAACTATTACGCCGAGCGCTACAGCGACCGCGACCGGCCCGTGCCGTCGCGCGCGATGCAGGGGCCGAAGTGCGTGCTCATCAACCACCTCGTCGTCTCCGCCGGGGAAAACTTTTCCTACTACTTCCGCAAGTCGGGGCTGGGGAAGCTCGTCGGGACGCGCACCTGGGGCGGGCTCGTCGGGCTGAACGGCAACCCGTCGCTCATCGACGGCGGCTACGTCCAAATCCCGAACGCGGGGTTCTTCACGGAGGAAGGGGAATGGATGCCCGAAAACCGCGGCCTTGAGCCGGACATAGAAGTGGTTGACGATCCGTCCCTGATGGCGGACGGCGGCGACCCGCAGCTCGACGCCGCCGTCAGGCTGATGCTCGAAGAGATCAAGCGCGCCCCCCGTCAGGCCCCGCGGCGACCGCCCTACCCGGATCGAACCCGCATGGTCGACGGCGCGGCGCGGCCTCAGACGCCGCGCGTCACTCGTCGATGACGGACGCCAACGCGGGCCACATCATCTTCGCCCAGTACTCGTAGCCCGCGTCCGATGGGTGGAAGCCGTCCGCTGAGAAGAACTCCGGGTGCGCGGGGATCACCTCGCGGCTCATCCCGTAGGCGTCTACGAGCCGCAGGTCGTGGCGCGCGGCGATCTCTCTGATCTCCTCGTTGAAGAGCGCGATGCGCTGCGAGACGCCCGCGCGCATGAAGGCGGGGACGCGCGGCGCGGTCGAGATGTCCGGGATGTTCGTCACGACGAGCGGCGCGTCCGTCGCGGCTCTGACGCGTGTGACGATCTCCTCGTAGTTGCGCGCGAACTGTTCGACCTCGACGCCGTGCGTGAGATCGTTAATGCCGACGCCGAGCGTCACGAGGGTCGGTCGCTCCCGCCCGACGCGCGGCACCTGAGAGCGCAGCACGTCCCCGGTCTCCGCGCCGCTCACGCACAGGTTAACGACGCGCGAGCCGGCCCGCTCGCGCCCCACCCGCTCGAAGAGGCGCGCGACGTAGCCGCCCCCTTTCTGCGCGCCCACGCCGACGCCGGTCGAATCACCCAGCGCGACGTAGACGACGGGTTCCGCCTTCCGCGCCGCCCCCGCGCCCTGCACTTGCGCCCCTGCCGCCCCGCTCTCACCCAAAGCTCGCCTCACCCCCTTCGCGCAACCCGCGAGCGTAACGCACGCCAGCAGACTCAGAACGAACACGCCGACACGCATTCTTACTCGCCACCCCTCGCTCATGAAAAACTTCAACCGCCCGTCACTCACTTAGAAGCTGTTCGGAAAGTCCACATTAGAAGCTGCTAGGGAGTCCCGGAGGGACGGAATGTTTATAGCCCCGGTGGGCTAACAGAGTTCAAGCTCCGTAGGGGCGGCATGTCACAAGCCGCCCCTGACGGGGCTCTGAGACGTTAAGAGCGCCTAACAAAACTCCGCGGCGGGGCGAGCATGTAGGGGCAGGGCTTGTCCCTGCTCGCGTTGAATCATTAACACGACGCGGGTCGTTAGCGACCGCCGGGCAGGGACAAGCCCTGCCCCTACATTTATTCCTGTTTTGTTAGAGGCTCTAAGAGATGCCGGGGCCATACACATCTAGTCCCTCCGGGACTTCCCAAACAGCTTCCTCTAGTTCGCGCGCGGCTACAACACTTCGTCCGTCCGCACGGGCTCGCGAAGGATCGCCGCGGCGGCTTCCGCCGCGACGCGCGCCGATTTCGCGTGCGTCTCCCGCAGGTTGCCGATCTGCAGGAGCGATTCGCCCGCGCGCGAGAGCATGCGGAAGAGATCGCCCTCCTCGGCGCGCGTCTCGCGCACGAGGGTCGCCCAGTCCGCGCCGCGCGCCCAGCGCGCGGCCGCCGCCGCCGCCGAGAAGTTGAACTCTTCGGCCGGCTCCAACTCGTGCTGCCATTCGACGGTCGCCACGTCGAAGGCGATGCGCTCGAACTCGGAGAGGGCGCGCACGAGGCCGTCTTCGAGTTCGATCTGGCCGAAGTCGCGGTCGGAGTCGGCGGCGAGCGCGGCGACGACCCCGGCGGTGCGCGGCGCGTCGAGCGCGGCGAAGAGGTTCCGCTCAATCGCCTCGCCGACTAAGAGCGGCCGGTCGAGCCTGAGGTCTGCGAGCCAGCGACCGCGCTCGGTGACGCGCTCGCGCGCGTAGTCCAGGTAGCCGAAGTGTTCGAGCACGCGCGCCCTGCGCTCGAAGGGCTCCCACACCTCGCCGCGCAAGACTTCGATGCGCCGCTCCGTCTGCTCGACTTCGGAAGCCTCCTGCACGACCGACCAGAGCGCGTCGCGGCAGCGCGAGCGTTCCTCGTCGCTCAACTCCGCGCCGCGCCTGTCGCCGCCCCGACGCCCGCCGCGGGTGACGCCCGACAGCTCGTCCATTAGATCGTTGATCAGCGCGACCGCCTCGTCCGACTGCGCGCGCGCGTCGCGCAGGCGCGGCTCCGGCATCAAGGTCGCACGCCCCGCCAGCACGTCTGCGAAGGCCGCGTCGCGCGCGTTCTCCGTGCGCGGGTAGACCTCTTCGTAGACGCGACCGACGCGGTCGAGCGAGAGCGTGGCGCGCCGCCCGTCCTCGCGCAGGCCGACGAGACTGCCCTCGCGCCGCTCGGTGACGAAGACGAGCCGACGGCTGTTGCGCCCGACGCCGACGACGCGGCCGGGCGCGACCACCTCGTCGAGCCAACTTAAGAAGACTTCAAAGCGCGTGTGCGGCGCGCCCGTCAGCAGCCTGTCGCGCGCGCTCGCCAGTCGCTCCAGACCGCGCGCGACTCCGGTCGGGAGATCGCAGCCGGCGTCCTTGAGTTTCGACTCGATGCGCCGCTCCGCCTCGTCGCGCCTTCGTTCGAGTCGGACGACGCGGTCGAGCGTCTCGCGGTGCGCGAAACTGCGCGAGGCGATCTCGCGGACGTGCGCGAAGTCGCCGTAGGCGTCGAGCAGATTCAGGAGCGTCGTGTAGGTCGCGCGGAACTGACTCTCCAGAGGATCGGGCGGCGACTGCAAGAGCGTCGCCAGTTTCTGCGGCTCCTGGTGCATTCCGGGCGCGGCGACGACGAAGCCGACGCGGTCGCGCCCGCGCCTCCCTGCGCGCCCCGTCATCTGCTGAAACTCCGAAGCCGACAGGTTGCGCCAGCCCCTTCCGGTGCGCGCGTCGACGTTCGTGACGACCACCGTGCGCGCGGGGAAATCGACGCCCGCGGCGACGGTCGCGGTCGCGAAGATCGCGTCGAGTAAGCCGGCGCTCATCAGTTTTTCGATCAGCAGTTTCCACGCGGGCAGATGTCCCGCGTGGTGCGCGGCGACGCCGCCGCGCAGCGTCACGTCCCAGTGTCGGTGCTTCTTCACTTCGGGGTGCGCCTCTGCGAACTCGCGCATCAGCGCGCGTCGCGCCTCGCGCCTCCCCTCTTCGCCGCCGCGCCGGCCGAGCGACGCCTCCGCCGCCGACTCGTCGCAGCGTTTGCGCGTCGGGAGAAAGACGATGGCGGGCAGCAGATCGTAAGCCGAGAGCGCGGCCAAGAGCGAGGCGGGCGGCATCTCCGGCATGTTCATCCGCTGGGGTCGCGCCGGGTCGCGCCGCTCGCCCCAGCGCGAGTGCGGGGCGGCGCGGCGCGCGTTGGCGTGCTGTAGGAAGTCCGCGATCTGGTGGTTGAAGCGACCCGTGTCGTCCGTCAAGGGCGCGAGTTGTCCTTCGGGGTAGAGGAAGGCGGCGCGCAAGGGGACGGGTCGCGCGCCCGGCCGCTCGACGACGCCGCACCGCACGCCCCTCACCTCGCCCACCCACGCGGCGAACTCGGCGGCGTTCCCGACGGTCGCCGAGAGCAGGAGCATCCGCACGCGGGGCGGCGTCAAGATGATCGCCTCCTCCCAGACGTGACCGCGCTCCTCGTCGGCGAGGTAGTGCGCCTCGTCGAGGATGACCAGGTCTGTGCGGAGCTGCCGCCCCTCGCGCATCGCGTCGAAGAGCTGGTTGCGGTAGACCTCGGTCGTGCCGACGACGAGCGGCGCGTCAGAGTTCTCCTTGCGGTCGCCGGTGAGGATGCCGACGCTGCCCGCGCCGAAGGCTTCCGCGAACTCGTGATACTTCGAGTTCGTCAGGGCCTTGAGCGGGCTCGTGTACCACGCGCGCTTACCCTGAGCGAGCAGGCGGCGAATCTCCTCGCGCGCGATCCAGGTCTTGCCGCTGCCCGTCGGCGCGGTGACGAGCACGTCTTCATGCTCCAGCGCGGCGAGGGCTTCCAGTTGGAACGGGTCGGGCTTGAACTCGGACGCTGCCGGCGTGCCGATGCCTTCGAGCAGTCGGCGCACGTCGCGGTCGCGCGCGGCGCGCAACGCCGTGCGCTCGATTGAGTCGCCGCCCGCGGGCGTCGGCTGCTGCGGGCGCGAGCCCTGAGTGCGCCGCGCGCCGCCGTCGCGTCGTGAGCCCGCGCGCGAGCCGGCGCGACCGCGCCCCGCGCCGCCGCCGCGCCCTCGTCCGCCCCCTGCGTTACGTGGCATAATAGAGCCTTAAACCAAAGCCTTTACAAAACTTTAACGGGCGCGGGCGGGTTTTCTCCCTCGCGTCCGCAACGATCCGGCGAGCCGGAACGTCTAAAGGGGTTGCAGGGGCGGCTTGGGCGCGCGGAGTCGGTACGAAGAAGGCGACCCGCAGATTTTTTTTTGTGCGCGACCGGGCCGCGGGTGGAAAAGTTCATGGCAGAGATTTTTCAGACACACTACGCGCTCGAAGGCGATGCCGAGACGCGGGCGCGCAGGTTCGTGCGCTGGGTCGGCGGCTCCGTCGCCCTGCACGCGCTGCTCCTCGCCGCGCTCGTCTACGTCCCGGCGGTGCGCGACACCTTCTCGCTCGCCAACCAGCTCGCGGGCTTCCGCGTCGTGAGCAAGGATTACCAGAAGACGGAAGTTTACGAGCGCGCCGTGCTCGTCAACCTCGCCGCGCAGAAGCTCTACTACCCGGCGGGCTACTTCGAAGTCGCCTCGCAGACCGCGCCGCCCGCCCCGCCGTCGCCCGACGATCCGAAGTTCGTCGCGACCGTGAACCCGACGCCCGAGCCGACGCCGAAGCCCGTCAAGGTTAAGCCGACGCCTTCGCCGTCGCCCGAGGCGTCGCCCTCTCCGAAGGCGGCCGAGGACGCGGCGCAGGGCGAGAAGGCGAAGGGCGCGGACGCTTCCGCTTCGCCCGCCGATCCGAAGTCGGTCGAGGACGCGGAGCAGAAGTTGAAGGAAGCGAACCAGGAGAAGTTTCCGGAGATCAACACGAAGCCCTTCGAGGACTTGCTCGCGCAGGGCAAGAAGATGAAGGACGCGGGCGAGATCGATCTCACGGGCACGCTCGAAATGTCGGTCGAGGCCGACCGGCAGGACAACGGCAAGCTCGCGCACGTCGAGATCACGGGCGCGTCGGCGAGCGATCCCAAACTGCACCAGTTGGCGAAAGACTTCATCGCGGCGCTCAGCGACAGCGAGCTGCTCAAGGTGCTGGACGGCGCGCGCCACCTGCACATGAAAGTCAGGCTCGACGACAAACAGGTCTCCGTGCGCGTGATGACGGAGCTGGAGAGCGCCGATCTGGCGTCGAAGAAGACGAACGCCTACAACGGGATGCTCTGGCTCGGCGCGCTCAGCAAGAAGGGGCAGGACGAGGAGGCGATCTTCAAGAGCGTCAAGATCAACAACGAGGAGAAGCAGGTCGTCCTCACCCTCCAGATGCCGCGCAAGGACGCGGGCGCGCTGCTCTCGAAGATCACGGAGAAGAACAAGCCGACGCCGCCCGGCGAGTGACGCGACGGACGCGCCGCGGAGGTCTGCGCGCCGGTTGAAAGCCGCGCCCCCTCACGTTAAACTAGAGACGATGGCGAACGAGTCTCACAAACAGGCGCGGCACGCGCCGACGCCCCCGCAGCAGCAGCTCATCTGGCGCGCGCTCGTCGGCTCGCTCGTCTTCTGCGCCGCGCTGGCCGCGCCCGCGCGGGCGCAAGCGTCTCCGCCGGAGACGCCGAGCGCGCCGCAGGAGGCCGAGACGGCACCCGTCCCCACCGTCAACCTGAGCCCCTTCAGAGACCTGCTGGCGAAGGCCCTGCGCCTGCGCGCCGACGGGTCTTTGACCGCCGACGACACTTTCGACTTCACGGTCGAAGCCGACCGCGCGGAGGACGGGGCGCTCGGCAACGTCGCCATCGGCGGCGCGTCGGCCGGCAGCGATCACTGGCGCGAGCTGGCGCGGGATTTCATCTCCGCCGTCAGCGACAGCCGCCTGCTCGCGGTTTTTAAGGACGCCCTCCACGTCCACATGCGCTTCCGGCTCGACGCGCGGACGAGCCTCGCCAGCCTCAACTTCGAAGCCCCCTCGGCCGAACGGGCGCAACAGCTCGCGCGCGGCTACGAAGGGCTCGTCCGCATCGCCTCCCTGCAACAGCGCGGGGCGAACTCGGCGGCCCTGCTCAACGGCCTGAAAGTCTCCGCGAGCGGCAAGCAGTTCGCCGTCAAGCTCGAAATGTCGCGCGAACAGCTCGGCAACCTCCTCCGCCAAAGCCTCTCACTCCCCTGAACCCGCAAGCGCGGGGCGGCCGTCGCGGAAGCGACCCGCTTGCCCCGTCACCCACGCTCACTTAGAATCGCACGTTGCGCCTCTCGCGCGCATATTCGTGCGCCGTGGCGGTAGATTTTGCCGCGCGTTCGGGGAAGGCGATCAGAAGTTAGTAATCAGAATCAAAGTCTTTGACTGACTGCTGACTGCTGACTGCTAAAGGATAAAGCCATGATCGACAAGTTTCTCACTAAAGTTTTCGGCAGCCAGAACCAGCGTTACCTGAAGACCCTGCAACCGACTGTCGCCCGCGTCAACGAGCTGGAGGCGTCGGTCAAGTCGCTCTCGGACGACGAGCTGAGGGCGCGCACCGCCGAGTTTAAGGAGCGGATCGCGCGCGCCGTCGAGGGCGCGACGAGCCCGGAGGAGCGCAAGCGCCGCGAGCGGCGCGCGCTTGACGAGATTCTGCCGGAGGCGTTCGCCGTCGGGCGCGAGGCTTCGGTGCGCTCGACCGGGATGCGCCACTTCGACGTGCAGATCATCGGCGGCATCGCGCTCCACGAGGGCAAGATCGCCGAGATGCGCACGGGCGAGGGCAAGACGCTCGTCGCGACGCTGCCCGCGTACCTCAACGCGCTCACGGGCCGCGGCGTCCACGTCGTCACCGTCAACGACTACCTCGCCTCGCGCGACGCCGAGTGGATGGGGCGCATCTATCGTTTCCTGGGTCTCTCGGTCGGCGTCATCCAGAACGACATGGACGACTGGGAGCGCAAGGACGCCTACGCCGCCGACATCACCTACGGGACGAACAACGAGTTCGGCTTCGACTACCTGCGCGACAACATGAAGTTCGATCTGGCGACCTGCGTCCAGCGCGGCCACTACCACGCCGTCGTCGACGAGGTCGATTCGATCCTGATCGACGAGGCGCGCACGCCCCTCATCATCTCCGGCCCCTCGGACGAGGCGACCGACAAGTATTACAAGGCGGACGCGATCATCCCGCACTTGAAGCGCGGCACGGAGGAGACCGAGCCCGGTTCGGGCAAGAAGAAGATGACGGGCGACTACGTCGTCGACGAGAAGCAGCACACCGCCGTGCTCACGGAGGAGGGCGTGGATCGCGCCGAGCAACTGCTCGGCGTCGGCAACCTCTACGACCCGTCGAACATGGAGATGCTCCACTGCGTCGAGCAGGCTCTGAAGGCGCACACGCTCTACAAGCTCGATCACCAGTACATCATCCGCGACGGCGAGGTGATCATCGTCGACGAGTTCACGGGCCGCACGATGCCGGGTCGGCGCTGGTCGGACGGATTGCACCAGGCGGTGGAGGCGAAAGAGGGCGTCAAGATCGAGCGCGAGAACCAGACGCTCGCGACGATTACCTTGCAGAACTACTTCCGCCTCTACGAAAAGCTCTCCGGCATGACCGGCACGGCCTACACCGAGGCCGCCGAGTTCGACTCGACCTACAAGCTCGACGTGGCGGTCATCCCGACGCACCGCCCGATGGTCAGGCGCGATCACCCCGACATGATCTTCCGCACCATCGGCGAGAAGTGGGACGCCGTGGTCGAGGAGATCAGGGAGTGCTACGAGAAGGGGCAGCCGACTCTGGTCGGCACGGTCTCGGTCGAGAACTCCGAGCTGCTGGCGCGCAAGCTCCAGAAGGCGGGCGTCCCGCACAACGTCTTGAACGCCAAGTACCACGACCGCGAGGCGGAGATCGTCGCGCAGGCGGGCCGCAAAGGTTCCGTCACCATCGCGACCAACATGGCTGGTCGCGGCACCGACATCCTCCTGGGCGGGAACGCCGAGTTCATGGCGCGCGAGTTTCTGAAGCAGGACGAGATCGACCCGGACGAGGCGACCGAGGAGCAGATGGAAGAGGCTCTGGCGCGCGCCAAGCGCATCGTCGACGAGGAGCACAAGGAGGTCGTCGCGGCGGGCGGCCTGCACATCATCGGGACGGAGCGGCACGAGGCGCGGCGCATCGACAACCAGTTGCGCGGCCGCTCGGGCCGCCAGGGCGACCCCGGCTCGTCGCGCTTCTTCCTCTCGCTCGAAGACGATCTGATGCGCATCTTCGCGGGGGATAAAGTTAAAGCGCTGATGCAGCGTCTCGGCATGGAGGAGGGCGTCGCCATCGAGTCGAAGATGGTCTCGAAGCGCATCGAGTCGGCGCAGAAGTCGGTCGAGGGTCGCAACTTCGAGTCGCGCAAGCACCTCCTCCAGTACGACGACGTGATGAACAAGCAGCGCGAGACGATCTACGGCCTGCGCCGCCAGTTGATGGAGGAGCCCGACCAGCGCGAATTCCTCGTCGGCGACGGCGGCGTCGCGCACGACCTGATGCGCGACATGGTCAAGCAGTACATCGACCCTGAGGCGGGCGTGGACGACTGGGACGTGGAGAACTTCAAAATCCAGTTGCAGTCCGTCTACGCCTTCGACGCCGACGCCGAGGGGGTGGACTTCGGGCGGGCGACCGCGGAGGAGGTCGAGCAGTCGGTCTGGGAGAAGCTGAAGGCGAAGTACGCCGAGAAGGAGGCGCAGGTCGGCGTCGAGGCGATGCGCACCTACGAGCGCATCATCATGCTCAACATCATCGACGCGCAGTGGAAGGATCACCTCCTCGCGCTCGACCACCTGAAGCAGGGCATCGGCTTGGTGGGATACGGGCAGAAAGACCCGCTCGTCGAGTACAAGAAGGAGAGCTTCGATCTCTTCCAGGCGATGTTAGATCGCATCGACACCTTCACCATCCGCTCGCTCTTCAACCTTCAGGTGGTGGCGGAGCAAGCGCCGGAGCAGTTGCAGCAGCGGCGGCGCTCCCGGCCCACCTCGATGATGTTCACGGGGCCGAACCAGGGCGCTGCCGCCGCGGGCGAGGAGGCGGGCGCTTCCAAGACCGTCACCCGCAGCCAGCCCAAAGTGGGCAGGAACGATCCCTGCCCGTGCGGATCGGGTAAGAAGTACAAGAAGTGCTGCGGCGCGTGAGCGCGGCCGACTAGGGGAGGCGACGATGAAGAGACTTCATAAACCCTCCGCAGTGTGCCTCATTTCGTCCCTCGCGTGTGCGTGCGTGCTGTTTACGGGCGCGCACGCGCGGGGGCAGTCGCCGACGCCGCAGGATTCTCAGGGTCAGGAAGTGGCGCGCGGCATCGAACTCTATCAGCGGGGAGATTTCAAGGAAGCCGCCGAGGTTCTACAGCGGGCGGCGGAGAGAGACGAAAACGACGCGGACGCCTGGCAGCACCTCGGCCTCGCCTACTCGAAACTGGGGAAGGAGAAGGAGGCGCGCAAAGCGTTGGAGAAGGTGATCGACTTGCGCTTCTCCCGCATCGCCCCCGACCTCCCCGCCGTCTCCCGCGAGCAGCGCGAGTACGAGCTGGCGAGCCCGGAAGATCGCAGGGCGCGGCGCGCCCTCCTCGCCGCGGACTACGCGCGGGCTGCGGAGGGCGTCGAACAGTACCTTCAGCTCGGCCCGAAAGACCCTGACTTCTGGCGCGGCCAGTTGGAGAGCTTGAACTTTTACGCGCGGGCGCTCACCTCGGACGGGCAAGACGCCGTCTATTTCAGGCCCGACTTACCGGAGAAGGCCGTCATCATCCGCAAGCCGGAGGCGACCTACACGGAAGCCGCCCGCCAGGGCAAGACGAAGGGCGTGGTCGTCTTACGCATGGTTCTCGCCGCCGACGGCACGGTCGATCACGTCCTCGCGCTGAGGAGACTGCCTAACGGATTGACCGAGCAGGCGATGAGCGTCGCGCGCCAGATCAGGTTCACGCCCGCGACGAAGGACGGGCGACCCGTCTCGCAATCAGTCACCATTCAGTACGGCTTCGACATCCACTGACCCGTCGGCGGCGTCTGCGGTTTCCCGACTGCGCAGCGATCCCTCACGGCGCAACTTTTAGCCTAAACACTTTTGATGAGTTCGGAGACCACATCGACGAACCCGGTCGTGCAGGCGATTATCGGCGGCACGGCCCCGGCCCAAGCGCGGGCGATGGCGGCGCGCGGGCTGCTCCCGCTCTCGGCGGAAGACCTGCTCGAAGTGCTCGTCTGCCTGTCTGCGGACGCCGACGGCGGAATCGCGCAGGCCGCCGGGGCGACGCTCGCCGAGCAGCCCCCGGAAGTTCTCCTCGGCGCGGCGTCTTCCGAAGCCACGTCGCCGCGGGTGCTCTCGCACCTCGCCGGGCGCTCTGACGCGGGGCGGGCCGTACATGAGGCGTTGGCGTTGAACGCGCGCACGCCCGACGCGGCGGTCGTCACGCTCGCCGCCGGGGCGGGCGACGGGGCGCTGCTCGAACTCATCACCGTCAACCAGCAGCGGCTGATCCGCGCGCCCGCCATCATCGACGCGGTGCTCGCGAACCCGGCGCGCACCTTCGAGGCGGAGCGGCGCGCGAGGGAAGTCCGGCAGGAGTTCTTCGAGAAGGAGCGCGGCGCCCGCCAGGTCGCCGAAGAGATGCGCGCGCGCGGGCTCTCGGCCGCCGCGGAGTTCGTCGAGTCGGCCGAGTCCATCGGCGCGCCGAGCGGGCTCAGCTTCGACGACGCCTGGCTCCTGGCCGAGCACGTTGAGGTCTCGGACGACGAGTTGGACGATTCGTGGATGCCCTCGGAGCGGCTCGAAGAGCTGCTGGCGGAGAGCGAGGAGGAGCGCGCGGCGACCCTGGAGCGGATCATCTCGGAGACCGCGGCGGAGGTCGGCGAGATGGCGCCCGAACGCGTCTCGCTCATCCGCCGGATCATGCTGATGAGCGTCAAGGATCGCATCAAGCTGGGGATGAAGGGCGACCGCGAGGCGCGCGCCATCCTCATCCGCGACGGCAACAAAGTCGTCTCGACCGCCGTCGTCCATAACCCGCGCATCACCGACAAGGAGGTGGAGACCATCGCCGCGATGCGCACCGTCAGCGAGGACGTGCTCCGCCAGATCGCGATGAACCGCGCGTGGGCACGCGTCTACCCCGTCATCCACAACCTCGCGCGCAACCCGCGCACGCCCCTCGCCGCCGCGCTCAGCATCCTCCCGCGCCTCCAGCCGCGAGACCTGCAAGCGCTCTCGCAGAACCGCAACGTTCCCGACGGCATCAGACGGCAGGCGTTCCGCCTCATGCAGACGCGCGCCGGGCACTGAAAGAAAGCCGTGACAGGTGAACCGTGACGGGTGACAAGAAGAAGACCGTGACGGGTGAACCGTGACGGGTGACAGGTGAAAACTATTTCTTCCCCGTCACTCGTCACGGTTCACCCGTCACGGTCTTTAGAAGAGTTGCGAGCCTTTGCGCAGCACCGACCACGTCACGTCCGTGACGGTGTGGCTGGCCGCGCCCCACCAGAGCCCCGCGAGCGTGGCGAGCGTGATGTCCTTGAACGCCCCCCGCCACTTTAAGCCCGCCTCGAACCCCCTCCACGCGCGCAGGTACTCTTCCGCGTCCGGCGGCTCGCCGACGACGTAACTCATGTAGAGGTAGAATCCGACCGCCGCGACGAGCGCGAGCACGCCGACGAAGTAGACGACGCGGATCAGCGTGCCGAAGACGATCCCGTGCGACCACCGCGAGCGGTGGCGGAAGAGCAGCTTGTAAGGGAGCCACAGGAAGCGCAACGCGCCCCAGCGCGTGTACTGCCGCGACTGGATGTCGAGGTCGGGACCGAACATCAAACCGCCGAAGATGGTCGCCGCCGTCACGACGCCCGCCAGCATGACGCTCCCCATCACTCCCCACGCCGCGACGAACGTCGGCACCGCCAGCAGCATCGTGATCGCGTCGTGTGTCTTCCCGGAAGGCATGAAGTTGGTCCGTGGTCAGTTGTCCGTCGTCCGCGGTCAGGAAGGCTTTAGAAGCTGTCCACGAGAAATGATACCCGACCTCACGCCAACCCTTCTACTGACCACGGACGACGGACAACTGACAATGGACAACCGACTGCGGACGACTGACTATTCTTTGCCCGTTTGCCAGCCGCCGAGCCGCCGCGTTAAACTGCCGGTTCTCTTCCGACCGGGCGAAATAATGGCTAAACAGCGCGCGAAACTTCAGACCTACTTGGAATACGCGGCGGTGCGCGCGCTCCTCGGCGTGCTCGGACTGTTGCCGCTTCGCGCGGCGGTCGCGCTGGGGCGCGGGACGGGTCACGCGGCTTACGCGCTCGCGGGCGGCTTGCGTCGCACGGGTCTGCGCAACCTCCGGCTCGCATTCCCCGAAATGGGCGAAGCGGAGAGGCGTCGCACCCTGCGCCGCTCAATGGTCGGTCTCGGTCGACAGCTCGGCTACTTCAGCCACTTCCCGCGCATGACGGCGGAAGACCTGCGCGGCCTGGTCGAGTACGACGGCATCGAAATCCTCCACGAGGCGCAGGCGCGCGGGCGCGGGATCATTTTCCTGACCGCGCACCTCGGCGCGTGGGAAGTGCTCTCCTTCGCACACTCCGCCCTGTACAACCCGATCAGCTTCATGGTGCGCCGGCTCGACAACCCGCGCGTCGAGGAGTTGACCGACCGCGTCAGGACGCGCTTCGGGAACCGCTCCATCGACAAGAAGATGGCGGCGCGTTCGGCGCTCAAGCTCCTGCGCGAGGGCGGCACGCTCGGCATCCTCGCAGACCTCAACACGCAGCCGCACGAGGGCGTCTTCGTCCCCTTCTTCGGCCGCCCCGCCTGCACGACGAGCGGCATCGCCGTCCTCGCCCTGCGCACCGACGCCTCCGTCATCCCGGTCGTCGCGCCCTGGCACGAGGAGCGAGGGCGCTACGTCTTCCACGGCAGCCCCATCGTCGAACTCGTCCGCACGGGCGATCACGAGAGCGACGTTGAGGTCAACACCGCGCGCTTTACCGCCGCCGTCGAAGCGCAAATCCGTAAATATCCGGATCAGTGGCTCTGGATTCACAAGCGATGGAAGACGCGCCCCGCCGGTGAGCCAGACCTGTATGGCAAAGAACTTGTAAAAGAATTCACCGAAAGCTCGTCAACGCCATCACAAGACACTCTCTTTAGCGCCAAACCGCAAAAATTTTAGACGCCCGTTTCCCTTATATATCAACGACTTAGCAGCATCAGGCGTCGAGTGTTACAAATTTGTGGAGAAAACTTCGCATTTTGTTCTTGACACCTCACGGAGTTTTGGTGTAATTTCACACACGAGTTCAGGCAACCAAGTTCTTAACAGTTTTTTGAAGAGTCTGCTGGTCGCAGGGTGCGAACGGGTCTAGCGAATCTTAATTTCCGCCGGTCATGCAATTATTCTCGCCCGTCTAAACGCACCGTCCAAAGCATCCGGATCGCCCGTAGGTGACGATCTCCAGCACCAACCAACGCCACCCTGAGTCTCCGAGCCTGCCCAAAAGTTTTCGCCGCGTTAGCCCCCCAAGCTAACGCGGCTCCTTTCTTTTTACGCCGAGAGATTTCCCGCAACGCGCGACTCAAGCCGAGACTCACATCGCCAGACCGCCGTCGACCTGTATCACCTGCCCTGTGATGTAGCGCGCCGACGGCGACAGGAGGAAGCAGGCGATCTCTGCGATCTCTTCGGGCTGTGCGAAGCGACCGAGCGGAATCTGCTCCGTCAGCCTGGCGCGGTAAGCCTCGTCGAGCGCGCCGGACATCTCGGTGTCCACGAGGCCGAGCGCGAGCGCGTTGACCGTCACCCCGCGGCTCGCGACCTCCCTGGCGAGGGACTTCGTCAGACCGATCATCCCGGCTTTCGACGCGGAGTAGTTCGACTGCCCGGCCATCCCGACCAGGCCGCTGATCGACGTGACGTTCAGAACCGATCCGCCCCCCTCCTGCCGGAGCATGAAGCGCAGCGCGGCTTTCGAGAAGTTCCAGGCGCCCTTGAGGTTCGTGTCGACGACCGCGTCCCAGTCGTCCTCCTTCATCCTCAGGATGAGCCCGTCGCGCGTGATGCCGGCGTTGTTGACGAGGAAGTCGATGCGGCCGAAGGCGTCCTTCGTCTGCTTGACCATCTCGGCGGCGGCGCCCGTCTGCGCCACGTCGCACTGGGCGGCGATTGCCGCGACGCCCAGGCTCTCGATCTCCGCCTTCAACTGTTCGGCGGCCTGGGCGCTCTTCGCGTAGTTGAAGGCGACGGACGCGCCGCGGCGCGCGAGTTCGAGCGCGACGGCGCGGCCGATGCCGCGCGACGCTCCGGTCACGATTGCCGCGCGCCCGGCGAAGGGCTTCGCGCTGTCGTTCGGGCTGATCATGTGTTTGTCGTCAGTCGTCCAGTTTCAGCGAGCGCAGGTACTGCTTGAACTGCGGCGCGAGGTCGGGCCGCTTGAGAGCGAACTCGACCGTCGCGACGAGGAAGCCGAGCTTGTCGCCCGCGTCGTGGCGCGTGCCCTCAAATCTAACGGCGTAGAAGGGGCGCTTCTTCAGGAGCGAGCGCATCGCGTCTGTGATCTGGAATTCGCCGCCCGCGCCGCGCGGCGTGCGCTCGATCTCCGCGAAGATGTCGGGCGTCAGGATGTAGCGGCCGATGATCGCGAGGTCGGACGGCGCTTCCCGGAAGGGCGGCTTCTCGATCATGTCCTTGATCTTGTAGACGCCGTCCGACGCCTCGTCCGCGTCGATCACGCCGAAGCGCGAGATCGCTTCGCCCTCGACCCGCATCGTGCCGAGCACCGGCGCGTCGAACTCTTCGTAGACGCGCATCATCTGCCTGAGCGCGGGCACTTCCGCGTCGACGATGTCGTCGGCTAGCAGGACGGCGAAGGGCTCGTCGCCGACGAAGTCGCGGGCCTGCAAGACGGCGTGACCGAGCCCCAGCGCCTCGCGCTGGCGGACGTAGGAGACCCGCGCCATCTCCGAGATCGCCCGCACCCCGCGCCGCGCCTCGTCCTTGCCGCGCTCGCGCAAGAGTTGCTCCAGCTCGAACGAGATGTCGAAGTGATCCTCGATGACGGTCTTGCCCCGGCTCGTGACGATCAGGATCGACTCGACGCCCGACCCGACCGCCTCCTCGACGACGTACTGGATCAGAGGCTTGTCGACGAGCGGCAGCATCTCCTTCGGCGAAGCCTTCGTCGCGGGCAGGAAGCGCGTGCCGAGCCCCGCGGCGGGAAAGACGGCTTTACGAATCTTCTGTGGCATGAGTAGCTGTTAGCTGTTAGCTGTTAGCTGTTAGCTATGCCTCTTTGATCGGCTAATCGCTAACAGCTAATCGCTAACTGCCCCCTTCCTTGACACGCTCGCGAAGCGTCGGCTAGGTTGGCTTTTTCGTTTGCGTGCGCTGTTTAGGCTCTTGAGTTTCTATCACACCGCGAAGGACACCGGCAAATGCTCGATCTCCACTTCGTCCGCGAAAACCTCGAACGCGTGCGCGCCGCGCTCGAAGCGCGCAACCACGCGACCGCGCCGCTCGACGACTTCGCGCGCATGGATGCCGAGCGACGCCGCGTCATCAGTGAGTCGGACGGCTTGAACGCCGAGCGCAACGCGGCGAGCAAAGAGATCGGCGCGCTGATGAAGTCAGGGCGGAAGGACGAGGCGGAGTCGCAGCGCAGGGCGGTCGGCGAGTTGAAGGACCGTGTCGCGGAACTGGAACGGCAGCGCGACGAGGCCGAGTCGAAGATGAAGGAGCTTTTGTCCGCGCTCCCGAACGTGCCGCACGCGAGCGTGCCCGTCGGCGCGGACGAGTCCGCGAACGAAGAGGTGCGGCGCTGGGGCGAGCCGCCCGCGTTCGACTTCGACGCGAAGGATCACGTCGATCTCGGCACGAGCCTCGGCATCCTCGACACGGAGCGCGCGTCGAAGATCGCGGGCGCGCGCTTCGCGATCCTGCGTGGCGCGGGTGCGATGCTCTCGCGCGCCCTCGTCAACTTCATGCTCGACCTGCACACGCGCGAGCACGGCTACGAGGAGACGCTGCCGCCCTTCATCGTCAACGGCGACGCGCTCTTCGGCACGGGGCAGCTCCCCAAATTCGAGCAGGACTTGTTCAAGCTGACGGACGAGCGCGGGCTCTACCTGAGCCCCACGGCGGAAGTGCCCGTCACGAACATCCACCGCGAGGAGATGCTCGACGCCGCAGACCTCCCGCTCAAGTCTGTCGCCTACTCGCCCTGCTTCCGCTCCGAGGCCGGCTCCTACGGTCGCGACACGCGCGGCCTCATCCGCCAGCACCAGTTCGAGAAGGTCGAGCTGGTGAAGCTCACGCGCCCCGAAGACTCTTACGACGAACTCGAATCCCTGACGCGCAACGCCGAGCGCGTGCTGCAACTCCTCGGCCTGCACTACCGCGTCGTCGCGCTCTCGACCGGCGACCTCGGCTTCTCCGCCGCGAAGACCTACGACATCGAGGTCTGGCTGCCCTCGCAACAGACCTTCCGCGAAATCTCCTCCTGCTCGAACTGCGAGGCGTTCCAGGCGCGCCGCGCGCAGATACGCTTCCGCCGCGAGCCCAACGGCAAGCCCGAATACGTCCACACGCTCAACGGCTCCGGCCTCGCCGTCGGTCGCACGTGGCTCGCGATTCTGGAGAACTACCAGCGGGCGGACGGATCGGTGAGGATACCGGAAGCGTTGCTGCCGTACACGACCGGGTTGGAGGTGATTAACGCTAGGGATCGGCAGGCGTAGTTAAGAGTGCCGAGAATGATCCGGCGGCGGGGGGG
>DATLMC010000114.1:0-4637 GCA_035537435.1 Pyrinomonadaceae bacterium | reverse complement strand
CCCCCCCGCTCAGAAGAGTTCGAATTTTATGGTGAGGTACTTTTTGGGGTTCTGGCGGAAGTCGTAGATGAGTTTGACGGACTCGGCGGAGAGTTGGTTGACGTTGTTGTAGAGCTGGTCGTCGGTGAGGAGTTTGCCGGCGGTGCCTTCGCCGCGTTGGATGCCGGAGACGACGTTGTCTATGCGCTCGGCGGCGGTGTTGAAGCGGGCGATGGCGGCGCGGGCGTCGTTGTAGATGGCCTCGTCGGTGAGGAGTTTGCCCGCTGTGCCGCGGCCCTGTCGGAGGTCTGAGACGATGACGTTTATCTCGTCGACGGAGCGGTTGAAGCGCGAGATGGAGCCGCGCGCCTCGTTGTAGAGGGCGTCGTCGGTGAGGAACTTGCCGGCGGTGCCGCGGCCCTGTCGGAGGTCGTCGGCGATGGCCTGCAGGGACTGGCTGACGTTGTTGAGGTTGTTGTAGAGCGCGGGGTCGTTGACGAAGCGGCCCGCGGAGCCGTCGCCCGTCTGTATCTGGCGTATGAGGCCGTTCACGTCGCGGACGGTGGAGTTGAGGTTGTTGTAGAACGCCTCGTCGTTGACGAAGCGGCCGAAGGTGCCCTGACCCTGGTTAATCTTCCCCGCGATGTCCGTGAACTGGACGGAGAGCTTGTTGAGCTGCTGCATGAGCTCGTTGCCGGAGGCGGCGAGCTGCTCGTAGCTGCCGCCCTCCTGTCCGGGCGGGAGGAGCGCGCCGTCCTTGACCTGCTCGCCGATGGCGGTGCCGGGCGTGACGTTGATTATCTTCTCCGCGCCTAGGATGGAGGGCGAGGCCATGCGCGCGGTCGAGTCGTTGCGTATGAGGTCTGTGGCGGGGCGGCCGTCGATCTCGCTGTCGATGGAGAAGGACGCCTCGACCTTCTCGTCGGGGTTGTCGGAGGGCGGCAGGAGCCGCACGTCGTCGACCTTGCCGATGCGCACGCCCGCGAGCCGAACCTCCGAGCCGGGGCGGAGGCCGTCGGCGTTGGGGAAGCGCGCGCGCAGGTGAATCTTCTTCGAGAAGGGCGAGATGTCGCCCGACGCGTTAAGTATCAGGAAGATGAGCACGCCGATGGCGACGACCACCAGAAGCCCCACGCGCACCTCGCGCACGCCGAAACTCTTCTTTGCTGGAGGCATTGGCTTCTCAAGGCAAAAGTGAAAAGGCAAAAGTTAAGACCGCCGGCGGCGCCGCCTTCGTCCTCCTTTTTCCTTCCCCCTTTTTCCTTTCCCCTTTCTTTAGCGTCCGTGGATGAACCGCTTGATGTAGGCGTCGTTATTCTTGTGGAGCGCCTCGTCGGTGCCCTCGAAGAGTATCTTGCCGTCGCGGAGCATGATGACCTTCGTGTTGACGAGGCAGAGGCGATGGCCCTCCTCCTCGAAGTTTATCTCGCCCTCGTCGTTGACGACCGCGTACTCGCTCGTCAGGTACTGGACGTTGTTCATCTCGTGCGTGACGAAGATTGATGACACGTCTTCGAGGTCGCGCAGCTTTATCGCCAGCTCGCATATCGTGCGCGCAGTGGGCGGGTCGAGGCCGGCGGTCGGCTCGTCGAACATGACTATCTTCGGGCCGCCGACGAGCGCGCGGGCGATGCCGACGCGCCGGCGCATGCCGCCCGAGAGCTCGATCGGCATCTTGTCTATCGCGTCTTCGAGGTTGACGAAGCGGAGCATGCGGCGCACCTCCTGCTCCACCTCGTCCTCGGGCACGCCCTGCTCGTGCAGGCGGTACGCGACGTTGTCGTAGACCGATAGCGAGTCGAAGAGCGCGCCCTCCTGGAAGACCATGCCGATCTTCTTGCGCACGGACATCATCTGCGCCTCCGTGTACTCGGTGATGTCCTCGCCGTCGACGACGATGCGGCCGGAGTCGGGCTTGAGGAGCCCGAGAATCAACTTGATGGTCGTAGACTTGCCGCCGCCCGAGCCGCCGAGGATCACCTTCGTCTCGCCCTTCTGGACGGTGAAGCTGAGGCCGTCGAGTATGACGCGGTCGTCGAACGAGAGGGTCACGTCTTTGAACTCTATCGCGGGCGTGATGCGCTCGCGGTCGTCCACCTCGTGGAAGGTGGACTCGCGCGCGGCGTGGCTCACGCCGCCGTGCGTCGTGT
Organism: Pyrinomonadaceae bacterium; assembly: GCA_035537435.1. GTDB lineage: Bacteria > Acidobacteriota > Blastocatellia > Pyrinomonadales > Pyrinomonadaceae > JAIVGV01. The sequence continues at coordinate 2,508 of DATLMC010000114.1, read as the reverse complement.
GCGGGTCGTCGCGCTCCTTTATTTCCACGTCCGCTGAAGACATGAGAGTCCGAAACCAACTCAGCCCGCCGGCAGCCCGAAGATGATCTGGAGGCCGCGCGTTATGAAGTAGTCGGCAACGATGACGAGTATCGAGGTCGCGACGACGGCGGTCGTCGTCGAGCGCCCGACGCCGACGGTGCCGCCCTCCGTCGCGAGCCCCTGCCTGCACGCCACCGTGCCGATGATGAAGGCGAAGGCCGTCGACTTGATGAACCCGCCGATTATGTCGTCGGTGGACATGCCGTCCCAGACCGCCGCCATGAAGGAGCTAGACACTAGCCCGAAGAACTTCGTCGAGACGACCCACCCGCCGCCTATGCCCACCGTGTCGGCGATGAGCGTCAGGAGCGGCAGCGTTATCACGAGCGCCACGATGCGCGGCGCGACGAGCTTTCGCACGGGGTCCGTGCCGAGCGCGCGCATGGCGTCTATCTGCTGCGACACGACCATCGAGCCCAGCTCGGCCGCGATCGCCGACGCGACGCGGCCCGCCACCATCAGCCCGGAAAGCACCGGCCCCAGCTCGCGCACGAGCGCCGTCGCGACGAGCCGCCCGGTCTGATCCTGGGCGCCGTAGTATTTTAGCGTGGGATACGTTTGCAGCGCGAGCACGCCGCCCGTGAAGAAGCCCGTCAGCAGGATTATCGTGAGCGAGCCGACGCCTATCACGTCCATCTGCGCGATCATCTCGGTGAAGTACGTCGGGCGGCGGAATAGCCTGCGCGCGGCGCGCGCCGCGAGCAGTGTGGTCTCCTGAACCTCAAGCAGGGCGCGCAGGGCGAAATTCATGCGAGCAGTCTGAGAACGAGAAACGGGACGCGCGGAAGATGCGCCGACCTTCAACCCCGCGCGCCCGCGGCTTCACGGAAGCAGTCGCGGGGGCGCGGCCCGAAATTAGAGCTTTGATGCGGTCGGCAATAGCGAGCGGTTTATGATGCGCAATAACGGGCGGGTGCGTCAAGCTGTAAAAGCTGTTAGCTGTTGGCTTTTAGCTTTTAGCCCCCCGCATCCGCAGGCGGCGTGCTGGCTTTGAGCGTTCGCCGCTCGCGAATGCGGAGGGCTAAAAGCCAATGGCTAACAGCTAACGGCTCTCCTACGGCCTGCCGAGCGCGCGGCGGCGTTCGCGCAGGCGCCGGAGCGGGCGGGCGTCGGGCGCGGGGTCGGCGGGGTCTGCGGGGCGGCGCGCGGGGAGGCCGCGTTCGAGCCGGCGACGGATGCGTTGCTGTCGGCGCGCGTCGATGCGCAGCTCTCTGAAGGTCTGCAACTGCTCGGGCGTGAGGACGCGGCGGACGCGTAGCTCGGTCAGCGCGCGGAGGCGCACGAGCGCGGCCTGTGCTTCGGAGACTTCTCTCGCGCGCTGTTCGACGAGAGCCTCGTCCGGCGCGTCGGAGTAGATGCACTCGTCGAGCGCGCGCCGCGCCAGGTTCAGGCGGCGCGTAAGCTCCCTCGCCCGCGGAACGCTCTGCTCGCGAATCTCGCTCATCTGCGCCACCTGCGCGGCCGTCAGGTTTAGCCGGGAGAGGAGGGAAGCGGCGTCCGCCGCCGCGGGGGCGTCCTCGGGGGGCTGCTGTCGAGTCGCGTTCTGCGCGTGCGCGTGCGGCGCGCAGAGGAGCAGGAGCGCGAGGGCGAAGCCGCACGCGAGGGCCGCGTGCGTGCTTTGGGTCAGCGTTCTCATCGTAGAGACCTCAAGCCGAACTTTCACGGTTGAGCTACCGCTCGTTCTTGACCGGCGGCCTGACCGCGCCGAGTATGTCCGTGAGCCGCGGCACGCTCTCTTCGTCCGGGTAGAAAACGTCGCCGTTCTCCTCCGCGAGCAGCTCGCCGTTTGTCGCGCCGCGCTTGGGGCGACGGGGACTCGGCTGATTCTTAACCGCCGTCGCGCCGACAGCGTCGCGCGAGGGCGACGCGCGACGCTCGCCGCCGCCGACGTTGACGCCGCCCGTGTTGACGACCTTCAAGCGCTCGGCCTCCCCGGCCTTCCAACGTCCTTCCGCCGCCGCGACTTCGCGCTCGACGTTCTGACGAACCAACGCGTCCACCTGCTCCTGCGTGAAGCCCTTCGGCGCGGGCGCCTGAATCTGCCTTTCGACGGCGTTCTGCTTAACCCCCGTGTTGAAGGCGAAGCCGTTCGAGTCCCAACGCACTTCGGCGCGCGCGAGAGTCAACGCCGCGAGGGCGCAGAACAGAACCGCGGCCGCGGCGGTCGCGGCCCGCAGCCAAAGCGGCGAGAGCGAGAAGAACTCGCGCAGCGCGGCCGACGCCGAGCGCTTACGTGCGCGGCCGGCTTCGGCGGCGTGCGCCACTTCCTGCGCGCGTGCCTCAGTCTTAGCGGCTGAAGCCGCGGCGGCAACGGGCGCGACGCGTTCGGCCACGTTCAGCGCTGGGGTGGAGCGCATGACCTCTTCGCGCCAGTCGCCCACACTCGCGCGCACGCCGCCGAAGGCCGCGAGCTCTTCGCCGCACGCG
>DATLMC010000113.1:0-15319 GCA_035537435.1 Pyrinomonadaceae bacterium | reverse complement strand
TGGGTTCGCCGCGCGCCTCCGATTTCTCATCCTTAGCGTCTAACAAAACTCGACGCGCGGGGAGCGTTTGTAGGGGCAGGGCTCGTCCCGGCCCGCCGCGCCCCGGCTGCGACGAGAGCGGGCAGGGACGAGCCCTGCCCCTACAGTCTTGTTAAGCACTGTTAGCTAGCCGCCAATTTCGCGCGGCGGAACGTGCGACGCCGTCTCGCGCGCGGCGGGGGCGGCTCAGCCGGCGAGCGCGCGCTCCAGCTTGCCGAGCGCGCCGTCTAAAATTTCGTCCTCGCGCGCGATGCAGATGCGCATGAAGTCGTCCCACGCGTCGCTGTCGGTGAAGGCGCTGCCGGGGACTGCGGCGACGCCCGACTCGGCGATGAGACGCTCGTTGAGCCGCATCGCGTCGCCGTGACCGGCGGGGATGCGCGCCCAGACGTAGAAGGCCGAGCCGGAGTCGTAGACCTGAAACCCGATGCGCCCCAGCACCGAGACGGCGCGCTCGCGCTTGCGCGCGAAGTTCTCGCGCAGCCGCGCGTAGTGTCCGGGCTCCGCCATCAGCACTTCGCCGAGGGCCTGCTGGAGCGGCGTGGGCGAGCAGACGTAGAAGACGTTGAGCGCGTTGAAGAGCGGCGCGACGAGGCGCGCGTCGCCGTAGGCGTAGCCGAGCCGCCAGCCGGAGATGTTCCACGACTTCGAGAAGGAGTTACAGGTGATCGTGCGCTCGCGCATTCCGGGCAGGCTGGCGATGGAGGTGTGCGGGTGCGCGCCGATGACGTGGTGCTCGTAGACCTCGTCGGCGAGGCAGAGCAGGTCGAGCTCCGCGCAGACTTCCGAGATCGCCGTCAGCTCCTCGCGGGTGAAGACCTTGCCCGTCGGGTTGACGGGCGTGCAGACGACGACGGCGCGCAGCGGGAACTCCGCGCGGTCTCTCAGCTCGCGGCAGCGGGCGCGCAACTCCTCCTTGTCGAACGTGAGCGAGTCGCGCTCCAGCGCGAAGGCTTCGGTCCTGCCGCCCAGCTCTTCGACGATGCGCCGGTGGTAAGGGTAGTAGGGCTCGAAGACGAGCGCGCTTTTGCCCGCGAGGTGCGTGCGCGCGACGGCGACGAGCGCGCCCGTGCCGCCGGGCGTGATCAGGAGTTCGAGCGGCCGGGCGTCGGCGTCGGTCTCGACCGCGTTGAAGGTTCTGATCTTCTCGGCGACGGCGCGGCGCAAGACCGCCGTCCCCTCGGCGGGGCTGTAGTGGTTCTGGCTCGCGGCGATCGCCTCCGAGGCGGCGCGCGCAAGGCGCGGGTCTATCGCCAGCTCCGACTGCCCCTGCACGAGGTTGCCGTCCGGCGGCACGAGCCGCGTGATCGCGCGGATGTCGGGCTTCGTCCTCGTCCTCATTCCTGCGCTTGCCATGATTAGTTCTTTGCCCTCCGCTAAATGAAACTCAGCGCGTGCGCCTGCCCCTGATGACGCCGATGAGCATGAAAACGATCCCGGCGTAGATGAACGCGCGGTTGCCGGACAAGCCGATGGCGAGGAAGGCTATGCCTATTACGATGAACGGGGCTGCCCTGCGTGCCAATGGCGTCATGTCCGCTGCTCCATTACGTCTGAGGATGCTGTCGGAGGCGACAGCTTAGAGCAGAAGGGCGTGGAAACTCAAACGCGGGCAGCTCCCGCGCGCCCGTCCCGCGCCGCGCGGGGTGAACGTTCGCGGGCGCGTTTGCTATACTCCGTCGCATGGCAAACAGGAAGGACAGTGAGAGCGTCCGCGTCGGGCTCGTGCAGATGACGTGCGAGCCGGAGCCGGGGCCGAACATGGAGAAGGCCCTCGCGCGCGTGCGCGAGGCGGCGGAGCGGGGCGCGCAGGTCGTCTGCCTGCAAGAGCTCTTCCGCTCGCAGTATTTCTGCCAGACGGAAGACACGGAGCTCTTCAAGCTCGCCGAGCCGATACCGGGCGACTCGACCGGGCGGCTCGGCGCGCTCGCGAAAGAGCTGAACGTGGTCATCGTCGCCTCGCTCTTCGAGAAGCGCACGGCGGGCATCTATCACAACACGGCCGTCCTGCTCGACACGAACGGCGAGATCGCGGGCAAGTACCGCAAGATGCACATCCCGGACGATCCGCTCTACTACGAGAAGTTCTACTTCACGCCGGGCGACCTCGGCTTCGCCTCGCACGACACGGCTTACGGCAGGCTCGGCGCGCTCGTCTGCTGGGATCAGTGGTTCCCGGAGGCGGCGCGGCTGACGGCCCTTTCGGGCGCGCAGTTCCTCTTCTACCCGACCGCCATCGGCTGGCTGCCCGGCGAGGAGCAGGAGATGAACGACGCGCAGCACGAGGCGTGGCAGACCATCCAGCGGGCGCACGCAATTGCGAACGGCGTCTACGTCGTCGTCGTCAACCGCGTCGGCAGGGAGGGGAGTTTGCAGTTCTGGGGTCAGTCGTTCGTCGTCGATCCGTTCGGGCGCGTGATCGCGAAGGCTTCCGCCGACAGGGAAGAGATTTTAGTCGTCGACTGCCCGCTCGACGCCATCGAGCGCACGCGGCAGAACTGGCCCTTCCTGCGCGACCGGCGCATCGAATCCTACCAGGGCTTGAGCCACCGCTTCCTCGAATCGCCCGCCACGAAATGACGACGCAGCCGCCCTCCCCCTATCAGAAGACCCCGCGCGAACTCGGCTTCCGGATGCCCGCCGAGTGGCACCCGCACACGGCGACGTGGCTCGCGTGGCCCAAAGACCCGGAGACCTTCGTCGAGCGCGTCCCGCAGGCCGAGGAGGCGTTCCTCAAGATCATCTCCGCGCTCGCGCCGAACGAGATCGTCAACCTGCTCGTCGACGACGAGACGGCCGAGCGCGCCGTCGCCGCGCGCTTCTCATTCCCCGGCGCGGAGAACGTCCGCTTCGTCAGGCTGGAGACGGTCGATTCGTGGATCCGCGACTACGGCCCGAACTTCCTCATCGACGACCGCGGCCGCCTGGCCTACAACGACTGGATCTTCAACGCCTGGGGCGACAAGTACGACTCGCTCAAGCACGACGACGCGATCCCGAAAAAGCTTGAGCCCATCCTCGGCGTCCCGCGCTTCGAGCCCGGCATCGTGATGGAGGGCGGCGCGATAGACGTGAACGGCGCCGGCTGCGTCCTGACGACCGAGCAGTGCCTCCTCAACCCGAACCGCAACCCGCACCTCTCCCGCGGAGACATCGAGCACTACCTGCGCGACTACCTCAACGCCGCGAAAGTCGTCTGGCTCGGCGAGGGCATCGTCGGCGACGACACGGACGGCCACGTCGACGACATCGCGCGCTTCACAGACGAGGCGACCATCGTCTGCGCCGTCGAAGACGACCCGGCGGACGAGAACTACGAACTCCTACAGGACAACCTGCGGCGACTCAGCCTCGCCACGGACGCAGAGGGTCGCCCCTTCCGCGTCGTCCCGCTCCCGATGCCCGGCGTCGTCGAGGGCCGCGACGGTCGGCTCCCCGCCTCTTACGCCAACTTCCTCATCGCCAACGCCGTCGTCCTCGCCCCCGTCTTCAACCACGCCAACGACGCGCGCGCCGTCGAGACACTCCAGAGCCTCTTCCCCGCCCGACGCGTCACGCCCGTCCCCGCCTCCGACCTCGTCTGGGGCATGGGCACCGTCCACTGTCTCTCGCAGCAACAACCTTCCGCGTAGCACGGCTCGAATTGTTGGAACACTCGGCGGGGCGCGGGGTCTAACCTCAGACCGTGCTCCTGCGGCTTCCCTTCCCGAAAATCGAGCGGAGGAAAATGACCCCGGCACAGCCTGCTGACGAAAGACACTCGGCCGACGGCGGCTCGAAACTCGTCGACGCGCTCGCCCTCGCGTCGGTCGCGGCTGTCGTCCTGCTGTTGAAGTTGGGGGCGGGCAGCCTCGCCGCGTGGGACGAAGCCATCTACGCGCAGGTCTCGAAGGAGATGGCGCGGGGCGGAGACTGGCTCACGCCGCACTGGGCGCACGAGCCGTGGTTCGAGAAACCGCCACTCTTCATCTGGACGACGGCCGCCTTCTTCAAGCTGTTCGGCGTGAGTGAGTTCTGGGCGCGCGCGGCGTCGGCGCTCTCCGGCGTCGCGCTCGTCGTCGTCACGTATCTCGCGGCGCGGCGCGCGTACGAGCGGCGCGTCGGCTTGCTCGCGGCGGGCGTCCTGCTGACGGGCTACCACTTCCTCTCCTTCGCGCGCTTCGGCACGACGGACGTGATGCTCGCGCTCTTCACGACCCTCGCCGTTTACGGTTACCTGCGTTTGCGCGGGGACGAGGGCGACGGGCGTTGGTGGTACTTGGTCTGGCTCGCCGTCGCCCTCGCGTTGATGCTCAAGGGCGCGGGCGGACTCGTCGCGCCCGCCGCGGTCGCGCTCGCGCTCGCGTTCGACGGGCGACTCGGCGCGGCTCCGGGCTCCCGGCACTTCCGGCTCGGCGGCCTGCTCGCGCTGTTAATCGTCGCGCCGTGGCACGTTCTGATGTTCGCACGTAACGGGCGCGCGTTCGCGGACGAGTACGTCGGCTACCACGTCGTCGCGCGGCTCACCCGTCCGCTTGAGGGGCACGCTACGGGTTACCTGTATTACGTCGCGAGGCTCATCGACGGCTTCTTCCCGTGGTGTCTGCTCGCGCCGTTCGCGCTCGTCTCCGGCGTGAGGGAGAACGTCAAAGGCGAGTCGCGCTCGCGCGTCTTTTTGATCGTCGCGGCGCTGGTCTTCGCCGCCTACACTCTCATCCCGACGCGCCGCCCGTGGTACGTCTTGCCGGCCTACCCCGCGCTCGCGATCCTCACCGCCGCCTTCGTCGTGCGCCTCTACCACGCATGGCAGTCCCGCCCGATCTACCGTCGTCTCGTCGTCGCCCCCGCGTGCGCGCTGCTCCTGTTCGTCGGCGGCGCGTACAGCGCGCTGTCTCTCCGCCTCAATCAGAACGCGGACGCGCCGCTCGCGGAGCTGTCGCGCCTCGCGGCGGGCGCGGCCGACAACGCCCCGCTGGTGCTCTTCTCCGAGGCGGAGCCGTTCTACGCGCAGACGGCGCTCTTCTACAGCGACCGCCCCGTGCGTCAGGCTTACGCCGCGTCGAAGCCGCCCGGCGAGGACGCAAAGCGGTACGTCGACTACGAGAGCCTGGACGCGGTGTTGGGCGGCGAGACGAGACGGATCATTCTGAGCAGGGATGACGCGACGCGACTCTCGGCGGGCTACGAAATCGAAGTCCTGGCTGAAGCCGGGCCGCTGGTCTATGCCACTGTTAGACGCAAGGGCTGAACGGGTCTCACTTCTTCGTCTTCTGAAACTTCTTTAAGACCATCTCGCGCTTGAGCGGGGAGAGGCGTGTGATGAAGAGTTTGCCGTCGCAGTGATCGGTCTCGTGTTGGACGCAGCGCGCGGCGGGGCCTTCCGCCTCCTGCTCGTACCAGTCGCCTCCTGCGTCCTGCGCGCGCAACAGTACGCGCTCCGCGCGCCGCAGCGGGGCGTGAATTTTACCCACCGAGAGGCAACCCTCCTCGCCCGCCTGCTCGCCCTCGGCGCTCAGTATCTCCGGGTTCGCCGCGACGAGTTTGACGCCGTGGTAGTCCATCACGAAGAGGCGAAGCCCCAGGCCGACCTGCGCGGCGGCGAGCCCCGCGCCCTCCTCGGCGTACATCGTCTCGAACATGTCTTCGCAGAGCCGGCGCAGCTCCGCGTCGAACTTCGTGACGGGCTCGCCCACTTCGGCGAGGACTTTCGCCGGGTACTCGGTGATCTTGAGAACTGCCATCAGTCTTCTGTTTTCACAGTGGCCTTTGGGTTAAGATGCACCCGCGCGTCCCGTGCGGGGGTTGAGTCGCCTGCAATCGCGCGGCGGATTTTACATCGAGAATGAAACAATATCACGACCTCCTCAGATCGATTTTAGCCCGCGGCACGCGCCACGAAGACCGCACGGGCGTCGGCACGATCTCCCACTTCGGCCATCAGACGAGGTTCAATCTACAGGAAGGGTTTCCCATCGTTACTACGAAGCGCGTGCCTTTTCGCTGGATCTGTGAGGAGCTGTTCTGGTTTCTTTCCGGCGACACCGACGAGGCTAACCTGCGCGCCAAAGGTGTGGACATCTGGGCGGAGTGGGCCAACGAAGCGCACACGCGCCGCTTCGGTCGCGCGGCGGGCGATCTCGGACCCGTCTACGGCTACCTCTGGCGCTCGTTCGGCGGCAACTACCCCGCGCGCGACGGCGTCGATCAGATCGCGCGCCTCGTCCGGGAGATCGAGCGCAACCCTAACTCGCGCCGCCTGATCGTCACGGGATGGGACCCGCGCGTCGCGGACAGTGTCGATCTGCCGCCGTGTCACACGCTCTTCCAGTTCAAGGTCGAAGCGGGGCGGACTCTGCACTGCCAGCTCTACCAGCGCTCTGCCGACGCCTTCCTCGGCGTGCCCTTCAACATCAGCTCCTACGCGCTGCTGACCCACATGGTCGCGCACGCCTGCGGCCTCGCGCCGGGCGAGTTCGTCTACACGCTCGGCGACTACCACGTCTACCTGAATCATCTCGAACAGGTCGAAGAACTGCTCTCGCGGGAGCCGCTGCCGCTGCCGCGCTTGGAGATCAAAGACCCCGGCGGCAGCTTGCGCGGGCTCGACGGTCTACTCTCGATGCGTTACGAGAATTTGAACCTCGTCGGCTACCGTTCGCACGCGAAGCTTCCCGCGCCCGTCGCGGTCTAACATTTCGCAATGGCAATCATCGGCATCGTCGCCATTGATCGGAACCGGGCCATCGGCAAAGCCGGGAAGTTGCCGTGGCACTATTCCGCCGATCTGAAATTCTTCAAGGCGCAGACCATGGGCAACGTCTGCGTGATGGGGCGTCGCACGTGGGAGTCTCTCGCAAAACCTCTGCCCGGTCGGCTGAACGTGGTGCTGAGCCGGAGCCTTGAAATCGAATCGCAGCCGGGAGTGATTACACTGAGGGACAAGCCGTCGGTCGTCTCGCTCGCGCCCTACCTCGGCTGCCACCTCTTCGTCATCGGCGGCGAGCAGGTCTTCCGCGCCTTCATGCCTGAGATCGAGGAATGGATCGTGACCGAAGTCCCGCTCGCGGTCGAAGGCGCGGACACCTTCATGCCGCCCGACTTCCTCACGGGCTTCGAGCCGCGCGACTCGCGCACGCTCGGAGACGATCTGCGCGCCACCTTCTACTCGCGCCGACCGACCGCCGCGCCGCGCTGAACACTGCGACCCTCCCCAAACGCCCGCCCTGTCGGTCACACCGCGGGTCAACATCGCCCAACATCCTTCGCTTTAACCCAATTGCTACACGGTTTCGTCGCGGCGTGCCCGATATGGTAGGGCTCGCCGCCGGGAACCCTAAACCCCTGGATTTCGTCAAATTTACGGCGAGGTTTTGGCGTCACCGACGCGCGTTTCGTGGCATCGCGATTGCTCAGAAGTCGGGCATGACCACAGAGGCGACCACATTCCCCATTTTCGAGAGCGCGGGTCGCAGGAAAAAGGTTGCGGTGCAGGGTGCGCCGCCCGCCACCGACCACGCGCTCGCGCGCCGCGCCGCGGAGGGCGAGATGAATGCCTTCGAGGAGCTGTACCTGCGCCACAACCGCCGCGTCTATTCCCTCTGCCTGCGCATGACCGGCAACGTCCCAGAGGCTGAAGATCTGTCGCAGGAAGTCTTCATCCAACTCTTCCGCAAGATCGGCAGCTTCCGCGGCGAGTCGGCGTTCACCACCTGGCTGCACCGGATGACCGTCAACCAGGTCCTGATGCACTTCCGCAAGAAGGGCGTCCGCATGGAGCAGACGACGGACGACGGCGAGACGCCCGTCCAGATCGTCAAGGGCACGGAGGACGCGCGCCGGATGCCGGTCGTGGATCGCATCGCGCTCGACAACGCCATCGCGAAACTCCCGCCCGGCTACCGCACCGTCTTCGTCCTCCACGACGTGGAGGGGCACGAGCACGAGGAGATCGCGAAGCTGTTGGGCTGCTCGGTCGGGACTTCCAAGTCGCAGCTACACAAGGCGCGCATGAAGCTGCGCCACCTGCTCCGCGTGCAGAAGTTCAAGCTGGTCTGAGCCACGTGATGATGAAGAGAGAGGCGGCGCGTCGGTGATTCGACGCGCCGCCTCCTTCTTTTCGTGAAGCCGACCTCGCACGCCTAATCCCTTAGAGCGAGTTTCAAATGAATGTAGTACGTGCGTGGTACTGGTAGGGGCAGGACTCGTCCCTGCCCGTATCTTGCGTCACCGAGCGGGCAGGGACGAGCCCTGCCCTTACAGTTATCCCGCCGATTGAATCTGCTCTAGTTCAGATCGAACAACAGGACTTCCGCCGGTTCGCGCCCCGTGATCGTTAAAGTCCCCTCGTCGCTCGCCGCCGCGCCGTCGCCCTGACTGAGACTCTTCCCGTTCAACTCGACCGCGCCGCGGGCCACTTGCAGCCACGCGCCGCGCCCCGCGGCGAGCCCGTGCGTCACCTCCTGCGACGCGTCGAGCACGGCGGCGTAGAGGCTCGCGTCCTGGTGGATCGTCACCGAGCCGTCGCGCCCGTCCGAAGAGGCGACGAGACGGAGGCGGCCCCGCTTCTCCTCTTCGGCGAAAAACTTCTGCTCGTAGCCGGGCGCGATGCCGTTCTCCGAGGGCATGATCCAGATTTGCAGCAGGTGGACTGACTCCGCGTCCGACGGGTTCGCCTCGCTGTGGCGCACGCCCGTGCCCGCGCTCATCCGCTGCACGTCGCCGGGGCGGATGACGGAGCCGTTCCCCATGCTGTCCTTGTGGGCGAGCGCGCCTTCGAGGATGTAGGTGATGATCTCCATGTCGCGGTGCGGGTGCGTCGGGAAGCCGCGCGACGGGTGGACGAAGTCCTCGTTGATGACGCGCAAAGAGCGGAAGCCCATGAAGCGCGGGTCGTAGTAGTCGCCGAATGAGAACGTGTGGTGCGTGTCGAGCCAGCCGAAGTCGAAGTGGCCGCGCTCGGACGCCTTGCGAACTGTGATCATCGTCCCTCCCCCCTGTGGTCGCCGCGCGCGGCGTTGATGAAGTCCGCGAGCAGCCCGTATGCCGTGCTCTGAAGGTTCGGTTCGTGCGCGACGATTGTCAAGCCGGGCAGCACGTCGAGCGCGAAGCGGGCGGCGAGCGACGAGCCGCCGAGCGCCGCGAACGGATCGTCACGCGCCAACTGTTCCGGCCGCACGCTGGCGCGCACCCTTCCCCCGCCGTCGCGCTGCGCGCGACTGACGAGCCTGAACGGCCGCCCCTCCGCGCGCGCCGCGCGCAGCGTCGTCGCGTCGAGGTGGCGGACGCCGACGCGCTCGACTTCCGCGAGCCGCAGCGGCGCTTTCATCAGCACGGCCGCGAGCGCCGAGACTTTGACGGCAGCGTCCCAGCCGTCAACGTCGTAAGACGGGTCGGTCTCGGTGATGCCCATCAACTGCGCGCGCTCGACGCCCTCGGCGAAAGTGCGCCCGCGCTCGATCTCTTCGATGACGACGGTCGTCGTCGAGTTCAGGATCGCGCGAAAGCCGAGCAGCCGCGCGGCGGGCAGCGACTCGCGGAACATCGAGAAGACGGGCAGGCAGTCCGCCACCGTGGCCTCGAATAAAAATCTGCGCCCGCGCTCGCGCGCCAGCTCCGACAGCTCCGCGTAGCCGTGGACGACCGCGCCCTTGTTCGCCGTGACGGCGTGCGCGCCCGCTTCGAGCGCCGCGCGGACGTGTCCGACGGCCGGCTGCCCCGTGTGCGGTTCGAGCGAAGTCGTCTCGAACATCACGCCCGCGCGCGCCGCGGCGAGCCACGCGCGCACGTCCCGCGGCGCGGGCGAGACCATCGACTCGACTTCGCCCGCGAGCAGCTTCTCCACGTCGAACCCTTCGGGCGCGACGGCCCAGCCGAGCCGGCGGCTCGCCACGCCCGTGATCTTCCATCCGACGCCGAACTCTTCGCGCATCGCGTCGGATTTGGCGGCGAGCAGGCGCGCGAGCGCGCGCCCGACGTTGCCGAAACCGAGCAGGCACAGGTTGTAAGTTTTCATGACGGGCTCAACCGACCCTCGCCTTGCCTCTCCTTCGCCAGCCGCTCCCGCTCCAACTGTTCGCCCACGATCAGCTTCTCCGCCGCCCACTCGACCGCCGCGGGGTCGAGCGTGCGCTTGAAGACGACGACGTTCGCCGTCTCCTTGACGAACGGCTCGCGGCTCCCGCGCAGCTCCTCCCACGCGGCGAGCAGAAAGTTTTTCACGCCCGCGTGCTCGAACTCGCGCAAACGCTCCGTCAGGTGTTCCGGCGTCCAGAAGCCGAGGATTTCAAGGTGGACGAGCTGCCCGTCCGTGTGCCGCAGCGCGAAATCGGGCACGAACGCCGTCTCGCCCAGGTCGACGACCTCGCCGCTCGCTTCGAGCGCCCACGCGCTGTCGAACTTCTGCCAGCTCTCCGACAACTTTTCGCGCACGGGGTTCTGGTAGCCGACCAGCCCCGCGTCCGTAGTGCGCAGCCCGTGCCCTTCGCTCGTCAACTCGAAGACCGCCGCGCCGCGCCGCGTCTCGATCTCCGCGCTCATCTCCCACCCCCCGCACGCGAGCAGGTCGGGCAGGAAGACCGCCATCTGCACGCCGTACTTCTGCGAGCGGTGGAAGAGCGAAGCGGGGCCGTCCAGAGTGATCTCGTAACCCGCGCTGGGGCTCCCCTTCACCGAGTGGATCAGCCGGTGCGCCTTGATCGCGCCGAACAGCTCTCGATACCCTTCCGCGCCCTGCCGTCTAACTTTCAGGCGCATCCCCGTGCACCTGTACAAGAGCGCCTGCGCCTGCGCGAGGTTGTAGCGGTCGAGCAGATCGCGATCGGCCACCTCTTCAAACTCGACGAGCCGCTGCCGCGCCTCCAGATCGGAGTAGAGCCCCGCGAGCAAAGCCTCCGCCGCGCAGCCTAACTCGCCGGCGGCCTCCGACGCGATCCTCTCCCGCTCGTCCGCGCCGACCGGGTGCGACGCACTGGCCCGCAGGAATATCGCGCGCCGCGCTTCGACGGGATCGAAGGCGGCGGCGTTCGCGAATTCGCAGCGATCCAGGAGCAGCTTCGTCAGCCCGCGCATGACGCGGTAGTCCGTGCCCGCGCCCGCGTATTCATTGATCGCGCGGTCGAGTTCGCCGCGCGTGCGCCCGACGTGCTCCTTGAAGAGCGCGACGAGCGTCTGCGCCTCGCGCAGCCGTCGCGGGTCGGCGGCGTTCAGGAGTCGCGGCCTGATCTCGTCGCCGCGCTGCCAGCTCATTGCGAGGTCGGCGGTTAACATGACTTACAACTCAGTTCCCGGTCGGGCATTACCGGCGCTCGGCATTTCGCGTCACGATCTCACGTCGGGCATCGCGCGTTGCGGCCCTTCCGCATCGCGGAACGACGCGCTCTCGCCGCGCCTGCGGCTGATCTGCTCCTCGGTCGTGCCCGCCGTGATCACCTCGTAGAGCACGGCCTCCTTGCCCTCGACCTTGCGCAGGATGCGGCCCAGGCGCTGCACGTGCTCGCGCGCCGAGCCCGACCCGGACAAGACGACGGCGACCGACGCTTCCGGGATGTTCACGCCCTCGTTCAAAACCTTCGACGTCGCCAGCGCCAGCACCTCGCCCTTGTTGAAGGCTTCGAGCCACGCCCGCCGCTCCTTCACGTTGGTCTCGTGCGTGATGGCCGGGATCAGAAACTGCTCCGAGATGCGGTAGACCATCTCGTTCTCCGCCGTGAAGACCAGCACGCGCTCGCGCCTGTGCCGCCGCAGGAGTTCGGCCAGCACGCGCAGCTTCGACTCCGTCCCCAGCGCGATCCGCCGCGACTCCCGGTAGGCGAGCATCGCGCGCCTTCCTTCGGTCGAGCGCGCGCTCGCGGCGACGAAGAACTGCCACCCCTGCGCGCCGCCGAGCCTGATGTTTTTCTCACGCAGGAAGTTATACAGAACGGCGCGCTCGCGCTCGTAGGCCGCGCGCTCTTCGGCCGACAGCTCGACGCGCAGGCGCACGACCGAGTAGTCCGACAGGTACTCGCCCGCCATCTCGCGCGCCTCGCGGCGGAAGACGAAGGGGCCGATCAACTCTTCGAGCAGTTGGTCGCCGCCGTCCGCACGGTCGGGCGTGGCCGAGAGTCCGAGCCGGAACGGCGCGAGCGAGAATTCCGCGGCGTAGCGGTAGCTCCCGCTCGGCAGGTGGTGGCACTCGTCGAAGATGACGAGCCCGAACCTGTCGCCCAGCCGCTCCATGAAGCGGAACGCCGAGGCGTAAGTCGTCACCGTCAGCGCGCCCGGCTCGAAGAAGCCGCCGCCGATCAAGCCCACCTCGGCGCGGAACGAGGTGAGCAGCAGGTCGTACCACTGGTTCATCAGATCGATGGTCGGCACGACGACGAGGGTCGAGCGCCGCACGCGCTCGATAGCCATCTGCGCGACGAGGCTCTTGCCCGCGCCCGTCGGCAGCACGACCACGCCGCAGCGCCCTCCGCGCTCCCACTCGCGGATCGCCTCCTCCTGGTACGGCCGCGGCTCGACCGCGAACTTCGTCTCGAAGTCGAAGCGGTCATAAGCCCGCGCGCGATCCTCGAAGGCGACGCCGCGCGCGACGAAATCTCTGACGACGTGGCGGTAGGAGATGGCGGGCGCGCGCCAGCGCAGCACGCGCTCGTCCCAGCGGAACTGCGGCGGCACACCATTCGACTCGCGCCCGACGCCGTCCAAGACGAGCGTCCCCGAGTCGAAGCGCAGCACGATCTGATTTCCGCTCGTCACGGGATGAGGTTACAACAGCGCGCGTGCGAACCGCGAACGCTCCGCCGCCCGCCCGGCCGCGCCGCGAATTTTCGCCCCGGCCGCGGACTGTCGTAAGATAAAACCCATGATGGTTCTCTTGCTGAACATTCTCGTCATCCTGCTGCTCGTCTTCCTCAACGGCTTCTTCGTCGCGGCGGAGTTCGCGTTCGTGAGCGTGAGGCGGGCGCGCGTGGAGGCGCAGGCGCAGGCGGGCGACCGGCGCGCGCGCCGGCTCCTCGCCGTGCTCGGCGATCTGAACGCTTACCTGTCGGCGGCGCAGCTCGGCATCACGCTCGCCTCGCTCGCCCTGGGGTGGCTCGGCGAGCCCGCGGTGGCGCGCCTGCTCGAAGGCCCCCTGGCGGGTCGCGTCTCGGAGACGGCGCTGCACATCATCTCGCTCCTCGTCGCCTTCGCCGTCATCACCACGCTCCACATCGTGCTCGGCGAGCAGGCCCCGAAGCTGCTCGGGCTGGAGCGCGCCGAGCGCGTCGCACTCGCCTCGGCGGGGCCGATGCAGCTCTTCTACAAAATCTTCCGCCTGCCCGTGCGCGTGCTCGACGGCGCGAGCGCGCGCACGGTGCGCCTCTTCGGGCTGACGGGCGGGGACGCGCACGGCGCGAACTACACGCAGGAGGAGGTGCGCCAGATCGTCGCCGCCTCGGAGCGCGGCGGGCACATCGAGCAGCGCGAGCGGCAGATGATCGACCGCGTCTTCGAGTTCGGCGACGCGCAGGTGCGCGAGGCGATGATCCCGCGCACGCAAGTCCACGCGCTGCCCGTCTCGTCCACGCTCGAAGAGGCGCGCGCCGCGTTCCGCGCCACCGGCTACTCGCGCCTGCCCGTCTACCGCGAGCGGTTCGACGACGTGGTCGGCGTGCTCTTCAGGAAAGATTTGGACATGGGTCAGGTCAACCCTGACGAGTTCGACCTGGCGAAACTCGCGCGGCCGCCCGCCTTCATCCCCGCCTCGGCGACGCTCGGCGCGGCGCTCGCGCAGATGCAGGCGGGGCGCGTCCACTTCGCGTTCGTCTCCGACGAGTACGGCGGCGTCGAGGGCATCCTCACGCTCGAAGACCTGCTCGAAGAGATCGTCGGCGAGATCGACGACGAGTACGACGAGGAGACGCGCGCGCAGATCAGTGAGCAGCCCGACGGCACTTACCTGCTCGACGGGATGCTCGCCGTCCGCGACGCCAACCAGCGCTTCGACCTCGCGCTCCCCGAAGGCGAGAGCTACACGACGCTCGCCGGGTTTTTGATGGCGCGCGCCGGGCGCGTGCTCAAAGTCGGCGAGGCCGTGGAGCACGACGGCGCGCGCTTCACCGTAGAACGGGTCGAGGGCCTGCGCATCCGCCGCGTGCGCCTCGCGCGAGGCGAGGCGGCGGCGGGCGTTCAGGCGGCGGGCGGCACCCTCGCGACCATCTTCGCGCTCGCGTGCGCCCCCGCGCTCGCCGCGCTCGCCTGAAGAACCTTCCGCGCGACTCCCTTCATGATCGAGATCGACGGCTCATACGGCGAGGGCGGCGGGCAGATCATCCGCACGTCGCTCGCGCTCTCGCTCGTCACGGGCAAGGCTTTCCGCGTCGGGCGCGTGAGGGCGAGGCGCGATCCGCCCGGCCTCAAGCGCCAACACCTGACCGCCGTCAACGCGGCGGCCGAGGTCGGGCGCGCGAAGGCCGAGGGGGCGCGCGTCGGCTCGCAGCATTTCAGCTTCGAGCCCGGCGAGGTCGCGGCCGGCGACTACCGCTTCCGTATCGGCACGGCGGGCTCGACGACCCTCGTCTTGCAAACTGTGCTGCCGCCGCTGATGATCGCCAGTGCGCCGAGCCTCGTCACGCTCGAAGGCGGCACGCACAACGTCCATGCGCCGCCGTTCGACTTCCTTGCCAAAGCCTTCCTGCCGCTCGTGCGCCGCACGGGTCCGAAGGTTGAAATCGATCTCGTCCGCTACGGCTTCTACCCGCCCGGCGGCGGCAAGCTCACCGTCCTCATCGAGCCGACCGGCGAGCGCAGGCGTCTGGACATCCCGACGCGGGGCGAGATTCGTCGCAAGTCGGCGCGCGCCCTCTGCGTCAAGCTCCCGCCTTCGGTCGGCGAGCGAGAGCTCGCGGTGGTGCGCGAGCGGCTAGGCTGGGACGGCGACGAGTTGCAGGTCGAGACGAGCGACAACGCATTCAGCCCCGGAAACGTGCTCACGCTGGAGATGGAGAGCGACCACCTGACAGAGCTGTTCACCGGGGTCGGCGAGCGCGGCGTGCGCGCCGAGGTTATCGCAGGGCGCGCCGTCGCCGAGGTCGAAAGCTACCTCGCGCACGGCGCGCCGGTCGGCGAGCACCTCGCTGATCAACTCCTCATCCCGCTCGCGCTCGCGGGCGGCGGCTCGTTCGTCACCGGCCAGCCGTCGCCGCACACGACGACCAACATCGAGATCATCAAGATGTTCCTTGACGTGGAGATTACGACGGAGCAGGTATCAGGACGGCAGTGGAAGATCGATGTGACGGTGTGAAGCGGGCCAAGCGATGGAACCGTAGGGGCAGGG
>DATLMC010000112.1:0-15623 GCA_035537435.1 Pyrinomonadaceae bacterium | reverse complement strand
TACGGCAAGGTGCGCGCGATGTTCGACGACCGCGGGCAGGCGGTCACAGAGGTCGGTCCCTCGACGCCGGTCGAGGTGCTCGGTCTTCAGGGCGTGCCGCAGGCGGGCGACACCTTCCAGGTCGTCGCCGACATCTCGCGCGCGCAGTCGATCTCCGAGCACCGGCAGATGCTCTCGCGCCAGAGCACGCTCATGCAGTCCACCAAGCGCGGCATCGAGACGCTGGGACAGAAGGAGATCAAGGAGCTCCTGGTCGTCCTGAAGGCCGACGTGCAGGGCTCGGTCGAGGTCTTGAAGAGCACGCTGCAAAAACTCTCGAACGATCAGGTGAAGGTCAAAGTCATCCGCTCCGGCGTCGGCGCGATCACGGAGTCGGACGTGCTGCTCGCCTCGGCGACGCAGGCCGGCGCGTCCAACACGGCGGTCGTCGTCATCGGCTTCAACGTGCGCCCCGAGTCGCGCGCGAACGACCTGGCGAAGCTCGAACACGTCGACATCCGCCTCCACTCGATCATCTACAAGGTCGAGGAGGAGATACGCGCGGCGATGATCGGGATGCTCGACAAGATCGCGACCGAGCGCATCCTCGGCCGCGCCGACGTGCGCGCCGTCTTCAAGGTGCCGCGCGCCGGGAACGTCGCGGGCTGCATGGTCACAAACGGCGTCATCCGCCGCACGGCGCGCGCCCGCCTCATCCGCGACGGCGTCGTCGCCTGGGAGGGCGGCATCGGCTCCCTGCGCCGCGTCAAGGACGACGTGTCGGAGGTGCGCGAGGGCTTCGAGTGCGGCATCGGGCTCGAAAACTTCAACGACGTGAAGGTCGGCGATCAGATCGAGTGCTACATCGTCGAGCAGATCGCGGCGACCGAGCTGGCCGCAACGCCGGTCAGCCGTGAATCGTAAATCGTGAAAAGGCGTGACGGGTGACGCGTGACAGGTAAAACGAGTTCTGTCCCGTCACCTGTTACCTGTCACTTGTCACGGGTTTTATGCGTCGTCCGGAAAGAGTTGGGGAGCAACTGCGCGAGGAGATCGTGCAGATCGTCGGCTACGAGCTGGAAG
Source organism: Pyrinomonadaceae bacterium (assembly GCA_035537435.1). Taxonomy (GTDB): domain Bacteria; phylum Acidobacteriota; class Blastocatellia; order Pyrinomonadales; family Pyrinomonadaceae; genus JAIVGV01. The sequence continues at coordinate 14,561 of DATLMC010000112.1, read as the reverse complement.
ACCCGCGCGTGTCGATGGTGACGGTGACGGACGTGCGGATGTCGGAGAATTTGCGCGAGGCGCGCGTCTACTTCACGGTCGCGGGGACGGACGAGGAGGCGCGCGCGGCGCACAAGGCGCTCAACCACGCCGCGCCTTACGTGCGCCGCCAGCTCGCCACGGAACTCAGCCTGCGCCACGCCCCGCAGATTTTCTTCATCCGCGACACGGTCGAGGAGAAGGCTGCGCGCGTCGACGCGCTCCTGCAAGAGATCAGCCACGACAGCCCGCCGCCGCGTGAAGACGCGGGCGGGGCGGTCGCCGAGGAAGGAGACACGGGAGTGACAGGTGACAGGTGACAGGCGACAAGCAAAACCTTCTTGTGTCTTGCTTGTCGCCTGTCACCTGTCACCTGTCACTCCTTCTGAAGTTATGCTCAGTCAGGTAGTAGATTTGATCGTTGACAAGCAGCGGTTCGCCATCACGTCGCACGTGCGGCCGGACGGCGACGGGCTGGGGTCGAGCCTCGGGCTCTACTGGCTGCTGCGCGCGCTCGGCAAAGACCCCGAGGTCGTCATGCGCGACCCCGTGCCGCACTCCTACCAGAAGTTGCCGGGCGCGGAGCTGGTGCGCGTGACGCCGTCAATCGACCGCGAGTACGACGCGGTCTTCGTCATCGAGTGCTCGGACATCACGCGCCCCGGCCTCGAAGGCCTCGACCGCCAGCGCGTCGTCAACATCGATCACCACGCCACCACCTCCCTCTTCGGCCAGATCAACTGGATCGACGCGACCGCGTCGGCCGTCGGCGAGATGATCTACAACCTCTGCAAGGCCATCGGCGTGCGCCCGACGCGGGAGCTCGCCGAGTGCGTCTACACGGCGCTTCTGACCGACACCGGCTCGTTCCACTACTCGAACACCTCGGAGCGCACGTTCAAGGTCGCCTCGGAGCTGGTGCGCGCCGGGGTCAAGCCGGCGAAGATTTCGCAGGCGGTCTTCTCGAACCACCCGTGGAGCAAGCTGGAGCTGTTGAGCCGCGTGCTCGCGACCGTGCGCCACGACGCGGCGGCGCGCGTCGCGTGGCTGCACCAGACGCTCTCGATGCAGGAGGAGTCGGGCGCGTCCGAGGAGGACAGCGACGGGTTCGTCAACTACCCGATGGCCTGCGGCGAGGTGGACGCGGTCGCGTTCCTCAAGGAGACCGCGCCCGGCGTCTACCGCACGAGCTTGCGCTCGAAGGGCGAGGTCAACGTGGCGCGCATCGCCGAGCGCTTCGGCGGCGGCGGCCACCGCAACGCCGCGGGCTGCACGCTGACGGGCGAGCTGGCGGAGGCCGAGCGCACGGTCGTCGGGATGCTGCTCGAAGCCGTCGAGGAGAGCATGCACGAGAGCCGCTCGCCGCGCCACAACGCCCCGCGCCCCACCGAAGAGTTAGAGGCGTTGAACGCCGAGCGGTAGGCCGCCGGGTGGTGAGGCCCCGCGCCGCCCCGGCCCCGGTCTGCGCGCGCCGCGTGATCGGTGCTACAATCGCCGCCGTCCCGCGTCCAACGTCCGCCGTTTCCCTATGAGCTGGTTCAAGCGCAAGGAGCAGAAGATCGAGGCCGTCCCGGAGGGCGAGCGCGTGGTGCGCACCGAGGGCATCTTCGTGAAGTGCCCGGAGTGCGACGCCGCCCTCTACAAGCGCGAGTTGGAAGAGTCGTTGCAGGTCTGCACGCACTGCGCCTACCACTTCCGCCTCGGCGCCAGGGAGCGCCTCGCCATGCTCTTCGACGACGCCGAGTACGAGGAGCTGGACGCGGAAGTGGTCTCCAACGATCCGCTCGGCTTCACCGACACCAAGCCCTACAAGCAGAGGCTGGAGCAGGCGCGCCGCGCGACGGGCCTGCCCGAGGCGGTCATCAACGGGCGCGGGAAGGTCGGCGGCTACCTGACCTACATCGGGGCGATGGACTTCAGCTTCCTCGGCGGCTCGATGGGCGTGGCGGTCGGCGAGAAGATCACGCGCATCATCGAGCGCGCGATGCGCGACCGCGCCGCCGTCGTCACCATCGCCGCCTCGGGCGGCGCGCGGATGCAGGAGGGCACCCTCTCACTGATGCAGATGGCGAAGGTCGCCGCCGCGCTCGCGCAGCTCGACGACGCGCGGCTCCCCTTCATCTCGATCCTGACCGACCCGACGACGGGCGGCGTCACCGCCAGCTTCGCCATGCTCGGCGACGTGATCATCGCCGAGCCGCGCGCGCTCATCGGCTTCGCCGGGCCGCGCGTCATCGAGCAGACCATCCGGCAGAAGCTGCCGAAGGGCTTCCAGCGCTCCGAGTTCCTCCTGGAGCACGGGATGCTCGACAAGATCGTCGACCGGCGCGAGATGCGCGACACCGTCATCCGCCTGCTCCGGTTCATGGTGAACCCCGCGCTCAAGGTCGAGCCGCAGCACGAGTACGACCCCGAAGGCAACGGCTACGACCCCTCTGCGCGCCTCGTCGCCGGCGACCTCCGCCCTGCCTCGATTGAGCAGAAGTCCGAAGTCAAAAAATAGTCGTCCGACGCGCCCCCACCCCGCCCGACACCAGAGAGCCCGCGCCGATGACGTTCGACGAAGCGGTCAAGTACCTCCTCGGTCTGGGTCACGAGACGCTCGCCGTCAAGCTCGGCCTGGCGAGCGTCCGCCGACTGCTCTCTGCGCTCTCCCACCCCGAAAACTCTTTCCCCTCCGTCCAGATCGCCGGCACGAACGGCAAGGGCTCGACCGCCGCGACGCTCGACGCCGCGTGCCGCGCGGCCTCGATCAAGGCGGGGCTCTACACCTCGCCCCACCTCGCATCAATCACCGAGAGGGTGAAGATCGGCGGGCGCGAGATCGGCCGCGCGGACTTCGCGCGCCACGCCTCCGCCGTGCGCGAGGCCGCCGCGGGCTTGCGCGACGGGGCGGGCGCGCTCCCCTCCTTCTTCGAGCAGGTGACGGCGATCGCGCTCTGCGCCTTCCGCGACGCGCGCGTCGAACTCGCGATCCTCGAAACGGGCATGGGCGGCCGTCTCGACGCGACGACCGCCGCGCTCGCACGCGTCGTCGCCGTCACGCCCGTCGCGCTCGATCACCAGGAGTATCTGGGCGAGACGCTTCCGGAGATCGCCGCCGAGAAAGCCGCGATCATACGCGCAGGCGTCGAGGCGGTCGTCTCCCCCTCGCAGCCGGCGGAGGCGCTCGCCGTCATCCTCGCGCGCTGCCGCGAGACGGGCGTCGCGCCGCGCTTCGCGACCGAGGACATCAGCGTCGAGGGCGCGACTGAGGACGGCCGCCTGCGCGCCACCTTCCGCACCGCACGCGACAGTTACGAGGGCGTCACGCTCGCGCTGCGCGGTCGCCACCAGCTCGCCAACGCCGCGACGGCCATCGCCCTCGCCGAAGCCCTGCGCTCCCGCGGCTTCGAGCGGATCACGCGCGAGTCGATCATCGAAGGGCTCTCGACGGCGCAGCACCCCGGCCGGCTCGAACTCGTCGCCGCCGATCCGCCGCTGCTGCTCGACGGCGCGCACAACCCCGCGGGCGCGCTCGCGCTCAGAGACTACCTTTCCGAGTTCGCGCGCCAACCCGTGACGATGATCTTCGGCGCGATGCGCGACAAGGACTTGGCCGAGATCGCCGCCGCCCTCTTCCCCGCCGCGCGGCGTCTGATTCTGACCCCGATCAACAACCCGCGCGCCGCCGCTCCCGACGCGCTCCGCGCCTTCGCCCCCGCGTCGCTCGACCCCGCGCGAGTCTTTCTCGCCGAGTCTTCCGCCGACGCGCTGCGGCTCGCGCGCGAGTTGACGCCGCCCGGCGGGCTCGCGTGCGTGACGGGCTCGCTCTACCTCGTCGGCGAAGTGAAGCGACTGCTCGTGGGCGGCGCGGCTTGAACGCGCGCGGGCGAAGACTTAAATTGAGCGGGTCAGAAAACGGATCACGAACGGCGGTAAAAGTTTAATGGACACTTCGCACAAGGAAGCGCCGGAAGTTTTGTCGAGCGAGGACGTGTTTACGGGTCGGGTCTTCACGGTCTCGATCGACACGGTGCGCGAGGGCGGGCGCGAGAACGTGCGCGAGGTGGTGCGCCACCCCGGCAGCGCGGCCGTCGTCGCCGTCTTCGACGACGGCACGGTCGGGCTCGTCCGGCAGTACCGCCACCCGGCCGTCAAATATCTGTTGGAGATTCCCGCCGGGAGTCGCGGAGAGTTCGAGCCGCCGGAAGAGTGCGCCGCGCGCGAGCTGGAGGAGGAGGTGGGCGTCGTCGCCGGGAGCCTGGAAAAGCTCACGGAGTTCTTCGTCTCGCCCGGCTTCTGCGCCGAGAAGATGTGGGTCTACCTCGCGACCGACCTCACCGAGACCGAGCGCCGTCCCGAAGACGACGAAGACCTCGAAATCGTCCGGCTCACCTTCGCGCGCGCCTTCGAGATGATCGAGGCGAACGAGATCGAGGACGCCAAGACGATCATCGGCTTGCAACTCGCCGCCGGGCGACTGGGGAGGGAGTGAAGGGCGGCGCGCCCCCGCGTCAGCTTTTGCCTTTTCCCCCGCACGTCTCTTAAACTCGCCTCCAACCGTGGACACACCGACCGACATACGCGCGGGCTTCGATCAGAGCGTCGGGAGCCTGGCGGACGAGAGCGCGCCGCCCGCGCACGCAGACCCGGCGGCCGCGCCCGCAGTCGCGCCCGCGATCGATCCGGACAACCCCCGTTGGGGCATCCTGCTCGGCGTGGCGCTGACCATCGCGACCTTCCTCTTCATGCTCGTCGTCCAGATCGTCTTCGTCGTGCCCTACGTGCTGACGCGCAAGACGCTCGACCCGGCGTCGCTGGAAAAAATCCTCAAGGGCGACAAGACCGTCATCCTGCTCTCGGTCGTCTCGATCTTCCCCGCCCACCTCCTGACGCTCGCGCTCGCGTGGATGATCGTGACGGGCTTCGGCAAGCGCCCCTTCTGGCGCTCGCTCGGCTGGGCCTGGTCGCCGCGGCTCGGCTACCTGGAGGCGGCGGCGTGCCTGGGTCTGACTGTCCTGCTGCTCGTCACGGGGCGGCTCCTGGTCGGCATCTTCGGCGACCCGGAGACGGAACTCGAAAGGCTGATCCTGAGCTCGAACGCGGCGCGCTACATGATCGCCGCCATCGCCACCTTCACCGCGCCGCTCGTCGAGGAGATCGTCTTCCGCGGCGTGCTGTATTCCGGCCTGCGCAAGCGCGTCGGCACGGTGTGGGGCTCCGCGGCCGTCATCGCCATCTTCGCGGCGATCCACGTGCCGCAGTATCTGCCGAACGTCGCGGCGATCTCGACCATCCTCCTGCTCAGCTCCGTCCTGACCGTCGTGCGCGCGCGCACGGGGAGGCTCCTGCCGTGCGTCGCCATCCACTTCTTCTTCAACGGCATCACGTCCGTCCTCATCGTCCTCGCGCCCTACATCCAGAGCAAACTCCCCGCGCCGCCGCCGACGCCGCCGACCACGCCCGGCGCGCTCGTCGAACTCTGCGCGCCGCTCGTCTCACTTTTCTTCTGAGTTGAGAAGATGACTCACGAGGTCGTCGTCGTCGGCGCGGGCGTGGGCGGGCTCAGCGCCGCCGCGCTGCTCGCCGCGCGCGGCGTCTCGGTGTGCGTCGTCGAGAAGGAGTCGCGCGGCGGCGGGTGCGCCGCGGCCTTCGAGAAGTTCGGCTACAGGTTTGATCCGACCGCGGGGCTCTACGCGGGCTGGGGCGAGGGCGAAATCTTCGCGCGCGTCTTCGCGGAGCTAAACGTCGCGCCGCCCGAAGCGCGGCGCTTGGCTCCGGCTTACGCGGTGCGCATGCCGGACGGCGCGCAGGTGAGGGTCGGCGGCGCGGACGCCGACGAGTTCGACGCCGAACTGCGCCTCGCGTTCCCCGAGTGCGCCGCCTTCGCCGTCGACTTCTACCGCGGGTTGGACGCGCTCGACGCCTCCCTGCGCGAGTGGTCGACGAGACCCGCCCGCCCTCTTCCGCCGCGCTCGATATTTTCCAGACTCAAGACGGCCGCGCGCCGCGACTCGGACGACGAGCCGGGGTCGCGCCTGGCGCGCGCCGCGGGCGAAGAGGCGCTGGCGCAGAGTCTCGCGGGCGCTTCGCCGCGCTTCCGCCGCTTCCTCGACTCTCAGCTCCAACTCTTCACGCTCCGCGCGAGCGATCAGTGTTCGCGCGCCGACGCCGCGCGAGCGCTCACGCTCCCGCGGCGCGGCCTCTACGCGCTCCGGGGCGGCGCGCAGTCGCTCGCCGACGCGCTCACCGAATCAATCAAGCGCAGCGGCGGCGCGGTGCGCTTCGACACGACCGCGCTGCGCCTCGCTTACGACGCGGCGGGCGCCGTCGTAGGCGTCGATCTCTTGAGCGGCGAGACCTTGCGGGCGACGCGCGCCGTCGTCAGCAACCTCACGGCGTGGGACACCTACGGCAAGCTCGTCGGCGCGAGCCGCACGCCGGCGGACGTGCGCGCGCGCCTCAAATCTTTACGCGGCCGGGGCGCGTACCTCGTCTTCATCGCCGTCGAGGAAGCGGCCGCCGCGCGCCTCCCCGCCGGGCGCGTGATCGCCGCCACCGACTCTGGTGACGGCGAGGAGTTTGATCCGGCGCGCGCGGCCTTCGCGCTCAACTGCGCGCCCGCGTGGGACGCCCGCGCGCCCGAAGGCAGACGCGCCGCCACCCTCTCCGCCTTCGCGGACGCCTCAGAATGGTTCGCCTACCACGAGGACGAGTCGGAGCACGAATCCCAGGACAACCGCGCGCTCGAATTCTGGTGGGGGCGTCTGCACGCCGCGCTGCCCGAACTGGGCGAAGGCTGCGAGGTCATCGAGACGCTGACGCCACGCGGCTACTACGAGTTGACGCGGCGCAGGCTCGGCACGGTCTGGGGCGCGACGCCTTTGGCCGGACTCTCACACCACGACGCCTCGCGTTACCGCACGCACCTGCCCAACCTGTACATGGTCGGCGACACCGTCTCGGAGTTCGGCGGCACGGCGTCCGTCGCCCGGACGGCGCTCGCGGTCGTAAACGTCATCGCCCCGGCGAGCGCGTGACGCGCTCGCCGGGGCGATTCCTTCTTCGGCCGCAGGCGCGTGTGCCTGTCAGGCCACCGGCGGTCGGATGCCAGTCAGTCCCGGATCGGCCTCACTGATTCGGCGGCGGCGTGCCTTTCGACGGCGCGCTGCTGCGACTGACCGGCGCGCTCGCTCCGGCGGAGGGAGGGACGCTGATCCCGACTTTGGAGGGCGAGCTCTTCACGCCGCCGAAGTCGGGGTTGAAGCCGACGCTCTTGACGGGCTTCATGCTCTGCGTGGGCGTCGTCACGACATTCCCGGTCGGTAAGGAGTTCCCGTACCCCGTCTGCCACGGTTGGGTGTGACGGCGGCAGGAGCCGCAGAGGTAGCCGAACAGGGGCATCTGCATGTCGTAGGTGTACCTGTAGGGCGAGGTGTAGTAGTAGAACGGGAGAAAAGTGTAGCAGCGAGCGCCCGCGCTCCAGTACCAGACGCCGAACAGGCCGTTGCTCGTGCTCCACGGATCCCACCAGCGGGTTTGCATGAACACGGTGTTGACCTGCCGCGTCTGGAGCTTGCTGTGCGCGCGCGCCAGCTCTTGCGCGCGACTCTTGCCCCACACGTCGAGCGCGTCCTTCTCTTTCTTGTCGAACTTCGCGACCTCCGCGACGCCCGACGCCCCGACGCGCGCCGACTTCCCTTCCTTCACCATCGTCCGCTCGAAGCCGACGAGCGCGCGCCCCTTGCGCACGAAGACCTCGGTCGCGCCCGGTGTCGCGACGTTGATCCGGTAGACGCCGCTGCGCACGATCGCGACGGACGTGTGCGGCGTGTCGATCGCCATGGCGACGACGGCGTCGCTGTAGCCGGCCGCCTCGACGAGCGCGCTGCCCTTCGAGAGCCTGAGGCGCAGGGAGTCCAGCGACGGGTCGGTCAGCTCGAACTCCGAATTTTCGCCGAGGCGCAGGTACGAGCCGGGGTTGAGCAATAGTTCGGCGCGACCGCCCGCGCCTGTGCGCACCGTGTCGCCCTTGCGCAGCTCGTCGGTCGTCGCGAGCTGCTGCCAGGCTTCGCGCCCCGCGCGCCTGAACGTCACCTCGCCGGAGACGAAGTTGACGCCCCCGGCGCGCGCCGAGATTACGCGATCCCCCACGCCCTGCGCGCGTGCGAGCGCGGCGCAGGCGGCGACGAGCGCGAGCGCGAGCGAAAGGTTCGTGATTACTTTGCGTGCGTCTCTCATGGCGTGCCTTCTTTCCGAAAAAGAACGGGCGCGGCGGGCAGAGCCGCCGGTGAAGTTTTGATGCCGTAAGACTACTCCCGCGCCGCCCGGCAGGGCAAGAGGGTTTCGAGACTGTGCGGCGGGCGCCGGCTCGCGATTGACATCGGCCCCGTGCGGTAATAATTTGCACGCGCTTTCTCCCCGCTTTCGGCCCCCGAAGAGGAACTGTGTATGCCGGCCCGCCGCACCCAACCCGTCCGACTCAAGCGCGTTTTCTTCTTCGTCTTCGGTCTGCTCACGCTGTTCGCCATCTCTGTTAAAGAGCCGCCGAGCGTCGCCGCCGCCGCCGAAGACAGGTACAGGCTCGTCTTCCCGACCGGGAGCGAGGGGAAGTTTTACAGGCAGGACAAAAAGACCGGCAGGGTGGAGTTGCTGGCGGCGGATCACTCGATGCTCGTTAACTTCGTCGCGCAGCTCAACGAGGCGGGCGCGCGGGGCTATAAACTCGTTGCCGTCACCTACACCGTCATGCCCGTCGCCGTGATGGAACTCGGAGGCGCGCGCTACGAGTACGAGTGGTTCGAGACGGCCAGCTCCTACAATCACGCCCTCGCCGGTTCCGAGGATAAGTACGCCGAGCTGTCGAAACGCGGGTTCCGCTTCGCCGAACACCTCCTCCTCTCCTCCTCCTGCTCGGACAACGACCCGAACGATTCGAGCGCCGGTCAGACGTGCGAATCGAGGCACCTGTTCCTGCTCGTGCGCGAGAAGGGCGTCGAGAAGCCGACGGGATATTTCCTCGCCACCCTGACGGGCAAATGGGGCGGGGCTCCCGGCGCGGAACTCACCGCCCTCATCAGGCAGAAGCTCGACGAAGGCTACAGCCCCGTCGCCACAACCGCCGAGACCGAGATTCTCTTCGAGCGCGGCGACGAGAAGGAAGAGATCTCAGCCGGCAGATCTGAAGCGCTGGTCGTGCCGGGGAGGAGATTCTGGATGGACGGCGACCGCCTCTCCGACAGGGTCAACGAGCGGGCGAAGCGCGGATACCGCCTCGCCCTCGTCTACGACCGGATCGCCCTGATGTACCGGCGCGCCGACGACGCGACGCCCGCCCACTACGAATGGCTGAAGTCGACGGACATGAAGAATTGGAAGCTCGCGCTCAGGGGGAGGAAGGATTTCGAGAAGCAGGTGGCGAAGTTGCAGGCGCGCGGGGCCGTCTACCGGATGGTCTACACCAAGTACGAAGAGAACATACTGGTCTTCGAGTTGAAGGGGGCGGGCGACGGCGGGCGGCGCGAGTATCAGACGCTACAATTTGAGTTTCAGGTCGGACTCGACGCCGCCGGGAAGGAGTTGATTATCGATCTCGCGCCCCAGTCGAGGGAGACGATAAGTACGCTGAACGGCCTGGCCGGGGAGGGGTTTGAAGTTCGCGACATGTTCGTCTCGCCCCACGCCAGCGTCCTGCTCGAACGAACCAGGTAGCCGGCAAAGCGCGACCGTCCGCGGCGGCGCGCTCAAAGCTGCTCCCATTCGGTCGCGCGGATCACCACCCGATCCTGTCGAAACCTCGCTTCGAGTTCTCGCCTGTAGCGCGTCCACCAGCCGCGTTCGAGCCCCTGCGCCATCACCTCGAAGATCACGACCTCGTCACGACTCACCTCGCCCTCCGGCTGCACCCACACGCCCTCGGCGGGCGCGCGGCGGAACGCGGTCACGCCGCCGAACTCGCGCGCCAGCTCGTTCCGCACCGCGTCGAAATGGTCGCGCCCGAAGGGCCGTCCGTCGTTGTCGTAGAGCGGCAGGAGTAGTTGGACGAGGTACATTTTTAGACGTGACAGTGCGCAAGCGATGGGCGGCGAGTGGGCGTGTCAGCGTGCCGCGCCCTACCGCGCGGCGCGCTGCGCCGACGCCACGTCCGCCTCACGCCCGCGCAGAATCAGAACCGAGTCGCCCGCGAGGCGGACGCGCGTGATCGTATCAGCTTCGCGCCAGGACTTCACCTGCTCCGGTTGATCGTCATCCGACGCGCCCGCCGCGCCGCGCGCGCTCATCAGGACGTTATAGGCGCGGAAGAACTCCTGCGCGTCCCCGGTTGAGTCCCAGGCGGTCGCCCAGACGAACAGCGCATCACGCGCGCCGCGCGCGAACAGGTACGCGCGGTCGCCGCCCCAGCCCGCCGCCGCGCGCTCGGCCTCCTTGCGGCTCAGCGACTTCAACAGCAGGCCGCGCACGCCCAGCTCGCCGAGCGGCGTCGAGGTAGCGACTTCCCAGCCCGCGGACGCGAGGCTCCCTTCGTCGAAGCTGACCTCGCGCGGCGCTTCATTCGCGAAATACTTTTCCGGGTGCAAGACCTGTTCGCTCGACGAGGGCGGGCGGGCGAACAACTCGTCCACCGCGCGCTCGCCCCCCTTGCGCCGCGCGGTCTCGACGAGGCGCGCGCCGTCGCGGTAGCGGAAGATGAAAGTTTCGGTCAGCAGCGGCGGGAAGAGCGCGCCGAGTTCCGTGCGGTACGCGGCGAAGCGCGCGTCCTCGATGCGCGCGGCGTCTTCCGGCGTCAGGCGCGACCACGCCGCGCCGCGCTCCGTGCGACGCTGCACGTTCACCGCGTCGCCCTCGACGACGGCGAACGCCGCCTCGGTGCGGTCGAAGCTGTAAGGCTTCGCGGTCAAAAGTTTCAGCAGGTCGAAGTGCTGATCCTGGAGCGCGTGGGTCAGCTCGTGCGCGAGCAGCGACTCGTCGACCGCGGCTGGCGGCGGCGGGGACGGCGACGCGCCCGCGTGCGCCGAAGCAGACTTCGCGCGCTCGGCGGCGACGAGCAGCACGCTCTTGTCGAGCGGCGAGTAGACGCCCGTGGCGGTGGCGGCGGCGAAGCCCGCGGCGAGCGTGGCGAGGTCGGTCCCCGCGGGGAGCATCCCGCCCGCGACGGCGAGGCGGCTCAACTGCCGCAGCTCTTCCCCGCCGAGCGCCTCCGTCATCTCCCGCGCGCGCGTGCCATACTCCCAGCCCGTCAGCTCCGCCATGCGCGGCTCGCTCAGCCAAGACAGCTCGCGCGCCTCCGAAGCGCGCCGCATCACGCGCTGTCGCACGCGCTCCATCGCGGGCGACAGCACACGTTCGGGGAGCGGCGAGAGCGTGCGCGCCTCTGTGGCGATTGCAGACGCAGCCTGCGGCGCACGCTCGCGCGTCGCCGCGCCGCGCTTGCTCCCGCACGCGCCCGCCAGCAGCGCGACGCCCGGCGCGACCGCCACGATTAAGATAAGTAGGATGAGCCCGCCCCTCGTTCGCATACCACGGTTAGACGCGCCGCCGCGCCCGCGCGATGCCGGGGGATCGTCGTTCGGAGTCGGTTTGAGTGAAGGGACGCGGATTACGGCGGGTCGATCCCTCATCACACTCCCAGGGGTTGCCACACTGATCCGTTTTCCGCGGCGATTACGCGTTAAGATGTGAGGCAACGCCCGCAAGCTAAGATATGAGGCAACGCCCGAAGCTTGGGAGGGACGCATGGCTATCGAAGAAATCGCCCCCGATCTTTACCGCATCTCGACCTACGTGCCCCAGATCGACTTGCAGTTCAACGAGTTCCTCGTGCGCGACGAAGAGCCGCTACTCTTCCACACCGGCATGAGGGGGATGTTCCCGCTCGTGCGCGAGGAGGTGGCGCGCGTCGTCGAGCCCGCGCGGCTGCGCTGGCTCGGCTTAAGCCATTTCGAGTCGGACGAGTGCGGCGCGCTCAACGAATGGCTCGCGGTCGCGCCCGGCGCCGAGCCGGTCTGTAGTCTCGTCGGCGCGCTCGTGAGCGTGAACGATTTCGCCGCCCGCCCGGCGCGCGCCATGCAGGACGGCGAGGTGATCGAGACGGGCCAATACCGCTTCCGCTTCCTGCGCACGCCCCACGTGCCGCACTGCTGGGAGGCGGGGCTGCTCTACGAAGAGACGCGCGGGACGCTCCTCTGCTCCGACCTCTTCACGCACTACGGCGTTGTCGAGCCGGTGACCACGTCCGACATCGTCGGGCGGTTCAGGAAAGATTTGATCTCCGGACAGCAGAGCCCTTTCGCCGACGCGTACCCGTTCACCGCGCGGACGGCGGAAACACTCGGCAAACTCGCCGCGCTTGAGCCGAAGACGCTCGCCCTGATGCACGGATCGTCGTTCGTCGGCGACTGCCGGGGCGCGATAAATGATTTGACGACCGTGATGCGAGAGGTTCTGGGCGGCGAAATGGGTTAGCCCCCGGCGTGTTCATCGGCGGCGCGTGCGGCGCGTTCTCATTTCGCGTAGTAGCCGCTCCGGCCGCGCGTGATCGCCTCGGGGCGGCGGGGGAGGCGGACGCCGACCGCGCGCCAGCGCCCGTCGCGCGCCTTGTTAGTCGGCGCGTAGGAGACGCTGTAGACCGTGCCGAGGTCTTCGACGACGCGCTCGTAGATGCCCGCCACGTCTTCGAGCTTGTCGGCCTCGTAGTAGAGGCCGCCCGCCGTCTGCGTCAACTCTTCGAGCCGATCCCAGGCGAGGTCGTAAGTTTCGGGCTGCACGTCGAGCGGGCTCTGCGGGTCTTCGTAGTTGTCGGTCGCGATCGAGTAGAAGAGCCCGTCGAACTCCTGCACGCGGCGGCGCAGATCGGCGTAGCCGATCTGTGAGCCGTCGCCCTGCACGTTCGGGAGCGCGCTGTCGAGACCGTCGGTGAGGAGCACGACGGCGCGACGGCGCGCGCGCGGCGAGTTGTCCGAGAGGTATTCGAGCGCGTAGGCGACGGCGTCGTAGAGTTTCGTGTCGCCCTGCGGCGCGCCCATCGCGTCGATGCGCGAGCGCAGGGCGGGTTTGTCCGACGTGAGCGGCGAGACGACGCGCGGCGCGGCGGCGAAGGCGACGACGCCCACCCGGTCGGAGGCGCGCACCGAATCGACGAAGCGGCGCGCCGAGGCGCGTATGAGTTCGTTGACGCGGGCGGTCGAGCCGGAGAGATCGACGAGCAGGAGGAGATCGAACGGCGCGTTCGCCGCCTCGAAGTGCGTGATCTGCTGCTCGACCCTGTCCTCGAAGACTTTGAAGTCGCCGCCGATGAGGTTCTGCAAGCCGCGCCCGCTCTTGCGGTCGACGACGCTGAAGTTGAGCGTGACGAGGTTCGTGTCCACCGTCAGCACCTCGTCGTCGCCCACCTCGATGGGCGCGCCGGGCTTCGGCGTCTCGGCGGGCGCGGGGCGCGGCGGCGCGCCCGGATCGTTCGCCCCCGTGAGCACCGGCGGGCGCGCGCGCCGATTCCCTTCCGGCGCGCGGGGCTCGTTATTCAATGCCGGCGGCTCATCCGCCCCGCGCTGATTCGTGGTCGCCGCCGTCTGCGGGCGTCGCGACGAAGGTTCCGAGGCGCGCGGTGCGGGCGCGACCGACGAGGCGTCATCGCCGCCAACGTCGGCGAGCTGCGCCGAGCGTTCGAGCGCGACGTGACCGCGCACGGTCGAGAGGCGCACGAGCCGAGAGCCAGCGCCGAGTCGCGTCGCGAAGCGTCCCCCCGCCGCCCCGCGCGCGTCCGCGCCGAACCCCGCGCCGAGGGCGATCGTGCCGTAGAGCGTGCGCGCCATGATGTCCGCGTCCGACGAGGCGGGCAGGCTCACGCGCACGTCGCCGGCGACCGTCTGGACTTCGAGACGTGCGGGCACGCCGCGCACCTCCACCGCGCCGCTCGAAGAGACGATCACGACGCGCGCGCGCGCGGGCACGCGAACTTTCAAGTTGATCGGAGTCGCCGGGGCCGCCGCAGAAGCGGCGCGCTTTACGTTCGCGGCGCGTTTCGATTTTGCCCGGCGCGCCGGGCCGGCGGGGCGCACCGGCGCGGGACGCGCGCGCGTCGCCGGTGCGACGCTGACGGTGAGCAGCCGCTCGCCCCTGTCGATCTGGACGGGCGACTCGCCGGAAGCCGGCGCTGAGGGGTCTTCGGGAAGGCTCGCGACGGCGAGATATTTTTCGCCCCACACTTCGAGATCGACCCCGCCGCGCTGGTTCTCGATCCTCACCTCGTTCGTCGCGGGCAGATCGACGGTGACGGAGTCGCCGCCGCCGACGCCGCTCTGCCGCGTCGAGACGCACGCCGCCGCCGCGCACGCCGCGGCGAGCGCGAAGAGTGCGGCGGCAACGAGGGCGCGCCGCGCCGAAGCTCTGGAAACCCTTTTCATCCTCCGTCCCCGTCCCGTCCCGCGGGTTTGGATGCCCCGCGGGACGGCGTGCGGTTGCCGCGAATCGGCTCGGCCGAGAGTTTAGCTTAAGTTTAGCGCGCCGCGCTAAAACCAGACGACGGGGGGAGGGGGAGACGCGGGGGGGGGCGGGGGCCGGGGGGG
>DATLMC010000111.1:0-13714 GCA_035537435.1 Pyrinomonadaceae bacterium | reverse complement strand
TCCGCGGTCAGTTGCCTGTGGCTGACGCGCAAGTGTGTAAACCTAAAGTTAACAACTGACCGCGGACGACGGACGACGGACAAATTTACTTCTCCTTCTGGTAGGGGATGCCGAGCGCGCGCGGGGCGCGCGAGTGGCCGATGAAGCCCGCGAGCACGACGATGGTCAGGACGTAGGGGATGATCTGCACGAACTGGTTGGGGATCTCTGCGCCGCGGATGGGGACGCCCTGCATCCTGATCGCCAGGGCCTCGGTCGCGCCGAAGAGCAGGCACGCGAGCATCGTCTGCACGGGCCGCCACTTGCCGAAGATGAGCGCGGCGAGCGCGATGAAGCCGCGCCCCGATGTCATGTTGCGCGTGAACAGGGACGACTGGCCGATGGACAGGTACGCGCCGCCGATGGCCGCGAGCGCGCCGGAGATGAGCACGGCGCTGTAGCGCATCCGCGTCACGCTCACGCCGGCCGCGTCCGCCGCCTCCGGGTTCTCGCCCACCGCGCGCAGGCGCAGGCCGAACGGCGTGCGGTAGAGCACGTACCACGTCGCGGCGACGAGCAGGAGCGCGAGCACGACCGGCGTGCGGGGGATCAAGTTCTCCTTCGGAATCTGCGGCGTCGCGCCCGACGAGAGGAAGAACGCGCCGCTTAGCATCGCGGGCACGCCCGTCATCAGAATGTTGATCGCCGTCCCGCTCACGACCTGATCCGCGCGGTAGCGGATGCTCGCCACGGCGTGGAGCGCGGCGACGGCGACGCCCGCGCCTATTCCGGCGAGCAGACCGATCCAGGGGCTCCCCGAATAGTGCGTCATCGCCGCGGCGGTGAACGCGCCCGCTAGCATCAGCCCTTCGAGCGCGATGTTGATGACGCCCGCGCGCTCCGAGAAGAGCCCGCCCAGCGCCGCGAGCAGCAGCGGCGTCGCCAGGCGGATCGTCGAGGCGAGGAAGATGAGCGCGACGTTGAGATAATCTGTCATGTGGTGCTGTTAGCTGTTAGCTGTTAGCCGTTAGCTAAACCAAAAGCACGTGTCTTCTGGCTGAAAGCCAGCGGCTAAGAGCTAACGGCTCTTTTCAGACCTTCGATCTCTTCATGAGCCCGAACCTGCCGAACGTGCCGCGCATCAACCCTTCGGCGACCGCCGACGCGGCGACGACTAAGATCACGATTGCCTGCAAGACCTCGACGATGTCTTTCGTCGTGTGGACGGAGAAGGCGTCGACGAAGATGCCGCCGCGGATCAGCACCGCGAAGAGCAGCGCCGAGAGCAGCACGCCGACCGGGTGGTTGCGCCCCAGGAGCGCGACCGCGATGCCGGTGAAGCCGTAGTTCGCGGAGAAGCCGTCGTAGTAGCGGTAGCGGTAGCCGAGCACCTCGTTGACGGCGACCATGCCCGCCAGGCCGCCGGAGACCGCCATCGCGATCACGATCTGACGGCGCACGGAGATGCCGCCGTACTCGGCGGCGGTCGGGTTCGCGCCCGTCGCGCGAATCTCGTAGCCCCACTTCGTCTTCCACAAAAAGACGTAGACGAGCGCGCAGGCCACGAGCGCGAACAGGAAAGAGACGTTGAGCGGGATGCGTTCGGGCATCCCCGGGATGAAACTCCCCAGGCGCGGCAGGTGCGCGCCCGCGCCGATGGGCACCGACTGCATGATCGGATCGCCGGGAGCCTTGTAGTAGTACTGCGTGAAGTAGCTGACGAGCGCGACGCCGATGAAGTTCAACATGATGGTGTTGATGACTTCGTGAGAGCCGAAGCGCGCCTTCAAATAACCGGGGATCGCGCCCCACAGCGCGCCCGCGATGATCGCCGTCAGGATCAGAAGTGGGACGAGAATCACCGCCGGCAGCGTCGCCCAAGCGTAGTTCGTCGGCGTCCCGAAGATGTCCACGACCGTCCCGCCGAACTTGATGCCGACCCAGGTGGTGGCGAAGGCGGCGACGTAGAGCTGCCCTTCGGCCCCGATGTTCAGCAGCCCGCAGCGGAACGCGACCGCGACGGCGAGCCCCGTGAAGATGAGGGGCGTGGCGTAGAAGAGGGTGTAGCCGATGCCGTCCGGGTAGGAGAGCGCGCTGCCGATGAGCAGGCGGTAGACCGTGACGGGGTTGTCGCCGATTGCGAGCACGACGACGCCGCCGATGACGAACGCCACCAGCACGGCGACGAGCGGGAACAGGAGTTCGCGGAGATGCCTCATATGGATTGCGGATTTCGGATTGCGGATTGCGGATTGGGGAAATCCGTTTTGTCGTCGAGCGTCTTCATGTGAATCACGGTAAAGATTCGATTTTCAGATTTCTAATTCGGATCGGGCAGCTTTCAATGGGACGAGATGCTTTCAATCCGCATTCCGCAATCCGAAATCCGCATTGGGTTTCCCTCCCGTCATCAGCAAGCCGATCTCTTCGACGCCCGTGCGCGCGGGATCGACCTCGCCCGCGATCTTGCCCTCGTGGAGGATGAGCAGGCGGTCGGCGAGCGCCGTCACCTCTTCGAGCTCGGCCGAGACGAGCAGGACGGCGCAGCCCGCGTCGCGCAGACGCACGATCTGGCGGTGGATGAACTCGATCGCGCCGATGTCCACGCCGCGCGTCGGCTGCGAGACGAGCAGGAGCTTCGGCTTCAGTTCCAGCTCGCGGCCGATGATCAGCTTCTGCTGGTTGCCGCCGGAGAGTGCGCGCGCGGGCAGCGCGGGGTTCGCCGGGCGCACGTCGAAGTCTTTGATCAGCCGCGCGGCGTTCGCGTGGATGGCGTCGTGGTCGAGCATGACGCCGCCGAGCCCGGAGGCAGCGGGCGGGCGGTAGTGCGTGCCGAGGATCGAGTTTTCGGCCAGATCGAAGTCGAGCAGCAGGCCCCGGCGGTGTCGGTCTTCGGGCACGTGCGCGATGCCGAGTTCACGGCGCGCGCGGGCGGGCAGGCGCAGGACGTCGCGCCCCTCAAACTCGACCGCGCCCGCGAGCGCGGATTCCGGGCTCAGCCCCGCGAGCGCCTCGATCAACTCCGTCTGGCCGTTGCCCTCCACGCCCGCGACGCCGACGATCTCGCCCGCGCGCACGTCGAACGAAACGCGGTCGAGGCGCGGGGAGCCGTCGGCGGCCTTGACCGAGAGATCGCGCACGCTCAAGACCGTCTCGCCCGGTCGCGCCTCGGGCTTCTCGACCCTCAGCAGCACGTCGCGCCCGACCATCAGACGCGCCAGCTCGGCCGCGTTCGTCCCGGCCGTCATCAGATGCCCGACGACGCGCCCGTCTCTCATCACCGTCACCTCGTCAGAGATGGCGAGCACCTCCGAGAGCTTGTGCGTGATGATGACGACCGTTTTGCCCTGCTCGCGCATCCGCCTGAGGATCGCGAAGAACTCCTCGACCTCCTGCGGCGTCAGCACCGCCGTCGGCTCGTCCAGGATCAGAATGCGCGCCTCGCGGTACAGGGCCTTCAGCAGTTCGACGCGCTGCTGCTGCCCGACCGAGAGATTCCCGACGACCGCATAGGGGTCGACCGAGAGACGGAACTCATCAGAGAGTTTGCGGATGCGCGACGCCGCCTCGCGGAGATCGAGGTTGCCCGCGCCGCCCGGCTCCGCGCCGAGCACGATGTTCTCGGCGACGGTCATCGGCTCGACAAGCATGAAGTGCTGGTGCACCATCCCGACGCCGAGCGCGATCGCGTCGTGCGGCGAGTGCACGGCGCGCACTTCGCCGTCGACGGCGATCTCGCCGGAGTCCGCCCCGTAGAAGCCGTAGGCGATGCGCATCGCCGTGGATTTGCCCGCCCCGTTCTCGCCGACGATTGAATGGATCGTCCCCGTCTCGACCTTGATCGAGACCCGATCGTTGGCGAGCACGTCGCCGAAGCGCTTGGTGATGTCGCGGAGTTCGAGCATCGTCTACGGTGTCACTCGGCGGCGGCGAGCTTCGCGTCCATCGTGATCTTGGTCATCAGCACGCGCGAGATGGGGCAGCCGAGCTTGGCGTTGTCGGCCGCCGTGTTGAACGCCTCTTCGGTCGCGCCCGGCACGCGCGCCGTCACGTCCAGGTGGACTTCGGTGACGGTCCAACCGGCGTCCGTCTTGTCGAGCGTCACGGTGGCGGTCGTCTCGATGCTCTCCGGCGTCAGCTCCGCCTTGCCGAGCTGACCCGAGAGCGCCATCGAGAAGCAGCCCGCGTGCGCCGCCGCGATCAGTTCTTCGGGGTTCGTGCCCACGCCGTTCTCGAAGCGCGTGCTGAAGGAATACTGGGCCTGCGCGAGGACGCCGCTCGCGGTCGAGATCGTCCCCCTGCCGTTCTGGATCGCGCCTTCCCAGCGCGCCGACGCTTTACGTTTCATGTGATCGCTCCAAACTGTCAGAAGATTAAGCTACTCAAAACTTCACCGCGCGGCGAACGCTCTCACCTTAGAGCGCCTAAAAAAAGGTCGACGGCGCGAGTGATGATGTAGGGGCGGGGCTCGTCCCTGCCCGCGAGCGAGCGATAGCTCGCTCACACGATCCGCGATCATTCAACGGCGGATGAGCGCGCCACCTCGTTCGCGCTCGCGCGCTCATGCGGGCAGGGACGAGCCCCGCCCCTACAGTTACTACGGGTTTGTGAAAGGCTCTTGGATTCACCTGACCTCTGACCCTCGGCCCCCGCATTACTTCGCCATCGCGTCAGTCACCTTGATCTCGCCGTTGATGATCTTCTGCTTGGCCGCCTCGGCCTCTTGCAGCACGTCCGCCGGGATCAGGTCTCGGTTGAACTGGTCGAGCGAGTAGGCGACGCCGTCCTCGCTGAGGCCGAAGACGTGCAAGCCGCCTTTGAAACGGTGGTTCACCACGTCCTCGACGATGTCGTAGACGGCGTTGTCGACGCGCTTGACCATCGAGGTCAGCACGTAACCGGGCTTGACCATGTTCTGGTTCGAGTCGACGCCGATGACGAAGTGCGTCGCGCGCCCTTGCGCGTCCTTGCCCGCCTGCTCGACGGCGTCGAACGCGCCGAGCCCGCTGTTTCCCGCGGCGGTGAAGATCACGTCCGCGCCCTTGCCGATCTGCGCGAGCGATAATTCCTTGCCCTTGCCGGGGTTGTTCCACGCGCCGTCCGTCACGCCCACGTAGTTCTGGATGATCCGCACGTTCGGGTTGACCGCGCGCGCGCCCTCCTCGTAGCCCTTCTCGAAGCGGTGGATCAGGGGGATGTCCATGCCGCCGAGGAAGCCGAGCGTGCCCGTCCGCGACGCGCGCGCCGCGATCATGCCGACGAGGTACGAGCCCTCGTGCTCGCGGAAGACGAGCGAGGCGACGTTCGGCAGCTCGCTCACGCCGTCGATGATCGCGAAGTTGACGTTCGGGTAGTCCTTCGCCACCGACTCCATGATCGGGGCCTGCGCGAAGCCGACGCCGATGACGAGGTCGTAGCCCCGCTCGGCAAACGCCCGCATCGCGGGCTCGATGGAGGTCGGGTTGCCCGGCTCCACGTCGCGCACGACGACGCCGAGCGAAGGCTTCTCGCAAGGGCTCCCGTCCGGCTTGCTCCCGGTCGCGGCGCAGGTCACGCCGACGAGCGCGGCGGCGTTGAACGAGCGGTCGTCCTTGCCGCCGATGTCGAAGACGATGCCGACGCGCATCTTCCCGCCATCGGTGCCCGCGTCGGCCGGCATCGTGCAGGCGGCGGCGGCGAGCGCGAGCGCGACGAGCGTCGCGGTCAAACTTTCCCGCGCGACTCTGCGATCAATCCTCATTCGGCGATCACTTCCTTGATGAGCTTGAACGAATCCGGGGGCGGCGGCTCGTCGCCGACGGTGTAAGCGCCACGGACGCGCGCGGCGGCTTCCCTGCCCTTCGCCTCGTCGCGGCACAGGAGCGTGCCGAGCGTCTGGCCGGCGCGCACCTCCTCGCCGAGCTTCACGTCGGCGAGGAAGCCGACGGCCGGGTCGATCTCGTCCTCGACGCGGGCGCGACCGCCGCCGATGCGCGCGACGGCGAGCCCGACCTCCGAGGCGTCAACTTTCACGAGGAATCCTGCGCGCGCCGATTCTACCCTAACCTCGCGCGGCGGCGAAGGCTGTAGCACGCGGCGCGGCTCGTCGCACGCGCGCGCGTCGCCGCCCTGCGCCTCGACGCTGCGGCGGAAAGTTTCGAGGCCCTCACCCGATTCGAGCGCGCGCACGACGCGCGCGCGCGCCGCCTCGATCGAGCCTTCCAACCCGGAGAGCGCGACCATCCGCGCCGCCAGCTCGACGGAGAGCGTGCGCACGGGTCGCGCGAGAGCGTCCTCCTCGCCGCGCAGAATCTCTACGCACTCGATGACCTCCTCGGCGTGCCCGACGGCGCGACCGAGGGGCTGGTTCATGTCCGTCAGCAGCGCCTCGGTGCGGACGCCGAAGGAGTTGCCGGTGGCGACGAGGGCGCGCGCGAGTTCGCGCGCCCTCCCCTCGTCCTGCATGAACGCGCCCGTGCCGGTCTTCACGTCGAGGGCGAGCGCGCCGAGGCCCGCGGCCAGTTTCTTCGACATGATCGAGGCGACGATGAGCGGGATCGCCTCGACCGTCGCCGTCGCGTCGCGCAGCGCGTAGAGCTGGCGGTCGGCGGGCGCGATCTCGGCGGTCTGCCCCATCATCACGAAGCCGACGCGCCGCAGGATCTCGCGCGCCTCGTCGGACGAGAGCCGCACGCGGTAGCCGGGGATGGATTCGAGCTTGTCGAGCGTGCCGCCGGTGTGCCCCAGGCCCCGCCCAGAGATCATCGGCACGCACACGCCGCAGGCGGCGGCCAGCGGCGCGATGACGAGCGAGGTCTTGTCGCCGACGCCGCCCGTCGAGTGCTTGTCCGCCTTCGGCTTGTCGATCTCCGAGAAGTCGAGCGACGAGCCGGAGAGCAGCATCGCCTCCGTCAGCGCGTGCTGCTCGCCCGCGCCCATGCCGCGCAAAAAGATCGCCATCAGCAGCGCGGCCGACTGGTAGTCGGCGAAGGAGCCGTCCGTCACGCCGCGCACGAACGCCTTGATCTCATCCCCCGTGAGCTGATGCCCGTCGCGTTTGCGGCTGATGATGTCCTGCGGTCGCAATGAAGATGTCCGTTGTCCGTCGTCAGTGGTCAATCGATTTGTCCGTCCTGAACGTGATCAGTTCCCTTCTGCGTCGCGCCCGTAAAGCACGGGCAACGGACAACTGACCACTGACGACGGACAGCCTTTAGATTCTTTGAAGCAACACCACCGCCTGCACCGTCACCGCGCGCCCCTCGCCGACCGCGTCGAGCCCCTCGCCCGTCTTGGCCTTCACGCTGACGCAGTCCGCTTCGACCGACAAGACTTCCGCGAGCCGTTCGCGCATGGCCTGGACGTAGGGGCGCAGGCGCGGGCGCTCCAGTATGACGGTCGCGTCGACGTTGACGACGCAGTAGCCGCGCTGGCTCGCCAGCCAGACGACGCGGGCGAGCAATTCCAGGCTGTCGGCGTCCTTCCACTGCGGATCGCGGTCGGGGAAATGCAAGCCGATGTCGCCCTGGCAGAGCGCCCCGAGGATGGCGTCGGTGACGGCGTGCGAGAGCGCGTCGGCGTCCGAGTGCCCCTCCGCCCCGTGCTCCGCCTCGACGCGCACGCCGCCGAGGACGAGCGGCCGCCCCTCGGCGAGCCGGTGGGTGTCGTTTCCGATGCCGATGCGAAACATAGAAACAGAGGCCAGAGATTAGAGGTCAGAGGCCAGTAAAGGCAAATGAACCGACCTCTAGCCTCTGACCTCTGACCCCTGTAAAAGGATTTCAGCCAGCGCGAAATCTTCCGCGCGCGTGAGCTTGATGTTACGCGCGTCGCCCTCGACGGCGACGACCGTCGCGCCGAGCCTCTCGACGAGCACGCTGTCGTCGGTCGCGTCCGCGTGCAGGGCGAGCGCGCTCTCGCAGGCGCGCTCCAGCAGGTCGCGGCGGAAGCACTGCGGCGTGAGCGCGCGGCGCAGGCGCGGGCGCGCGAACGTCTGTGTGATCACCCCTTCGATAACTTCCTTGATCGTGTCGACGACGGGCGCGACCAGAATCGCCGCGCCCGACTCCTCGGCGGCGCGCACGACCGAATCGATCTCGGCGGGCCTGACGAGCGGGCGCACGCCGTCGTGGACGGCGACGATGGAGGCGTTCGCGGCGACCGCATCGAGCCCGCGGCGGACTGACTGCGTGCGCGTCGCGCCGCCCGCGACGACGCGCGTGAGCTTGCGCAACCCGTGCGCGCGCGCCGCCGCCTCGAACTGCCCGATCTCCTCCGCGGGCACGACCGCCACGGTCTGGGCGACGGTCTCGCACTCGTCGAAGCGGCGCAGCGTGTGGACGAGCACGGGCGCGCCCGCCAGGTCGCGGAACTGCTTGGCGCGCCCCACTCCCGCGCGCTCGCCGCGACCCGCGGCGACTATGATCGCGACGTTCATGCCGGCTGAGTCTGTCGCCCTCTGACAGCGCGGGGCGCTCTGTCGCGCGCCTTCCCGCGCCGCGGCTTCACCCGCGGTATCCGAAGTCGGAAGGCGGCGGGGGCGGCGGCTGATCGAGCGTGACGCCGAAGCCGCCCGCGGGAGCGCCCTGCAGGACGAGCGTGCCCGCGATCATGTCGTGCAGGCCCTGCTGCTTTTCCGTGAACGCCGCCATGATGAAGCCGATCAGGCAGATGAGGCTGGAGATGATCTTCGCGAAGTAGCGGCCCGTCGCCCTGCCGAAGCCGATGCGCCGTCCGTACTCGTCCGTGACGCGGATGCCGATGACCTTCTTCCCGACCGTGCCCTGCCACGAAGAGCATTCGAGCAGCGCGAAGTAGAGCCAGCCGGCGACGATGGAGATGAGGTTGACGATCATCTGCATGGCGAGAGAGGCCACCTGCGCGCTCTCGCCGCCGCGCCCGGCGAGGGCGGCGAACGCGCCCATCGCCATGCCGATGGGGCAGGTGACGGCGGAGATCAGTAGGAAGTCGATCAGGTAAGCCCCGACCCGCTGCCAGAAGCTGGCGTAGGTCGGCGTCTGAAATTGCTGGAACATACTCCCGTTAGTCGGTTGGGTTTCAGGATCGGCAGAGCTCAGGGAACGGGTAAGTCTCGGCGTCGTCGTGTGCGCGGGCGCGCACGCCGCGAAGAGCGGGCCGGCGAAACCGCGGCGGACTCTAGCGCCCGGAGTCTTCCGGCTCCGCCGAGCGCGCGGCGACCGCCGGGGCGCTCTGCGGCTGCGCCGGGCGCTGCTGCTCGCGGTAGCGGCGCGCGCCGCCGTTGCCCGCGCGCGTGTCGGTCGTGTGGATGCCGACGCCCTCGCCCTGCTCCTCCCAGAGCCGCCCGAAGATCATCTTCCCGGCGGTCGTCTGGAGGACTGAGGTGACGGCGATGTCGGCGTTCTTCCCGATCATCCGGCGCGCGTTATCGACGACGACCATCGTGCCGTCGTCCAGGTACGCGACGCCCTGGTTGTACTCCTTGCCCTCTTTCAGGATGAAGACCCTCATCTGCTCGCCGGGCAGCACGACGGGCTTCAGGGCGTTCGCCAGCTCGTTGATGTTCAGGACGGCGACGCCGTGCAGGTGCGCCACCTTGTTGAGGTTGAAGTCGTTCGTGACGACGACGGCGTCGAGCTGCTTCGAGAGTTCGAGCAGTTTGAGATCGACTTCGCGCACGGACGGGAAATCCGTGTCGACGAGCTGGATGTCGAGCTTGCCGTGCGACTGCAAGCGGTTGAGCATGTCCAGGCCCCGCCGCCCGCGCTGCCGCTTCGACGAGTCGGGCGAGTCGGCCACCTGTTGCAGCTCCCTCAGGATGAATTGCGGGATGATGATCGTGCCGGAAAGGAACCCGGCTTCCGCCACGTCGGAGATGCGACCGTCGATGATGACCGACGTGTCGAGAATCTTCATGTCGCGGCGCGCGCCCTTGTCGCTGAAGATGCCGCCGAGCGCGGAGAGTTCGAGGTAGTCGCCCTTCGCCGCGCCGACGACCAGGCCGATGTAAGCCATCAGGAAGGTGAGCGCGAGCGTCAGGAAGGTTTTCGTCTCCGGCGAGACCGCGTGCGACTCCTGGCGGCTGATGAGCGAGCCGATGAGGTACGCCCCGACGATCCCGAGGATCGAGCCGACCGCCGCCCCGATCAGGGTCTTCAGGGAGGCGCGCTGGATGCGCATCTCCAGAAGGATGATCGCCCCGGCGGCGACCGCGCCCGCGAGCGCGGAGACGAGGCGGTTTCCGGGGACGGGGTGCAGCACGTAACCCGCCGCGACGAGGATCGCCGTGAAGATGACGCGAATGATGATGAGGTCGACGTGCATGACGACCGGAATATTAACACGGCGTCCGCGCGTGCGTCACGAAAAGGTTGCGGGAGGCGGCGCGGGGCGAAGAATAATCACCCGGCGCGACAGCCGGGGCATCATCCAGCGCAACCGATCAGCGCGCGTGAGAGTCGCCCCCGCCCCCGCGGGCGGCCCCCGCCCCCTTCCCCGCGCGCAAGGCCCACGCGAGCAGTAAGGCGAGGGAGAATAAGCTCACGATCCGGCCCGCGGTCTCGGGCGCGGTGCGGGTGAGCGTCAACCCGACGCGGTGCGCGCCCGCCGGCACGGAGAATCTGAGCAGCCCGTCGGGGCTCGAAGGTCGCAGCGGGAGTGGCCGCCCGTCGAGCAGCGCGACCCAGCCGGGGAAATAGAATTGCCGCGCGTCGATCACCACGCCGCCGTCGCTCGCCACGCGGAGCGCGATCAGGCGCGGCTGCCAACGCTCTACCGACAACGTGCCCCCGCCCTCGACGACGCAGGCCCGCGCCATCTCGTCGCCTTCACGGCAGAACCTCCCGGCAAGTCGCTCGAAGTAAGCCGGGCTGTTCGAGAGTGCCGACGCGGGCCTGTACTCCGGCACGTCCCGCCCCAGCGCGACCCACACGCCCACGCCCCTCGCGTACTCGCGCGCCAGCTCACGGTTCCCGTAAGCCTGCCACAGGCACAGGGACGTGAGCCCGACCCACCCCGCGAGCATCGCGCACGCGACGCCGACCGCGACGCGCCGGGCGCGCCCGCCCGGTGCTTTCGACGCGTGCAGACTCAGCGCGACGACCGCGGCGGCGGCGACGCACAACACGACGTTGAAGCGCCAGGGGAACTGCACCGACTGAAGCGCCGGGGCGAGACGCCAGACCGTGTCGCTGGCCGCCGTTAACAGGAAGACGCCCGCGCACGCGCACGCGAGCCAGAACTTTCTTTCGTCGCGTCCACCCACAGACCGGCCGCGCGAGGCGAGGTGAGCGCAGACGACGAGGCCCAAAGTCGTCAGCACGCACCAGAGTATTTTCCCCTCGTGACGGAGCGGGTTCGCCGTGACGGAGGGGACGAACCTTTCGTAGTACAGGCTGCCGCCCATCTCACCCATCGAGACGTAAGCCCGCATCGCGAGCGCCGGCACGAGGTAGATCGCCGCCACCCCCGCGCCGAGCGCCAGTGCGAGGAGCGTCGCAAAGGACGCGCGCATTCTCCGCCCACGCTCCGCGGTAAAAAAAACGTAGGCGACCGGGACGGCGGAGAAGATCAGAGTCGTCGGCAGGTGCGTCAGCACGAGCAGCGCGTAACTGGCGGACAACCAGACGGCGGCGCGCCTCTGCCCCTCGCGAACGCCCCGCGCGTGGTGCATGACGAGCGGCAGCCAGACGAAGGCGAAGACTTCGGCGTAGGCGTCGCGCATGTAGAGGTCGAAGGCGAGGTGGTAGGGCGCGAGTACGTAAATGATCGCGCCGGCGGCGGCCGACTTCTCGTCCGAGAGTTTCCGCAGCCAGAGGTATGCCGCGAGCCCCGACAGGACGACGGCGAGCGCGGCGGCGACGCCGAGCGGGCGCAGGGTCGAGACGCCTGCGGGGAAGAGGGGCGAGAGCAGGCTCGCGAAGTAGTAGGGCAGCGGCGCGTAGTAGTAGAAGACGGGGCTGCCAAGCCCCGCGTTCATGTCGGCGAGCCAGCGCGGGTAGAGGTCGCCCGCCCAGAACTGTCTGGAGAAGTGCGCGAACCAGACGGCGTGCGTGACGCTGTCGTCGCCCGCGGGCGGGAAGCCCAGAAGCCACGAGGGCAGACTAAGGATGAGTCCGGCGGCGGCGACGGCGAGTGCGTAAGTGCGCTTCGGACCCTTCATCAGCCCGCTTTCGCCCCGCCGGTAAGCTGGCGCGGAATGGTTCTCTGGTGAAAAGTTTCGCGACTCAGAAAAGCTCGTCGAGCGCCTCTTCGACCGAGCGCACGCCGACGACGCGCAGGCCCAGCAGTCGCTGCAACCCTTCGGCGTTCGACGCGGGCAGGATCAGCTTCTTGAAGCCGAGCGCCTGCGCCTCGCGCGCCCTGGCCTGCGCCTGCATCGCGCCCCGCACCTCGCCCGTCAAGCCCACCTCGCCGAAGACCGCGACGTGCGGATCGACGGGCCGGTTCTTGAAGCTCGACGCGATGGCCGCGACCACGCCGAGGTCTGCCGCGGGCTCGTCGATCTCCAGCCCGCCCGCGACGTTGACGAACACGTCATCGCCCATCAGCGCCAGCCCGACGCGCTTCTCCAGCATCGCGATCATCAGCGCGACGCGGTTCGCGTCCAACCCCTGCGCCATCCTGCGCCCCGTGCCGTACTTCGATCCGGCGACGAGCGCCTGCACCTCGACGAGGACGGGGCGCGTCCCCTCCATGCAGACCATCACGACCGAGCCCGCGGCGTTTTCGGGCCGCTCCTGCAAGAACATCTGCGAGGGGTTGGCGACGGGCACGAGCCCCGCGCCCGTCATCTCGAAGACGCCCAGCTCGTTCGCCGCGCCGAAGCGGTTCTTCGCCGCGCGCACGATGCGGTGGTTGTGGTGGCGCTCGCCCTCGAAGTAGAGCACCGTATCGACGATGTGCTCCAAAGTCTTCGGCCCCGCTATCGCGCCGTCCTTCGTCACGTGCCCGATGAGGAAGACGGGGACGCCTCTCCCCTTCGCGAGCATCAGGAATTGCCCGGCGACTTCCCTCACCTGCGAGACCGAGCCGGGCGCGCTCTCGATCCGCGGCGAGAAGACCGTCTGGATGGAATCGACGATGATCGCCGAGGGCTCGGAGCGTTCGATCTCGTCGAGGATCGATTCGAGGTTCGTCTCCGGCAGCAGGTACAGATTCTTCGCCTCGATGCCGAGCCGCTCGCCGCGCATCTTGATCTGGCGCTCCGACTCCTCGCCCGAAACGTAGAGCACGCGCCCCTCGCCCGCGCTCAGCTTGTCGGCGACTTGCAGCAGCAGCGTCGATTTGCCGATGCCCGGATCGCCGCCGATCAGAACGAGACTCCCCGGCACGATCCCGCCGCCTAAAACTCGATCAAACTCCGTCACGCCCGACGAGACGCGCGCGTCGTCCTGCGAAGCGATCTCGTCGTAGCGGACGGGCTTCGCCTCGCGCAAGCTCAGGCGCGTGCGCACGCCCGCGTCGCCCTTCGGGACGGTGCGCGCACGCTCCTCGACGAGCGTGTTCCACTCGCCGCAGTCCGGGCACTTGCCCACCCACTTGCGCGACTGGCTCCCGCATTTCTGACAGACGTAAACCGTCGCCGCCGCTTTCGCCACTCTCTAAAAGCTCAACTTTCCCGCAAATTCGGCTGATATTTTAACATTTTCGCCGAATTTTATCAGCCGCGCGGAAGTCTTCCGACGGGACAGAAAAGTAGGGGCAGGGCTCGTCCCTGCCCGCCTCGCAGCGTCATGCACGACCGACATCTTGAGGGCGCGGCGGGCAGGGACGAGCC
>DATLMC010000110.1:0-10778 GCA_035537435.1 Pyrinomonadaceae bacterium | reverse complement strand
AGCGCCCGCGCAAGGGGGCCGTGATGAGCCCCGCCCGCGTGGTCGCGCCGACCAGGGTGAACTTCGGCAGGTCTAATTTGATGGAGCGCGCCGCCGTCCCCTGCCCGATCATCAGGTCGAGCTGGTAGTCCTCCATCGCGGAGTAGAGCACCTCTTCGATCTGCGGCTTGAGGCGATGAATCTCGTCGATGAAGAGGACTTCGCCCTCCTGCAAGTTCGTCAGGATCGCCGCCAGGTCTCCGCCGCGCTCGACCGCGGGCGCGCTCACCGTCTTCAGGGGCGCGTCCATCTCCTGCGCGATGATCTGCGAGAGCGTGGTCTTGCCCAGGCCGGGAGGCCCGAAGAAGAGCACGTGGTCGAGCGCCTCGCGCCTCCCGAGCGCGGCGCGCAGGAAGATCTTCAGGTTCGTCGTGATCTTCGACTGCCCGATGTACTCGTCGAGCGTGCGGGGGCGAAGCGACAGCTCGGCCTGCTTGTCCTCCGGCGTCGCCTCGCCCGCTATGAGCGCGCGCTGCTCCTCGTTCGGCTCCGAAATAATTGCCTGCGACATCCGTCAACCGTCCCCCTTGTCAGCCCTGAGCGCCTTAATCAACGTGAGACGGATTATACCTTCTTTGAATCGCTGTTGCAAGAGTGAAACAGAATAAAAGTGAAAAAAGGCGGGAGCCGCGGCGCGTCGGATGAGCGCGGATTCCCGCCTTTTCGGGCTTATTTTCGGTTTTTTCTACCGCGCGAGGACGGAGTGGTCTTCCGCGGCGAGCTGGATGCGCACCATCGAGCGTTCGAGTTCGGCGCGGGCGCGCTCGAAGTCTTCCTCGGTGCCGCTAAAGGCGCTCAAGGTCTTCTCGGCGTGCTCGCGGGCGAGGCGGGCGCGGGCGGCGTCGATCTCTTCGGGGCGCTCGGCGAGGTCGGCGAGGACGGAGACGCGGTCGTCACGCACTTCGACGAAGCCGCCGGAGACGTGCAGGCGTTTGGTCGCGCCGCCCTGCGCGTAGGAGAGCACGCCCGTCTGCAACTGCGAGATGAGCGGCGTGTGGCCGGGCAGGATGCCCAGCTCGCCGCCCGCGCCCGGCACGGTCACCGAGTCCACGGTCTCCGACAGCAGGTTGCGCTCCGGCGTGATGATGTCGAGTGTCAAAGGCATAAGAACGTAAACGGTGACAAGTGACAGGTGACAGGTAAAAACTGTTCTTGCCTGTCACCTGTCACTTGTCACCTGTCACTGACTTGCCATCTCTTGCGCTCTCTTCCTCACGTCTTCGATCGTGCCTTGGAGGAAGAAGGCCTGTTCGGGGATGTCGTCGCACTTGCCGTCGAGGATTTCGCGGAAGCCCCGCACCGTGTCTTCGAGCTTCACGTATGCGCCCTTGAGGCCCGTGAACTGCTCGGCGACGAAGAAGGGTTGCGAGAAGAAGCGCTGGACTTTGCGCGCGCGAGAGACCGCCAGCCTGTCCTCTTCGGACAACTCGTCGAGTCCGAGGATGGCGATGATGTCCTGCAACTCCTTGTAGCGCTGCAAGACCTTCTTCACGTCCTGCGCCGTCTTGTAGTGCTCCTCGCCGACGATGCGCGGATCGAGGATGCGCGACGAAGAGTTGAGCGGATCGACCGCCGGGTAAATCCCCAGCTCGGCGATCTGGCGCGAGAGCGCGGTGACGGCGTCGAGGTGCGCGAAGGTGGTCGCCGGGGCCGGGTCGGTGTAGTCGTCCGCGGGGACGTAGACGGCCTGGATGGAGGTGATCGCGCCCGTCTTCGTCGAGGTGATGCGCTCCTGCATCTCGCCCATCTCGGTGGCGAGGTTCGGCTGGTAGCCGACCGCCGAGGGCATGCGCCCTAAGAGCGCCGACACTTCCGAGCCGGCCTGCGTGAAGCGGAAGATGTTGTCGATGAAGAGCAGCACGTCGAGGCCCTGATCGCGGAAGTACTCGGCGATGGTCAGGCCCGACAGGGCCACGCGCAGGCGCGCGCCCGGCGGCTCGGTCATCTGCCCGTAGACGAGCGCGACCTTCGACTTGTCGAGCGAGGCGTTATCGACCTTCGTCATGTCGAACTCGCCGGTCTTCTCGAAGTGCTCGTTGAAGGCGTCGCCGTACTGGATGACCTTCGACTCGACGAACTCGCGCAGCAGATCGTTGCCCTCGCGCGTGCGCTCGCCGACGCCGGCGAAGACCGAGAAGCCGGAGTGCTGCGTGGCGACGTTATTGATCAGCTCCTGGATGAGCACCGTTTTGCCGACGCCCGCCCCGCCGAAGAGGCCAATCTTGCCGCCGCGCAGGAAGGGCTGGATGAGATCGACGACCTTGATGCCCGTCTCGAACATTTCGAGCGAGGTCGCCTGCTCGTCGAGGGTGGGCGCGTGGCGGTGGATCGGGTAGCGCGTCTCGGTCGGGACCAGGCCGAGGTTGTCCACGGGGTCGCCGATGACGTTCAGGACGCGGCCCAGGGTCGCCTCGCCGACGGGCATCGTGATCGGCCCGCCGAGGTTGAGCGCCTGCATCCCGCGCACGACGCCCTCGGTCGGCTTCATCGCGACGGTGCGCACGCGCCCCTCGCCCAGGTGCTGCTCGACCTCGCAGACGATGTCGATGGGCTCCGGCACGTCGAACCCCTCACTGACGACGCGCAGCGCCGTGTAGATCGGCGGCAGGTGCTTCTCCTCGAACTCCACGTCGATGACGGGTCCGATCACCTGCACGACCTTGCCGTTGAACCCGTTGCCCGTGCCCACGTTCCCCTGAGGCGTAGCCATACTTTTCCGAAACTCCTCTTCAGCGCGATAAGTGATAGGTGAAAAACTTTTGCGGGTTACTTAAGGGGTGAAAGATAGCATACGCCCCGCGCGGGTGGCAAAGAGAGCGCGGCGGCGGGCGGCTCATTCGGTCTCGTCGAAGCGGATTTTCATGCCGCGCAGCGTCCGCCGATCCTCGTCGGTGAGTTCGAGGGTGGCGGCGTCTCCGACTCCCGCCTCTTCTTCTTCGTCCTCGCCGCGCTCGCGCAGACCGATCTCCAGCTTCAAGACCAGCTCCACGTCGTAGCCGGCCTCGCGCAGCTCCTGGATCGCGTCGGCGACCTCACCGGATCGCTCGACCGCCGCGTTGATCGCGTCGCCGAGCCGCTGCACGTGGTCTTTCGCGTCGTCGTTGATTTCCACGGGGAGACTGTCCTCGAAACGTTGCGCGCGCGAGAAGTTTGAAGTGCGATGCTACGCGAGCGCGGGCGGGCGGTCAACCGCGAGCACCGGCGCGGCGGGAGGGTCGCGTTGCGGGGCGCGCGGGGCGTGTGCTAGCGTGTGGCGCGCGGACCCGAAAACGTAAAATTAAGAGCGAACGGCGGCTTGAGTCACATGGAGACCAAAACTGACGCCCAGACCGCGCCGCGCGCGGCAGAGCGCCGCGGGCGGTTCGAGACCTCCTCCGGCATCGAGCTCCCCGCCGACTTCAACCCGACGAACACCGACCCCGTCGACTACGACCGCGACCTCGGCGCGCCCGGCGACTACCCCTACACGCGCGGCATCCGCCGCAACCTCTACCGCGGCCGCTTCTGGACGATGCGGCAGTACGCCGGCTACGCCACCGCCGAAGAGTCCAACGCGCGCTACAAGTACCTGCTCGCTGAGGGCACGACCGGGCTCTCCGTCGCCTTCGATCTCCCCACGCAGATCGGCCTCGACTCCGACGATCCGCTCTCGGCGGGCGAGGTCGGAAAAGTCGGCGTCGCCATCGACTCGCTCGAAGACATGGAGCGCCTCTTCGACGGCATCCCGCTCGACTCCGTCTCGACCTCGATGACGATCAACGCGACCGCCTCAACCCTGCTCTGCCTCTACGTCGCCGTCGCGAAGAGGCAGAACGTCGGCCCCGGCAAGCTCGAAGGGACGATCCAGAACGACATCCTGAAGGAGTACATCGCGCGCGGCACCTACATCTACCCGCCCGCGCCCTCGATGCGGCTCATCACCGACACCCTCGCCTACTGCGCGCGCGAGATTCCGAAGTGGAACACGATCTCGATCTCCGGCTACCACATCCGCGAGGCGGGCTCGACCGCCGCGCAGGAGATCGCCTTCACGCTCGCCGACGCCATCGCCTACGTCGAGGCGGCGGTCGCCGCCGGGTTAAAAGTCGACGACTTCGCGCCGCGCCTCTCCTTCTTCTTCAACGCGCACAACAACCTGCTCGAAGAGATCGCGAAGTTTCGCGCCGCGCGCAGGCTGTGGGCGCGCCTCATGCGCGAGCGCTTCCACGCGCGCGACCCGCGCTCGCTCATGCTGCGCTTCCACACGCAGACCGCGGGCTCGACCCTGACGGCGCAGCAGCCGGAAGTGAACGTCGCGCGCACCACGATCCAGGCCCTCGCCGCCGTGCTCGGCGGCACGCAAAGTCTGCACACGAATGCCATGGACGAGGCGCTGGCGCTCCCGACCGAGGCGGCGGCGCGCGTGGCGCTGCGCACGCAGCAGGTCATCGCCCACGAGTCGGGCGTCGCCGACACGGTCGATCCGCTCGCGGGCAGTTACGCCGTCGAGCAGTTGACGAGCGATCTGGAACGCCTCGCCTCCGACTACATCGAGAAGATCGACGCGATGGGCGGGACGCTGCGCGCCATCGAGCTGGGCTACGTCCAGCGCGAGATTCAGGAGGCGGCCTACCGCTTCCAGCGCGCCGTCGAGTCGAGCGACGCGGTGGTCGTCGGCGTCAACCGCTTCCAGACCGAGGGGGCGGACGCGCCGCCCACGATGCGCGTCGACCCCGCGGTCGAGCGCGCGCAAGTAGAGCGCGTCAGGGCCGTGCGCGCCCGGCGCGACAGCGACGCCGCGGAGGCGTCGCTCGCGCGCCTCGAAGAAGCCGCGCGCGGCACGGAGAACCTGCTCCCGCGCATCCTCGACGCGGTCGAATCTTTCGCGACGGTCGGCGAGATCAGCCACCGCCTGCGCCGCGTCTGGGGCGAGTACCGCGAGGCCCTGACGGTGTAAACTGTCCGGCAAGGAGGGGGGAAGTTTATGGCGCAAAGGCTGAAAGCCATCTACCGCAACGGCGCGTTCATCCCGCAAGCGCCCTGCGTTCTGCCGGAAGAGTCTGAAGTCGAACTGACGATTAACGAGTCGCACATCCTTCCGCCTCAAGTAACAGACCCGGAAGAGCGGAAGCGTCTTCTCGAACAGCTCGTGGAGCGAATGCGCTCGAACCCGATCCCGGCGGACGCGCCTCGCCGCTTCACACGCGAGGAACTGCATGAACGCCGCCACAGAGAGAGTAAGTGATGAGTAAGACGTATCGAGTTGCCGCGCTGCTCGCCGCGCTCGCGTGCGTGTGCCAGACGGCGGGCCGGGCGCAGCAGGCGCGGCGGGGCGGCGCGGAGTCGCGGCTGAGCGGCGTCTACCGGATCAACCCGGCGCGCAGCGACGCGCTCTACTCGGTGGTGGCGTCGGCGTCGAGCAACCTGCCGTTCGCCGAGCAGCAGAAGTTCTTCGTCGATTTGGCCGTGCGCCTGACGCCGCCCGATCTGCTCGCCATCGAGCGCAGGGGGCGTAGAGTCCAGATCGCTTCGTCGCGCGCGCCGCGCATCGCCTTCGACGCCGACGGCGCGGCGCACAGCGAGCGCTCCGCGGACGGGCGCAGCGTGACGACGCGCGCGGCTTTCGAGGGCGACCGCCTGAGCGTCAACGTCGCGGGCGGGACGGACGACCGCTTCAGCGTCGTCTTCGTCTCGCTCGACGGCGGGCGCAGCCTCGACGTGACGCGCAGGATCGGCGCGCCGCAGCTCAACGAGCCCATCGTCATCCACAGCGTCTACGATAAGATTTCCGACGAGCCGCGCTGGGACGTTTACGGCGATTCGCAGCTCGCGTCGAACGGGCGGGAGGCGCGACCGCCGTCGTCGTCTTCGAACCCCGCCGCGAGCTCGACTTCGCCGCCCGCGCGGGAGGCCGCGGCGCGCGAGGGCGGCGGCTGGGCTGAGGCGCTGCGCTCCGCGCTCGACGAGTGGGTGAGGGCGACGAACGAGCGCGACATCGCGCGGCAGATGGAGTTCTACGCGCCGACGCTCGAAGCCTTCTACCTGACGCGCAACGTGCCGCGCTCAACGGTGCGCGCCGAGAAGCAGCGCGTCTTCGCGCGCGCCTCCGCCATCGACGTGCGAGCCGAAGCGCCGGAGATCGTCTTGGGCGACGCGGGCCGCACCGCCGTCATGCGCTTCCGCAAGCAGTACGAGATCGCGAACGGGGCGCAGAGCCGCCGCGGCGAGGTCGTGCAGGAGCTGCGCTGGAGGCGCACGCCCGGGGGGTGGAAGATCACGAGCGAGCGCGACGTGCGCGTGCTGCGCTGAGCCCGCCCCATTTTAAGATGATGAAAATTTCGCGCCTGAAACCGACGGGACGGCTGCTCGCCTTGTGGTCGTGCCTCCTTCTGTGCCTCCCGCCCGCGGCTTCCTCTTCACGTGCCAGCGTCGGGGCGGGCACGACTCAGCCCGGTGCGCCGCCCCGGCAATCGAACTCCGCGCCGACCGCGCAAGCTCGCGCGGCCCGTCCCGCCGCGAGCGCGAAGACCTACCGCGGCTCGCTGAACGATCGCGGGCTGGAGATGCGGCTCGCGCGCGAGGGCGAGAGGGTGTCGGGCTCCTACGCTTACGACGGCATCGGGCAGGACATCAGACTCGAAGGTCGCGTCGTCGGGAAGGAGAAGTTCGATCTCGTCGAGAAGGGTGCCGCGGGGAAGACGACGGGCAAGTGGGCTTGCGAAAGCGAGAAGCTGGGCGAGTGGGATCAGGACTTCAGTTGCAAGTGGACGAAGCCCGACGGGTCGGGCGAGCTGTTCGTCGCGCTCTTCGAGCAGGCGACGTTTCAGTCCGGCTGGCGCGTCGCGCCGAAGACGGTCGAGAACCGCAGGGCGGGCGTGCGCGCCTCGTACCCGCAGCTCGTCGCGCCGGGCGGCGCGCGCCTCCCCGCCTCGGCCGCGCACTTCAACCAACTGGTCGAGAAGAGGGTCGGCAAGCAGTCACGCGACTTCGCCGAGGCGCTGGAGGGCGAGAAGAACCTCTACTTCAACGCCGCCTACAACGTGCTGCTCGCGACCGACGAGCTCGTCAGCGTCGAGATCGCCTACGACTTCTACATGGGCGGCGCGCACCCCGACTCCTCTTACGACGCCGTGACCTACGACCTGAGGGCCGACCGCGAGCTGAAGCTCGAAGACATCTTCAAGCCGAATTCCGGTTACGCGAAGGCGGTCGCCGCCTACTGCGACAAAGACATCCTCAAGCGTTCGGGGCTCGCGGAAGAGGAGGCCGCGAGAGGCGAGCACAGGAAAGCCGAGCCGCAGGAAGAGTCGCCCGTCCTGCCCGAGCTGCTCGAAGAGATCAGCGCGTTCGCGCTCACGCCGAAGGGGCTGATGATCTACTTCGACCTGCCGCACGTCGTCGCCCTCTTCGACCGCAACTTCGTGCCCTACCACGCCGTCAAGGATTTCCTCAAGCCCGACGGCCGCGCCGCCGCGCTCGCGCGCTCCGGCTGACCGGGCGCGCGCACTCCGGCCGAACGAGACTCGAAGAAGGGAACCTCCCGCGATGAAGAAGATACGTTTGACGACGCTCCTCGCGGCGCTCGCGCTCGCCGCCGCACACGCCCCGGCCGGCGGCGCGATTGTAGTGTGGCAGGGCGAGGGCAGGGCGACGGCTCCCGCGCAAGGGTCTGCGGAGCGCAAGGCGGTGCTCGACGGCGTGCGCGCGCGCCTGAAGATCAAGAGCCAGTTCAAGGTCTATCACCTGAAGGTGAGCGGCGACTGGGCGTACTTCTTCGGCGGCGAGGTCGTCGCGGCGGACGGCGAGTTGCAGGAGACCGATCTGACCGTCAAGGCCCTGCTCGCGCGTAAGGGCGCGGCGGGGAAGGCTACTTGGGCGGTGGCGGAAATCTGGACGCTCCCGGACGAGGAGCGACAGCCTTTCGAGAAGTTCTCGGCCCGCGTGCGCGCCCGGCAGAAGGCGGAGAACATCCCGGCGGACATCTTCCCCGCCGAGTTGTAAACGCAAGCGCGGCGGCGACTCGCCGCGCCGCTCCGACTTTCCTCTTGGCGTCGCCGCGCCGCTTCGGTTACTCTCGCCGACGATGGCTCACCTGCTCGAAGTAAAGAATTTGCAGACGCACTTCCGGACACGCGCCGGGGTGGTGCGCGCCGTGGACGGCGTGAGCTTCCACCTCGGGCGCGGCGAGCTGTTAGGTCTGGTCGGCGAGTCGGGGTGCGGGAAGAGTGTGACGGCGATGTCGCTCATGCGGCTCGTCTCGCCGCCCGGCGAGGTGGTCGGGGGCGAGGTGCTGTTCGAGGGCGAGGACTTGCTGAAGCTCTCGGAGTCGAAGATGCGCGCCATCCGCGGCGACGACATCGCGATGATCTTTCAAGACCCGATGACCTCCCTGAACCCCGTCTTCAAGGTCGGCGAGCAGATCGCGGAGGCGCTGCGCCTGCACCGCGGGATGAACCGGCGGCAGGCGCGCGAGGCGGCCGTCGCGGCGATGCGCGAGGTCTCCATCCCCGATCCGGAGCGCCGCGCCGACGACTACCCGCACCAGCTCTCGGGCGGGATGCGACAGCGCGTGATGATCGCCATGGCGCTCGCCTGCGACCCGAAACTCCTCATCGCCGACGAGCCGACGACCGCGCTCGACGTGACCATCCAGGCGCAGATACTCGAACTCCTGAACGAGCTGCGTCGCACGCGCGAGCTGGCCGTGCTTCTGATCACGCACGATCTCGGCGTCGTCGCCGAAGTCGCCGACCGCGTGGCGGTGATGTACACGGGCCGGATCGTCGAGCAGTCGCCCGTCGCGGAGTTGTTCGCGCGGCCGAAGCACCCGTACACGGAGGGGCTGCTGCGCTCCGTGCCGAAGCTGACGGCGGCCGAGGCCGAGAAGGCCGTGCGGCTGCAATCCATCGAGGGCGTCGTGCCGAAGCTGACGCAACTGCCGACGGGCTGCCACTTCGCGCCGCGCTGCCCGCACCGGATGCCGCGCTGCACGGAAGACCCTCTGCCGCTCTACCCCCTCGAAGGAAACGTCGAGGTGCGCTGCGTGCTCTACGATCTCGCGTCGGCGGTGGCGGCTGACACCCACGCCGAAGGGAGAGTACAAGATGAGCGCTGAAGACAGAATCTTGCGATTGGAAAACGCCATCTCCACTCTCGCGGAGATGGCGGCGGAGCAGCAGCGTCTGGCGGCGGAACAAGCGTCGGGGCAGCAGCGACTATCAGCGGAGCAGCAGCGATTATCAGCGGAGCAGCAGCGTCTGGCGGCGGAGCAGCAGCGTCGCACCGCGCGCCTCGAAGAGTCTTTCGTCGCGCTCATCGAACTGAGCCGCAGCCATGACGAAGGCCTGGACGAGTTGAGGTCAGGGCAGGTCGAACTGAGGGCGGCGCAGACCGAATCGGAACAAAAAATCGCCGCGCTCGTTGACGCGCACATCCGCACGGAAGACGCGCTGGCGCGACTCGCCGAGACGGTGAATGACATTCTGCGCAACGGGCGCAACGGGCAACCGTCATCCTGAGCGCGACGACAATGCTTGCCGACAGTCCGATCAGATGAGCACTAACGAGAGAATGCAGACCGTGCCACAGGCCGAGGCCGCGGCGGCGCGCGGGCAGGCCACACATGCTGATGCGGCGCGCGAACTCGTGCGCGTGCGCGGGCTCTTCAAGCACTTCCCCGTCTCGGGGAGCGACGACGTGGTGCGCGCCGTCGACGGCGTGACGTTCGAGGTCTTCCGCGGCGAGACGCTGGGGCTCGTCGGCGAGTCGGGCTGCGGCAAATCCACCGTGGGGCGCTGCATCCTGCGTCTGATGGAGCCGACGCGCGGCGAAGTCTATTTCGAAGACAAGGACGTGCTCTCGCTCTCGGGCCGGGACTTGCGCGCGATGCGGCGCGAGATGCAGATCATCTTTCAAGACCCTTACGCGAGTCTGAACCCGCGCATGCGCGTGCGCGACATCGTCGGCGAGCCGCTCCTAGTCCACGGCGTCGGGGAGAAGACGGAGCGGAAGGATCGCGTCGCGGAGCTGCTGACGAAGGTCGGGCTCGACCCCGACTACATGAACCGCTACCCGCACGAGTTTTCGGGCGGGCAGCGGCAGCGCATCGGCATCGCGCGCGCGCTCGCCCTGAACCCGAAGCTGATCGTGGCGGACGAGCCCGTCTCGGCGCTCGACGTATCGGTGCAGGCGCAGGTCGTGAACCTGCTGGAAGATTTGCAGGGCGAGTTCAACCTCACCTACTTCTTCATCTCGCACGGGCTCGCCGTCGTCGAGCACATCTCGGATCGCGTGGCGGTGATGTACCTGGGTCGCATCGTCGAGATCGCGTCGGCGGCGGAGCTCTACGCGAACCCGCTGCACCCCTACACGCGCGCGCTGCTCTCGGCGATCCCCGTCCCCGACCCGACGCGCAAGCGCGAGCGCATCGTGCTGACGGGCGACGTGCCCACGCCGATCAACCCGCCCTCCGGCTGCCGCTTCCACACGCGCTGCCCCGAAGCCGTCCCCGAGTGCTCGCAGATCGACCCCGACCTGCGCGAGGTCGCGCCCGGCCACTCGGTCGCCTGCTTCCGCGTCCCCGGCTGGGCCGACGCGCCGACGCGCGCCCGGTGATTTATGCGCGCGGCGGGAAACCGGCGGGCGCGGCTTTTCGTATCAGCATCGGTCAATGAACGTCTGCGGGCGCGCGCCTGTATCGCCGCGTCTGAGCGGCTGCCTTCGGTAGTCTCTCACACGCCGCCGCCCCGCTTGTCACAACC
>DATLMC010000109.1:0-12551 GCA_035537435.1 Pyrinomonadaceae bacterium | reverse complement strand
CTGACCACGGACGACTGACCACGGACTGTTTGATGAAGATCAACGTCATCGGCGCGGGACCCGCGGGGCTCTACTTCGCGCTCCTGATGAAGAAGTCGGACGCCTCGCGCGAGGTCACGGTCTACGAGCGCAACGCGAGGGGTTCGACCTTCGGCTGGGGCGTCGTCTTCTCCGACAAGACGCTCTCCTACCTGCGCGACAGCGACGAGCCGAGCCACGCCGCGATCACGCGCGCCTTCGCGACGTGGGACAACGTGGACGTGGTGCACCGCGGCGAGCGCGTCAGCGTCCGCGGCAACAGGTTCTCCGGCATCGCGCGTATCAAGCTGCTGAACATCCTACAGGAGCGCTGCCGACAGCTCGGCGTCTCCTTGCGCTTCGAGACGAACGTCGCCGACGCTGAGGCGCTGCGCGACTGCGACCTGCTCGTCGGAGCCGACGGCGTCAACAGCGCGGTGCGCGAGCGCTACCGCGACCAGTTCGGGCCGGACTTGAGCCTGCGCTCGAACAAGTACGTCTGGTTCGGCACGCGCCGCCTCTTCCACGGGCTCACGCTCACCTTCCGCGAAACCGCCGACGGCGTCTTCGCCGCTCACTCCTACAAGTTCGATGCGGGGACGAGCACCTTCATCGTCGAGTGCGATCCGGCGACCTGGGAGGCGGCCGGCTTCGCCTCGAAGTCCGACGAGGAGGCGCGCGCCCACCTCGCCGCGGTCTTCGCGGAAGACCTCGGCGGGCACGAGCTGCTGTCGAACAACTCGAAGTGGATCAACTTCCTGCTCGTCAAGAACGCGCGCTGGCGCTTCGAGAACGTCGTGCTGCTCGGCGACGCCCTGCACACGGCGCACTTCTCCATCGGATCGGGGACGAAGCTCGCGCTCGAAGACGCAATCGCCCTCCACGACTGCTTCGCGCGCGGGCGCGACGTGCGCGCCGCGCTCGCCGGGTTCGAGAGCGCGCGCAAGCCCGTCATCGAGGAGTACCAGCGCGCGGCCTACGAGAGCCTGGTGTGGTTCGAGAACGTGAGGGACTACGTCCACCTCGCGCCGCTGCCCTTCGCCTTCAGCCTGATGACGCGCAGCAAGAGGATCACACACGAGAGCCTGCGCCGCCGCGACCCCGTGTTCGTCGCCGCCTACGAGGCGTCGCTCGCCTGAGCCGGGGCGACTGCTGCGGCGGCGCGACCCTTATCTGATCATGACGAGACTAACGTCAACCGCCCTCGTCTTGTCGCTGTGCCTGTGCGGGGGCGTCGCGCCCGCGCGCGGGCAGGAGAGAAGAGCCGCGGGCGCGGAAGAGATCGAGTACGGCGGTCTGGAAGAGATCAGGGAGAAGCGCACCTTCATGCTGGTCGTCAGCAAGAGCCTCTCGGTGGACGCGCGCGCGCCCGCGAAGGTCTCCGCCGCGGACGTGCGCGCGGCGCTGGAGAAACCGCGGGCGCGACCCGGGCGGGCGTATAACGCCATCGCGAGCCGCCTGAACAAGTACATACGCCAGTACGAGAGTATGACCGCGGTCGAGGCGCGCGACGACCCGCAAGTCTTCATCGTCTTCAAGATCATGCACGAGCAACGCTACTTCACGGCCGACCGCTCGTTCAGCTACGGCAAAATGTTCGTCTTCGTCCGCGGCGACGGCGAGCGGGCGAAGCCGCGCGTCGTCTGGGAGTCGGAGGGCGAGATGACGATGGCGGAAGACGCCGCGGGCGCGTTCATCAAGGCGCTCAAGGCGGTGCGGGGCGAGAAGTGAGGATGAAGGATGAGGGATGAAGGATGAGGGATGAACAAGAAATGATGAACGATGAATAAGGAAAGGTCGCCTTCAGTCATCGTTCATCGTTCCGCGTCCATCGTTTCTTCATCCCTGATCACTCATCCCTGCTTTCCCACGTCGGCGGGAGCAGGCGGCGGCGTCCGTCGCCGCTGAGCGCGACTTCCGGCCCGTCTAACGCGACGCGATCCCAGAGCTTGCAGGTCACCTGCTTGTGCGCCTGATCGAGGGCCTCGCAGTAGTTGGTGTAGGTGCAGCGGCGGACTTCCTCGCCGCGCCCCGCGCGGACTTTCAGGAACCAGTCGGGGTCGGCGAGCGACTGCCGCGCCGCGCCGACGATGTCCGCCTCGCCCCGCCGCAGAATCCCTTCCGCCTGATCGAACGTCGAGATGCCGCCCGCGGCGACGACGGGCGTCGCGTGGCCGTCGGCGTTGACCGCGCGCTTGATCGCGGCGACGAGAGGCAGGCTTCGGCCGAAGGGGCCGCGCGCGTCCGAGAGCACCGTCGGCATGCACTCGTAGCCGCTCTCGCCCGTGTAAGGGTAGACCGCCGCGCCGACCTTCGGCTGCCGGGCGTCCTCGAACTTCCCGCCCTTCGAGATCGAGAGGAAGTCGAAGCCCGCGCGCGCGAACTCCCTGCCGAAGTAGATCGCGTCATCGAGCCGGCTCCCGCCCGCGACGACTTCGTCGCCGAGGAACCTCGCGCCGACCGTGTAGTCCCCCCCGACGCGCTCGCGCACCGCCGCGAAAACTTCGAGCGGGAGCCGCACGCGGTTCTCTCTCGCGCCGCCGTAGCCGTCGGCGCGGTCGTTCAGGGCGGAGAGGAACGACGCCATCGTGTAGGCGTGCGCGTAGTGCAGCTCCACGCCGTCGAAGCCCGCCTCCCGCGCGCGCCGCGCGGCGTCGGCGAAGATCTGGGGGAGGACTCGCGGCAGCTCGCGGACGTGCGCCAGGTGCGTGTCCGTTACGCGCTCCCGGTAGCCCTTGCGGAGCGACTCCAGCTCGCGCCCGTCTAAAACTTTTTCCAGCAGCGCGTCGTCCGCCTCCGCGAGGAAAGAGCGCACGCGCCGGTCGTCCGTCTCGATCCAGCTCTCGTCTTCAGTCGCCGCGGCGAGCGCGCGGCGGTGGCGGTCTTCGAGTTCGAGGAAGCGCGCGAAGTATTTCGACTTTTCGGGCCGGCGTTTGACGGAGAGGAAGTCGATGATCTGTATGAAGAGTCGCGTGCGACCGCCGCTCGCGCGCCTCACCGCCTCGACCAGTTCGCGAAGGCCCGGGACGAAGCGGTCGTGACCGATCCGCAGCAGCGGCCCCGAAGGGATGTCGCGCACGCCCGTCGCCTCGACCACCAGCGCGCCGGGCCGCCCCGCGGCGAAGCGCGCGTACCATTCCAGGTTCTCGCGCGTGACGAAGCCTTCGGCGGTCGCGCGCCACGGGACCATCGCCGGAACCCACGTGCGCTGTTCGAGCGCGGTCGCGCCGACGCGGATCGGCTGGAAGAGGAGGGCGCGCGCGGCCTCTTCGCGCGAGGGCCAGCGCGCTTCGGGAATCTCGTGGCGGACGGGGTTTGCGGGACGCCAGGTCATGCGGGCTTTTCAGCCGCGTAGTGTAGCAGGTTCAGGGGCGGCGCGGCTCATCGGCGGCGAGCGCGGGACTCTGCTATGATGCCCGCGCACTCGCGCCGCCCCGCCGCGCCGGAAGTCTCTCGGCGCGCAGCGACTCGGAACACCCATGCGATCACGATCCATCTTCGTCGGGCTTGTACTCGTCCTGATGCTAGCTTACAGCGTCGCGGTTTACATGCTCGTCATCCCGCAGAGGCGCGCGCTCGTCGAGCGCGGATGGAACGCGACGCCGCGCGGGGAGGACGGCGCTGAGGTGGTCGTGACGGTCGATCCGGTGGGCGCGGCCGCGTCGTCGCTGCGGGTCGGCGACGAGGTGGTCGCGCTGAACGGCGAGCGGGTCGAGAACTCCGACGCGCTGATGGAAGCCGCCCACCGGAGAGTCCCGCGCGGCGAGCCTTACGTCCTGACGGTGCGGCGCGGCGGGCAACTGCTCGACCTCACAATGCGCGACGCGCGCGCGCCGCTCTCCGCGTGGCTCACCAACCCGTGGCGGCTCGCCGTCCTGCTCATCACAGTCGTCTACCTCGGGGTCGGCTTCGCCGTCTTCGCCCTCAAGCCGAACGACAAGCAGGTGTGGCTGCTCGCGCTGGCGCTATGCACGTGGGGCGCGCCGTTCGAGTTCCCGCAGTTGAGCGGCGACCTGCCGCCGTGGCTCACCGCCCTGCTCCTGTCAGGCTTCTTCTTCAGGTTCACGGTGCTGGCTTTCGTCCTGCACCTGTTTCTCGTGTTCCCTGAGCAGGTGGCGTTCCTGCGCCGCCGCCCGTGGCTGATCTACTTCATCTACCTGCCCGCCGTCCTCAACGCCCTGCTCGGTTTAGCGTTCAACGCCGCGGAGCTATGGGGCGGGACGGACAACAGGCTACTGCTGCGCCTGCGACAGCCCGGCTTCTGGAACACGACGTTACCCTTCACAGGCCTGTTCGCCTACCTCGTGGCCGCGCTACTTACGCTTGCCCTCCAGTATCGCCGGGCGGACGAAGTGTCGCGCCGCAAGCTGCGCATCATCCTCGTCGGC
This sequence comes from Pyrinomonadaceae bacterium, assembly GCA_035537435.1. Taxonomy (GTDB): domain Bacteria; phylum Acidobacteriota; class Blastocatellia; order Pyrinomonadales; family Pyrinomonadaceae; genus JAIVGV01. The sequence goes on along the minus strand of DATLMC010000109.1, from coordinate 8,145 downwards.
TCACTCGTCGGCATCGGCTCACTCGTCGTCTTGCTACCGCTGTCGGGGTGGCTCGCCGAGACGCACCCCACGCTGAGCATCGTGACAGCGACGATCATGGACGTGCTGCAATGCGCGATGCCGCTCTCGTTCGCCTACGCCATCGTCCGCCATCAGGTGATCCCCGTTAAGCTCATCATCCGGCGCGGGCTGCAATACCTGCTCGCCAGGAACGCGCTGCGCATGGCTATCGCGCTGCCCGTCGTCGGACTCCTCGTCTCCGTCATCGCCGACCCGCACCGCACGCTGGCAGACATGCTGCTGCGCAACTCGTTCTACTTCTACCTCCTGCTCGCCGCCGCGCTCGCGCTCGGCCTCGTCTTCCGGCGGCGACTGTCAGACTGGATCGACCGGAAGTTTTTCCGCGAGCAGTACGATCAGGAGAAAATCTTGCGCGCGCTCGTCGACGACGTGAAGCGCCTGGACTCGATGCCGGAGATGTCGCGGCGCGTGACGGAGGAGGTCGAGCGCGCGCTGCACCCTGAGCGCGCCTACCTCTTCTACCGCGAGCGCGAGCACGGCGATCTCTCTCTGAGCTACACTTCGGGCGGCACGCCGCACGACCTGCGCATCCCCGACAGCTTCCAGCTCCTGCGCTTCATGGAGCTGCAAGGCGGCGCGCAGGACTTCCCCTTCCCGCCCAAAACCAACCTGCCGCAATCAGAGAAGGACTGGCTCGCCGCGCTCGACGCGCGCCTCGTCGTCCCGATGACGGGCACGGACAGCCGCCTCGCCGGACTCTTCATCCTCGGAGGCAAGAAGTCTGAAGTCCCTTACACGGCGCGCGACCGCGAGCTGCTGGAGTCGGTCGCCGGGCAGATCGCCATCGTCTACGAGAACCTGCGCCTCAAGGGTCGCGTCCAGGAGGATCGCAAGATTCGCCACGAGGTGCTCTCCCGCTTCGAGGGGCAGAAGATCAACCTGCTCAAGGAGTGCCCCCGCTGCGGCCGCTGCTTCGATTCGGCCGCGTCCGCGTGCGACGCGGACGGCGCGGAGTTGACGCTGACGCTCCCCGTGGAGCGCACGGTCGAGGGCCGCTACCGGCTCGAACGACTGATCGGCAAAGGGGGCATGGGCGCGGTCTACGAGGCGACGCACCTGAAGCTGAACCACAAAGTCGCCGTCAAAATCCTGGGCGGGCAGATGTTCGGCGACCCCTCGGCGCTGCGCCGCTTCGAGCGCGAGGCGCAGGCGCTCGCCCGCCTCTCGCAGCACCCCAACATCGTCTCGGTTCACGACTACGGCGAGCTCGCGACCGAGGGCGCGTTCCTCGTCATGGACTTGATCGAGGGCGAGAGCCTCGGCTCGCTGCTCAAGCGCGAGCGGCGCGTCGCCCCCGCGCGCGCGGCCGACATCTTCGAGCAAGTCCTCGAAGGACTGGGGGCCGCGCACGCGGCCGGCGTCGTCCACCGCGACCTCAAGCCCGACAACGTCTTCCTCTCGCGCGCGGCGGACGGCCGCGCCAACGTCCGCCTCCTCGACTTCGGCCTCGCCAAGCTCACGCAAGAGCTCGCCGCGGGCTCCCAAGCGCCCACGGCGCGCGAGCCCGTCACCACGCCCGGCGCGGTCATGGGCACGTTCGGCTACATGCCGCCCGAACAGTTGACGGGCGGGCGCGTGGACGAGCGCAGCGACATCTTCCCCGTCGGCGTCATGATCGTCGAAGCCCTGACGGGGGAGCGACCCTTCAAGGGCAAGACCCTCCAAGAGCTGCTGACCGGCATCCTGCACGGCGCGTACCACCTGCCCGGCGACGGCGCGGAAGCCAGACGACTCGACGCCGCGCTCCAGCGCTGCCTCGCCAAAGACCCCGCCGCGCGCTTCGCCACCGCCGCCGAGGCGAAGGCGCAGCTCACGCCCGCGCTGCGCGACTACACGCCCCACGCCAACCCCGCCGACGCCGAGACGATAATCGTGCGACAGTCGTAAACGCTCCCCCGCGCGCACGCGTCTATCCTGACGGTAGCTCGGAGATTTTTTTTCGGAGGCTGACATATGCCCGCACGCAACGCGCACGCCGCACGACTCATCGCGCACGCCGCCGCGCTCGCTTTCGTCGTCGCGCTCTGCTGCGGCCGGGGCCGCGCGCAGAGCGTCAGCGCGCCCGCGCCTTTCCTTCATCCGACGATGAATCGCACGCACGTCGCCTTCGTCTACGCGGGCGACATCTGGACGGTGGCGCGCGAGGGCGGCGAGGCGCGCCGGCTCACCAGCGACGCCGAACGGGAAGACTACCCCGTCTTCTCGCCCGACGGCTCGCGCCTCGCCTTCGGGCGGCAGAGCACTTCGGGCGGCGCGCCGGGTTGGGACGTGTACGTCATGCCCGCCGCGGGCGGCGACGCCGTGCGCCTGACGTATCATCCGGAGATCGACGTTCCCGTTAACTGGACGCCCGACGGGCGGCGCGTCCTCTTCATGTCCTTCCGCGACCGCACCTACGTGCTCGAAGGCCGTCTCTACACCGTCCCTACGGAGGGCGGCTTCCCCGACGCGCTGCCGCTGCCCGTCGGCTGGTCGGGCGCGTTCTCGCCCGACGCAGCGCGCCTCGCCTACGTGCCTTACATCAGTTCGCTCGAAGGGTTCGACTGGCGCAACTACCGCGGCGGCGGAACCTCGAAGATTTCCATCGCGCGCCTCTCCGACAGCGCGACCGAGACCGTCCCGCGCGCGGACTCTAACGACACCTACCCGATGTGGGCGGGCGAGCGGATTTACTTCCTCTCCGACCGCGACGGCACGAACAACCTCTTCGCCTACGACACGCGCACGCGCGCCGTCGCGCAGCTGACGCGCTTCGTCAAGTTCGACATCAAGGCGGCATCCTTCGGCGGCGGCTCAATCGTCTTCACGCAGAGCGGCGCGATCCACATCTTCGATCCGCGGGCGAACGAGGCGCGCCAGGTTGACGTTCGCATCCCTGCCACAGACTTCCCCGAAACCAGGCCGCGAAAAGTTAACCCGTGGCAGTGGGCCAACACGATCAGCGTCTCGCCGGCGGGCGACCGCCTGCTCGTCGGCGCGCGCGGCGAGGTCTTCGTCGCGCGCCTCTCGGACGGCGAACTCACCAACATCACCAACTCGCCCGCCGCCGCCGAGACCGCGCCCGCGTGGTCGCCCGACGGCAAGTGGATCGCCTACTTCTCCGACGAGTCGGGCGGGCAGCAACTTGTCATACGCGCGGCTGAAGGCGGGGGGCCGCGCCGCGTGCGCGTCGAGGGAGAGCCGACGATCTACTCGGAGCCTCTGTGGTCGCCGGACGGCCGCCGCATCGCCTTCTCCGACGCGCACCTCAACCTCTGGCTCTACGCCCTCGAACAAGGGCGCAGCGAGCGCATCGACGCGCACACACACACGGACGGGACGACTTTCTTCCAGCCCGCGTGGTCTGCCGACGGCCGCTGGCTCGCCTACTCGAAGTACGGCGCGAACCGCGTGCGCTCCGTCGCGCTCTACTCGCTCGAACGCCGCCAGAGCTTCGTCGTCACAGACCCGCGCGTCGACGCGCAGTGGCCGGTCTTCGACCGCGGCGGGAGATACCTCTACTTCGTCGGCAGCAACCAGACCGGGCTCGTCGAGTCGCAGGCGTGGTCGGGCTTCCCCTTCCGCTCGCAGGTCGCGCGCGGCGTTTACGCGGTCATACTTGATCGCGAGACGCCCTCGCCCGTCTCGCCCCGCGCGGCGCAAGAGGTTGCGAAAGACGCGGCGCAAACTTCGGCGGCGGCGACGCCCCGGGCCGTGACGATTGATCTGACCGACATCAACCGGCGCGTGCTGCCGTTATCAATCGGCGTCGGCAATCCGGCGCGGCTCATGGCGGGCAGGCCCGGCGCGTTGTTCGTCGTCGAAGGCGCGACGCTTCACAAGTTTACTGCGGGCAAGGCTGCCGCCGAGAAGTTCGTCGAAGGCGCGGGCAACTACCGCGTGACTCCGGACGGGAGTCGTTTGCTCTACCGCCGTCAGGGCCAGTGGGCGGGCGTCTCGACGGACGCGCCGCCGAAGGCGGACGAGGGTCGCTTCACGTTGAAGCCCGCCGAGCTATCAATCGATCCGCGCGCCGAGTGGCGGCTGCTGTACGCGGAGGCCTGGCGTCGCCTGCGCGTCTACTTCTACGACCCGAACATGCACGGGCAGGACACGCGCGCGCTGGAGCGCCACTACGCCGCGTACCTGCCGAACGTCTCGACGCGCGAAGACCTCAACCACGTCTTCCGCGAGATGACCTCGCACCTCTCCGTGAGCCACATGACGGTGGGCGGCGGCGACCGCCCCGCGACGCAGAGCACGGCGGTCGAAACGGCGGGGCTGCTCGGCGCGGACTACGAGATCGACGGGGGCCGCTACCGCTTCAAGCACGTCCTGCGCGGCGACAACCTGCTCGGGCTCCAGGCCCCGCTCGCGCAGGCGGGCATGAACGTCTCGGACGGCGATTATCTGCTCGCCATCGACGGCGCAGAGTTGCGCGCCGGCGAAGACCTCGACCGCCGCCTGCTGAACAAAACGGGGAAGACCGTCGAGCTGCGAATCTCCGCCCGCGCCGACGGCGCGGGAGCGCGCACGGTCTCGGTCGTGCCCGTCGCGAACGAGCGCGCGCTGCGCCTGCAAGACCGGGTCGATCAGAACCGCCGTCGCGTCGCGGAGTTGTCGGGGGGTCGCCTCGCCTACATGTACCTGCCGAGCACCGCCGACGACTCTTTCCAGACCTTCAACCGCGAGTTCTACGCGCAGCTCGACAAGCAGGGGCTCGTCCTCGACGCGCGCTTCAACGAGGGCGGTCGCGCCGCCGACTACGCCATCGAGGCTCTGCGCCGCGCCCCTCTCTACCGCGCCCGGCTCCGCGCCGGCGGCGACATCCAGATGCCGGTCGGCGTCATCGACGGCCCGAAGGTCGTGCTGACGAACGAGATGTCGGGCTCCGGCGGCGATACCCTGCCGTGGATGGCCCAGCGCACGCGGGCCGCGACGGTCGTCGGCACGCGCACGGCGGGCGCGGGGATCGGTGCGACCTCGCACGAGTTGTTGGACGGCGGCTCGATCCGCGTGCCCGACTGGGGCTGGTACGATCCGCAGGCGGGCACGTGGCTCGTCGAGAACCGCGGCATGACGCCCGACGTGTTGGTCGAAAACCTCCCCGCCGACTGGCGCGCCGGGCGCGACGCGCAGCTCGAACGCGCCGTGCGGATCGCGCTCGAAGCGCTCGGCAAACGCGCGCCCACGCCGCCCAGGCGTCCGCCGTTCCCCGTCTTCAAGTGACGGCGCTGGTTTGAAAAGTGGTCGGAAATTGCATATTGTCTCTGCCACGGGAGGCGACAATTTTTTGACCGACGAACTGCTCAAGTGGCGCGCTGAGTTCCCCATCCTCGAAAGCTGCACCTACCTCATCTCGCACAGCCTCGGCGCGATGCCGCGCGGGACTTACGACAGTCTCCGCGAGTACGCCGACGTGTGGGCTTCGCGCGGCGTGCGGGCGTGGGCGGAGGGGTGGTGGGAGATGCCGCTCACCGTCGGCGACGAGGTCGCGAAGATCATCGGCGCGCCGCCCGCGACGGTGGCGATGCACCAGAACGTCTCGGTCTGCCAGTCGCTCATCCTCTCCTGCTTCGAGCCCGGCGCGAAGCGCAACAAGATCGTCTATTCCGATCTCGAATTCCCCTCCGTCATGTACGCCTACGAAGCGCACGCGCGCGACGGTCGGTTCAGGATCGAGCGCGCCCGCTCGGACGACGGGATGACGATCCAGCTCGACAAGTTCCTCGCGGCCATCGACGAGGAGACGCTGCTGGTTCCGATCTCGCACGTGCTCTTCAAGAGTGCGTTCCTGCAAGACGCGCGCGCGATCACGGAGCGCGCGCACGAGGTCGGCGCGCTCGTCGTCTTAGACACCTACCAGTCTGCGGGCACGGTCCCCTTCTCCGTCACCGACCTGGACGTAGATTTCTGCACGGGCGGCTCGGTCAAGTGGCTCTGCGGCGGGCCGGGCGCGGGCTACCTCTACGTCCACCCGCGCCTGCACGAAGAGCTTGAGCCGAAGGTGACGGGCTGGATGGCGCACGCCGCGCCCTTCGCCTTCGAGTTGCCGCCGATCACTTACGCGCCCGGCGTCGCGCGCTTCCTGCACGGCTCGCCCAACGTGCCCGGCCTCTACGCCGCGCGCGAGGGCTACCGCGTCATCAACGAGATCGGCGTCGAGCGCATCCGCGAGAAGAACGTCAGACAGACGCAGAAGTTGATCGGGCTCTGCGAGGAGGCCGGGTTCAAAGTGACGAGCCCGCGCGAGCCCGCGCGCAGAGGAGGCACGATCACGGTCGCCGTCGAGCAGGCCGCCGCCGTGACGCGAGAACTCGTCCGCCGCGAGATCGTCTGCGACTTCAGACCCGGCGCGGGCGTCCGCCTCTCGCCGCACTTCTACACGACCGACGAGGAGCTTGAGCATGCCGTCGCGGAGATGACCAGGATCGTCGAGACCCGCGCCTACTCCGCGCACGAAGCCGCGGGCGCGGCGTTCTAGAAGTGCCGAGCACCGAGTACCGAGTGAAAGAAAAACTCTCGCTTCCGAGCCCGCTCTCGCTCTTGACTCAGTACTCAGTACTCTTTCCCTTGAGGTAGAGATATGAGACAACACATAGACATCCTCGGCTGGCTCTACATCGCCTTCGGCGCGCTCGGCATCGTCGCGGCTTTCTTAGTTTTCGCCATCGCGGGCGGGGCCGGGCTGCTGACGCGCGACGCGAGCGCGGCCGCGCTGGTGGGGGGGATCGGGTTCTTCGTCGCGATCTTCGTCGCGGTGTTGTCGCTGCCGAACATCATCTGCGGGTGGGGCTTGCTCAAGCGCAAGTCGTGGTCGCGCGTCCTCGCCATTGTCCTCGGCTGCCTGCACCTGATCAGCTTCCCCTTCGGCACGGCCATCGGCATCTATTCCCTCTGGGCGCTCACGCAACCCGAAGCGCAGCGCATCTTGTCCGACTAACGACCGACGCCCGATCCGCGTCTAACGCGATCTCGCCCTGACACCATGACCAACCCTTACGGCGACAACGCGCCGCTCAGCTACAACAAGTACCTGCGCGTGCCGGAGCTGATCGCGTTGCAGGAGTGCCTGTCCGACCCGGCGCACCACGACGAGCTGCTCTTCATCACCATCCACCAGACCTACGAGCTGTGGTTCAAGCAGATCCTCCACGAGATCGACGCGGCCGTCATCGCCATGAACGAGGATCGCGCGTCGGCCGCGGCGCGCGCCGTCGAGCGCGCCGTCGAGATCGAGAAGGTGCTCGTCCAGCAGATTCACATCCTTGAGACGATGACGCCGATGAGCTTTCTGGGCTTCCGCGACGAGCTGAACCCGGCGAGCGGCTTCCAGTCGATGCAGTTCCGAGAGATCGAGATCGCGTCGGGGTTGAAGGATGCGGGGATGCTCGACAACTTCCGCGACGACGAGTTCGCCGCGAAGCGCCTGAGCGCGCGCCACGACGCGCCGAGCCTCGGCGAAGCCTTCTTCGCCCACCTGCGCCGCCGCGGCTTCGACGCCCCGGCGGACGACGCAGGAGCGTCGAAGGAGGAGCGGCAGAAACTCTACGGCCGCCGCGTGCGCGCCGCGCTCGAAGTCCTGACGCACTTCGAGGAGCGCGCCGAGGAGTTCCGGCTCTCCGAGGCGCTCATCGCGCACGACGAATACTTCCAGCTCTGGCGCGCGCACCACGTCCGCATGGTCGAGCGCATGGTCGGCGCGAAGCGCGGCACGGGCGGCAGCGAGGGCGTCAACTACCTGCGCACCACGCTCGACCAGAAGTTCTTCCCCGAGCTCTGGGAGGCGCGCACCTACCTCGACACCAAGCACGGCGGCGCGGGCTGCCCCTTCGCCTCACGCGACAGCCAGGGCGAACCGGCTAGCTAATGGCGGATCGGGAGGCCGTGATAATATTTGATCGCAGGGTTATTGGATCGGAGGAGGAATGATGTCGAGAAGCGTCCAGTTCGTCACCGATGCTGATGGCAACAAGACGGCTGTCATTCTCCCGCTCGAAGAGTACGAGGAGATGCTTGAGGACTTGCACATGGGTCAAGTCGCCCGCGAGAGCAGGGACGAGCCGCGCCGCCCGTTCGGCGAGT
>DATLMC010000108.1:0-15365 GCA_035537435.1 Pyrinomonadaceae bacterium | reverse complement strand
GTCGTCAACTTCACGACCGGCTCTGGCGCGGAGGTCGGCGACGTGATCGTCGATCACCCGAAGACGCGCTACGTCGCCTTCACCGGCTCGAAGGAGATTGGCCTGCGCATCAACGAGCGCGCGGCGAAGGTGGGTGCGGGGCAAATCTGGATCAAGCGCGTGGTCGCCGAGATGGGCGGCAAGGACGCCATCATCGTGGACGCCGACACCGACCTCGACGACGCGGCGACAGGCGTCGTCCAATCCGCCTTCGGCTTCCAGGGGCAGAAGTGCTCTGCCTGCTCACGCGCCATCATCCACGCGGACGTTTACGACTCGATGATCGAGAAGATCGCCGAGCGCACGGAGAAGATCAAGGTCGGCGATCCGACCGTGCAGCCGACGACGATGAGCGCGGTCATCAACGAGAAGGCGTTCAAGACCATTAACGACTACATCGAGAAGGGCAAGGCGGACGGCGGGCGCGTCGTCGCCGGCGGCGGCTCGGACGGCGAGCAGGGCTTCTTCATCGAGCCGACCGTCATCGCCGACGTGAAGGCGGGCGACCGCATCGAGCAGGAGGAGATCTTCGGACCCGTCCTCGCCTGCGTCCGCGCCGCGGATTTCGACGACGCGCTCAGGATCGCGAACGACACCGAGTACGGGCTGACCGGCGCGGTCTACACGAACGACGATCAGAAATTGGATCGCGCGCGCGCAGAGTTCCACGTCGGCAACCTGTACCTGAACCGCAAGTGCACGGGCGCGCTCGTCGGCGTCCACCCGTTCGGCGGCTTCAACATGTCGGGCACGGACTCGAAGGCGGGCGGGCGCGACTACCTCGGACTCTTCATGCAGGCGAAAGTCTCCTCGGAGAAGATTCGACCCGGCTACAGCAATAAAGAGAAGCGCGACGCGATCTGACGATATCTCGGATTGCGGATTGCGGATTGGAAGGCGAGGTCTTTGTCTTCAATCCGCAATCCGCAATCCGCAATCCTCCTCATGCGTCTAGTCTTCATGGGTACACCCGAATCGGCCGTCCCGACGCTACGACGCTGCCTGGAGGACGGGCACGAGGTCGTCGCCGTCTGGACGCAGCCCGACAGACCGGCGGGGCGCGGCAACCGCCTGCACGAGCCGCCCGTCAAGCAGTTCGCGCGCGGGCGCGGCCTCACCGTCCACCAGCCCCTCAAGATAAAGACCGCAGAGGCGCACGAGTTGTTCGCTTCGCATGAAGCCGATGTCGCGGTCGTCGTGGCCTACGGTCGCATCCTGCCCGCGTCTTTCCTGCGCGCGCCTCGCCGCGGCTGCCTGAACGTCCACTTCTCGCTGCTGCCGAAGTACCGCGGCGCGGCCCCCGTCAACTGGGCCATCGTGCGGGGCGAAAGCGAGACCGGCGTGACGACGATGATGATCGACGAGGGCCTCGACACGGGCGCGATCCTGCTGCAACGCGCGACCGAAATACGCGACGCAGAGACCGCCCCCGAACTCCTCGCGCGCCTCTCCGAGACGGGCGCGGGGCTGCTCGTCGAGACGCTCTCGCGCCTCGACCAGATCGAGCCCCGCCCGCAGCGCGAAGACGAAGCCACGCACGCTCCCATCCTCAAGCGCGAGGACGGCCTGATCGACTGGAAGCTGAGCGCCGCAGAGATCGAGCGGCGCGTGCGCGGCTTGCAGCCGTTCCCGAACACGTTCACGACGTTCCGCGGCCAGCGTCTCGTCGTCTGGCGCGCGCAGCAGCCCGCGGTCGTCGCGTCGCCCGGCTCACCCGGCGAGATCGTGGAAGCGCACGGCGACGGGTTAAGCGTCGCGTGCGGCGGCGGGAGCGTGCTGCGGTTGCTGGAGGTGCAGGCGGAAGGGAAGCGGCGGATGGGCGCGCGCGACTTCATGAACGGCTTGCGGGCGCGCGTCGGAGAGGTGCTGGGGTGACGACGCTCACATCGATCTTTGCGCCTTTGCGCCTTTGCGTGAAAATGATTTCTCACGCAAAGGCGCAAAGGCGCGAAGGGGGACGGGCACGATGAGGGCGGGGCGGGGGCGGGCGAGGGCGGTCGCGCAGAAGGCGCGGCAGGTGTCGCCCGCGCGCGGGGCGGCGTTCGAAGTCTTGCGGCGCGTGGAGGAAGAGTCCGCGTTCGCCTCCGTGCTGCTCGCGCACATGACCGCGGCGCTGAGCCAGCAGGATCGCGCACTCTGTTACGAGCTGACGCTCGGCGCGCTGCGCTGGCAGTTGTGGCTCGACACGGCGATCAGTCATTTCGCGGGGCGCGGGGCGGGGACGCTCGACGCGCCCGTGCGGCGCGCGCTGCGGCTCGGCCTCTACCAGTTGCGATTCCTGACGCGCGTGCCCGCTTCGGCGGCGGTGAACGAATCCGTGAACCTCGCGCACGCGCACGGGATGCGCGCTGCCGCCGGGCTCGTCAACGCCGTGCTGCGGCGCGCGACGCGCGAGCCTGATTTCGATCCGGCGGGCCTCGCGCGCGATGAGCTTGAGAGAGTCGCTGTCGCCACGTCGCACCCGGCATGGCTCGTCGCGCGCTGGGCGGCGGAGTTCGGCGCGGCGGAGGCGGAGCTGATCGCGAGGGCGAATAACCGCACGCCGCCGGTCGCGTTCCGCGTCAACGCGCTGCGGGCCGGGGGGCGCGACGTGATCGCGCGTTTGCGCGGGGCGGGCGTCGAAGTCGAAGAGTCGAAGATCGCTCGCGGCGCGTGGCGCGTCGTCGCGGGGACGGGCGGCGAGGCGTTGCGCGCGCTCGCGTCGGACGGGATCGTCTACACGCAGGACGAGGCGTCACAACTCGTCGGGCTCGCCGTCGGCGCGCGCGCCGGCGAGAGCGTGCTCGACGTGTGCGCCGCGCCCGGCAGCAAGGCGACGCAGATCGCGGCGCAGGCGGGAGCGCCCGCGCTGGTCGTCGCGTGCGACGTTTACGAGCACCGGCTGAGGACTGTCGTCGAGTCGGCGCGGCGGCAGTCGGTCGAAAACGTCCTGGCCGTCGCGCTCGACGCTGAAGGGGCGGCGTTGCCGTTCAGTGACGGCTCGTTCGACCGGGTGCTGGTTGACGCGCCCTGCACGGGTACGGGCACGCTCAGGCACAACCCGGAGATCCGCTGGCGCATCACACCGGCGGACGTGGTCGATCTCTCGGCGCGGCAGCGGCGCATCCTCGCGACCGCCGCGCGCGCGGTTCGCCCCGGCGGCCGGCTCGTCTACTCGACCTGCTCGCTTGAGAGGGAAGAGGACGAGGCGGTCGTCGAGTCGTTCCTCGCCGCGCACCCTGAGTTCCGGCAGGCGGGGGTGGACGCGCCGGCAGGGTTGTTGACGGCGGCGGGCGCGGCGCGCACCTTCCCGCACCGGGACGACGCGGACGGCTTCTTCGTCGCCGCGCTGGAGCGGGCGGATTAGTTTTGGGTTGCGGGCTTTGTCAGAGCCGCCTGCGGCGGGCGGGCGGGTATAGCGCGATGGCAGCACCCGCCCGCTCGCCGCAGGCGGTTCCGACCTGTCTTGAGGCCGAAAACTGAAAACCCTTCTCCTTGCGGCGCGTTGGGGCGGGTGCTAGACTCACGCGCTTGAAAAGCGGCACGTCGAGCGCGTGCCGCCGGTTGGGGTGATGCGAAAGGATTGGCTTTGGCACAGCGCGCGCTACCGTCTCTCGTCGGCAAACTCGCCACGCTCGCAACAATCGCCGTCGCATTCCTGCTCGCGCTCGTCGGCACGATCTACCTCTCCCTGCGCAGCCCCGAAGTGAAAGTCCCGGAGGTCGTCGGCAAGACCTTCTCGGACGCCGAGAACGCGCTCGCCGACGCGGGCCTGAGCGTCCGCACGAGAGCGCGCCGCTTCAGCTCGGAGGTCAAGCCCGACACCGTGCTCGACCAGACGCCGCACGCGGGCGACACCGTCAAGAAGGGGCAGACCATCGCCATCGTGCTGAGCCGCGCCGAGGCGAAGGAGGGCGAGTCTTCCGTCGGCGTCAAGAAAGAGGAAGACAAGAAGGCCGAGAACGCGAACGCTAACGCGAACGAGTCGGCGGGGGCGTCGAACACGAACAACCGCAACGAGAACAAGCCGAAGAAGAGCGCCAACAAGAACAAGAACGCCAACGCGAACAACGCGAACGCCAACTCGAACATCACCGCGACCAAGAACGTCAACTCGAACCTGAACGCGAACCTCGTCGGCAACAGCGCGGGCGGCGCGGAGGACCGGGCGGGCGACGAGACGCCCGCCGCCAACCGCGACACGCCGGCCCCGCGCAACGCGAACGCCCCGGCGAACACGCCGCGCAACGCGAACTCGAACTCCGGCGGCGCGGGGAGCCCGAACTCGAACGCCGGGCGCGGCCGCACCGTGACGAACCGCAACGCGAACACGGGCGGGGCGCGGAACGCCAACCGCAGGCCGCCCGCCTGAACGTCGAGACTGAGATGATCGAGATCGCGCCTTCGATCCTGTCGGCAGACTTCGCGCGGCTCGGCGAGGAGATCGCCTCGGCCGAGCGCGGGGGGGCGTCTTTGCTGCACTGCGACGTGATGGACGGGCATTTCGTGCCGAACATCACCATCGGCCTGCCGGTCATAAAATCTCTCAGGCGCGCAACCCGGCTCCCCCTGGACGCGCATCTAATGGTCTCCGAGCCGGGGCTTTACGCCGAGCAGTTCGCGGAGGCGGGCGCGTCGATGGTCTCCGTCCACGTCGAGGCCGACGCCCACCTGCACCGCACCCTGGCGGCGATCAAGGCGAAGGGCGCGGCGGCGGGCGTGGCGATCAACCCGGCGACGCCGCTCGTCGCGCTCGAAGAGGCGTTGCCTTACGCGGACTTTATTCTGCTGATGTCCGTCAACCCCGGCTTCGGCGGCCAGAAGTTCATCCAGACTTCGCTCGACAAGCTGCGCCGGCTGCGGCTGATGATCGAAGCGCGCGGTCTGAAAACACGCATCGAGATCGACGGCGGCATCGACGCGGCGAACATCGCCGAGGTCGCCGCCGCCGGGGCCGAGATCGTCGTCGCGGGCACGGCGGTCTTCGGCGCGAGCGATCCGGCGCGCGCCGTCCGCGAGCTGCGCGACGCCGCGGCGCAGTGGGTGTGAGAAACCGTGACAGGTAAACGGTGACGGGTGACAGGTAAAACGGTTTACTCTCTGGTCGCTTGTCGCACTTTGTCTTACTTGTCACCTGTCACCGTTTACCTGTCACCGTTTTTTTGGAGGTTTTACCGAATGCGTTTTCGTAGCTTGATTATCGCGACGATGTGCGCGGTCGTGGCGTCGGGGCTCGCGCCCGGCGTCTCGGTCGCGCGCGCGCGGCGGCAGCAGCAGAGTCAGAACCCCGCGCGCGGCGAGGGCACGCCCGCGCAGCGCGTCACCGTGATGCGCTCGCGACTCGACAACCTGCGCCGCACGCTCAACGCCGCGCTCGCCGGTCTCAACGCGGCGGGCGACGACAAGAAGGACAAGGAGAAGAAGTCCTCCGAGTCGGCGGCGCGCCTGCGCGGGCTGGAGCGCGAAGCCGGACACCTCGGCGGCGAGATCGCGGACATCAGCAGCAAGATCGACCGCGCGGACAAGTACGAGTCGTCGGAACTCGACAAGCTGGAAGGCGCGGTCGCAGACCTGAACGAGCGCGCCGAGCGCGCCCTGCAAGAGACCGCGGGCGAGCGCCGCGTCGCGACGGCGACGGCGGCCAATGCCCCCCCGAAGAAGAAGAAGGGCGGCGGCGGCTTCCTCGGGCTCGGACGCCTCTTCGGCGGCGGCGGCGACGAGGACAAGTACGCGGAGCTGATGAGCGGCGTCAAGCCGGGCCGCGACCGCGAGCTGTTCGAGGAGGCGGCGAAGCTCACGCGCAAGTCGAACTACGAGGGCGCGCGCCTGCTCTTCGAGACGATCATCAACACCTACCCCGAGTCGCCCTACCTGCCACACGCCAAGCTCGCCATCGCCGACACCTTCTACCTCGAAGGGACGACGAGCGCGCTCATCCAGGCGGGCAACGCCTACCAGGAGTGGCTCACCTTCTTCCCGACCGACCCGCTCGCCGACGAGGTGATGCTCAAGGCGGCGGAGGTCGAGATGCGGCAGATGGGGCTGCCCGACCGCGACGTGACGCACGCGCGCAAGGCCGAGCAGCGGCTGAGGGCGCTCCTCCAGCAGTTCCCCGAGACGACGCTGCGGCCCGACGCGCAGATCCGCCTCAACGAGACGCAGGAGCTGCTGGGGATGCACACCTTCAGCGTCGGCAACTTCTACTACGACCGCTACCTGCGCGGCGTCGCCCCGAACCCGAAGGGCGCGCAGTCGCGCTACCGCGAGGTCGTCGAGAAGTACCCGAACTTCTCGCGCACCGACAAGGCGCTCTACCTGCTCGCCGAGACCTACGTGCAGGAGGAGCAGCCGGACGAGGCGGCGAAGTACTTCCAGCGCATCCTGCGCGAGTTCCCGCAGAGCGAGTTCGCCGAGAAGGCTTCCGAGCAGCTCGACGCCATCGGCGCGGCCAAGCCCGAAGCCGACAAGAACGCCAAGCAGCGCGTGCCGCCGCCCGACCGCGGCATGATGCGCCGCTTCCTCGAACAGGTGATCGGCACGCCCAACGCCACCACCGACCGCAACGGCGTCCTCATCAGCAAGGACAGCGACGCGCCCGCGCTCATCGACGTGGTCATCGAGAACAAGGGCACGCTCCCCGCCACCGTCCCGACCGCGACGCGCTCTTCGACGCGCATCGCCCCGGCGCGCCCGGCCGCCCCGGCGCCGCAGCCCGCCCCCGTCAAGAAGAACGACGGCGACGGCGTGAAGCCGCAGCCGACGAAGACCGGCCAGCCGGCGACGGGCAGCGATCCGACCAAGCCCTCCGTGCCGCCGCCCGGCGCGTGAGGCGGGCGGAGAGCGCAGAACTAACAGGCAGGCGAGAGAGCCCGTGCGATGTCAGTCGTGCGGGCTCTCTCTTTTAACTCCCCGCCCATGCGACCCGACTCTGCGGCGCGCCTTTTGCCCCGCTTCGAACTTGGGTGATAGAATTTCCGTCGAACTTCAGCACCGACTAAGAGTGCCTAAGAAAACCGTAGGGGCAGGGCACATCCCTGCCCGTGTTCCGCGCCACCAAGCGGGCAGGGACGAGCCCTGCCCCTACAAAATGCGGGCGCGACGTTGAAAGACGCGGGAGCCGGGCCGACTGATGACGCAGACCGACGATAAGGATAAAGATTTAGAGCGCGGCCATCGCACGGCGCGCTCGGTCGTGCACGGGCTCATCACGCTGAGTCTCATCCTCGTCGCGCTCGCGTTCGCGGGCGTGCGCTTCAACCCGCCTCAGTCGTGGCTCGATCCGAACCTCTACCGGGCCATCTGGGTCGTCGTCCTCTTCCTCGGCCTCGGCGCGGTCGTGCTGCGCCGCGTGCGCTCGAACGCCGTGCGCCTGCAAGACATCGCGGGCGCGTTCGGTCAGTCGGCCCTCGTCGCGTCGCTCGTCAAGACGACGCTCTTCGTCGCCGCGCTCGGCGGCCTGGCGGCCGTGCTCGGCTACGCCGCCTACCTGCTCTCGCGCGATCCGTTCGACGCGCTCAAGGCGGGCGTCGTCGCCGTCGCCGTGCTGCTCTACTGCTACCCGCGCCGCGCGGCGTGGCGTCGCGTCCTCGAAGCGTCGCAACAGCCGGGGGGGATTCCCGGACCCTCGCCCGCGAAAGGAACCGCCCCGTGAAACTTCAGCCGCGCCTCGCCGCCCTCGCCGCGCTCGCCTGCGCCGCGTGCCTCTCGTCCGCCGCGCCGCGCGCGCAGGGAGTCGCGCGCGGACGACTCGCGGCGCAGGCGTCGCCGCAGCCGACGCCGACCCCCGACAAGCCCAGGCCGAACAACGCGAGCGCCGTGGCGCAGGCCGACTCGCCCGCCAAGGCGCAGCCGCCCGTCGCCACGCGCGAGGCTCGCGCGAAGGCTTACGCGAAGCTGCTCGAAGGGCAGCGCTACGTCTCGCGCGCCAAGAGCACGGGCGGCATCTCGCGCGAGGGGCTGGCGACGGCGCAGGAGGCGTTCCGCGAGGCGGCGCGCCTCGACCCGGCGCTCGCCGAGGCGCACACCGCGCTCGCCGAGATCGCCTTCTTCTTCGTCGACGACTCCGCGCAGGCCGAGAGCGAGGCGCGGGCGGCCACGAAAATTGATCCGGACAACTTCGGCGCGCACCGACTGCTCTCGCGCCTCTACTCGCTGCGCGCCGGCCTCGATCAGTCGAAGCTCAAGCGCGAGGACGCGGACAAGGCGATCTCGGAGTTGAAAGAAGTCCTGCGGCTCGACCCGACCGACGCGGAAGCCCTCGCGCTCTTAGGCGAGTACTACCACCTGACGGGGCGCGAGGCGGAAGCCATCGAAGCCTTCAAGCGATGGGTCGGCGCGCCCGCGACCGTCGACACGCGCTTCTACCAGGTCGTCACGCAGGGCGGCGAGTTGTCTTCGGACTCCGCGCAGGCGCGACTCGCCGAGGCTTACCTGCGCGCGGGCCGTACCGGCGAGGCCGTCGCGGCCATCCGGCAGGCGCTCGCCGCCGCGCCCGACAACCGCAACTACCTCGCCCTGCTGGAAGAGGCGATCAGGCAGGGCGGCGACACCGGCGGCGCGATTGACGAGTTGAAGCGCATGGTCGCCGCCAACCCCGCCGACGCCGAGGCGAACGCGATGCTCGCGCGCGCGCAGGCCCGCATGGGTAAGACCGACGACGCCGTCGCGACGCTGCGCGCCGTGCTCGCCAAGAGCGCCAAGGGCTCGAAGGAGCAGACGACCCTCACGGACGCGCTCGCGCAGGTGCTCTCCGACGCGATGCGCTACGACGAGGCCATCGCGGCCTACGAAGAACTGCTCAAGGGGCGCGGCGTCACTGATGCGCCGCTCGTCGCCGACAGCGACAAGCAGTTCGCCGCGCAGTACCTACAGGAGATTCTCAAGCTCCAGCGGCAGGCCGGGCGCGACGCCGCCGCGCTCGCCACCGTCGAGCGCATGAGACGTCTGCTCGGCGCGAACGACCTGATGTCGGAGTTCTACCAGATCGATCTGCTGCGCGAGCAGGGCAAGCGGAGCGAAGCGCTCGCCGCCGTGCGCGCCGCGCGGCTGAAGTATCCGGAGAACCCTTCGCTCCTGGCGCTCGAAGCGACGACCCTCGCCGAGCTGGGTCGCGTCGACGAGGCGGCGACGCTCATGCGCTCGCGCCTGAGCGGCAACTTCGATGACGACTTCAGGATCAACGCCTCGGTCGTGCAGATGTTGATCGAGGCGAAGCGTGGCAAGGAGGCGGTCGAGGCCGCGCGCAAGCTGATCGAGACGATCCCCGCGGACGCCCCGCCGCGCGTGCGGCAGGATTCGCTCATCCTGCTCTCCTCGGCGCAGGAGCGCGCGGGCGACTTCAAGGGCGCGGAGGAGAGTCTGCGCAAAATCCTCGCCGCCGATCCGACGAACGCGACGGCGCTCAACAACCTCGGCTACTTCCTCACCGAGCACGACGAGAGGCTGAAGGAAGCCCTCGAAATGATCCAGAAAGCCGTCAAGGCTGAGCCCACCAACGGCTCCTACCTCGACAGCCTCGGCTGGGTCTACTTCAAGCTCGGGCAACTCGACGAAGCCGGGCGTTACCTCAACGACGCCGCGCTGCGCAGCCCGCGCTCCGCGACGATTCATGAGCACCTCGGCGACCTGCAACAGAAACGCGGCAACGCCGACCAGGCGCGCGCCTCGTGGCGCCGTGCGCTCACCTTAACGACCGAGCCGGGCGAGACCGACCGGCTGAAGGCTAAGATCAACGGCGACTCCCGCCGCTAATTCATCCCCAGCAGGCCGAAGGTTTACACCGCGGGGCAGCCGCTCGAGGGCTGCCCCGGCGAAGGCGCGTGTTAAACCGCGGAGCGCGGGCGGAAGAAAGTGATTGACGGCGCGCCGCCCGCGTTTGTAAAGTGGAATCAGTCGTTCGCGACTGCCCCTTTCGTCCGAACGACGGTCAGACCTCCCTCCGGGTTAACGTTGCAGTAAGTAGAGAGAAGTTCCCCCAATGACTCTTTGCAGCTCGTTCCCCCGAACGCGCGCGCGCGTGCGCCCGACGCACGCCTTCTCCGCGCCGCCGCTCTTCCTGCTCCTCGCCGCCCTTTTCTGTTCCGCCGCTCAGACGAAAGCCCAGCCCGCCGCGGCCCGCCCCGTCGCGCGCATGATCGCGCGCACGGCCGCCGCGCCCGCGTCGCTGCCCGCGGCCACGCCGCGCCTGGCTTCCGCCGCTTGCACCACGCGCGAACGCTACGCGCACGCCTCCGCGCCGGGCGGGTTCGCCGCGACGAGTCCCGAACGGCGCGCCTTCGATCTCGTCAACCGCGAGCGCGCGGCGCGCGGCCAGGAACAGCTCGTGTGGGACGACGAGCTGGCGAGCATGGCGCGACAGCACTCCGACAACATGGCGCGGCAGAACTTCTTCTCGCACACGGATCGGACGGGGCGCGACACGGCGGCGCGCGCCGCCGAGTGCGGCGTCTGCGGCTGGCGCGCCCTGGCCGAGAACATCGCGTATAATCAGGGCTTCGACGACCCCGTCGCGTTCGCCGTCGAGCGCTGGATGAACTCGGCGAAGCACCGCGACAACATCCTGCGCGCCGGCTTCACGCACGCCGGCCTCGGCATCGCGAAGTCTGCGGACGGGACGCTCTATTTCACGCAGGTGTTCGTCACGCGCTGACGCCGACCGAAATTTTTCAGCACAGGCGGTTGGCGCTCACCCGGAAGAGGTGCCGGCCGTTTTGCTTTCGCGCGACACAGTCCTCGCCCTCCCGTCCTTCGCCAAGATCAACCTCTCCCTGCGGGTGCTCGGTCGCCGCGCCGACGGCTACCACGAAATCCGCACGGTCTTCCAGACCATCACACTCGCGGATCGTCTGACGTTGCGCGCACTCGACGACGCTCGGCTCGAACTCGAATGCGGCGCGCCCGACGTTCCCGCCGACGACAGTAATCTCGTCATCCGCGCGGCGAAACTTTTACGCGAACGCTTCCACGTCGCGCGCGGCGCGTCGATCAGGCTCGAAAAGTCGATCCCCGCGGGCGGCGGTCTCGGCGGCGGCTCGTCGAACGCGGCCGTCACGCTCGCCGCCCTCGCGCGGCTCTGGCACGTCGAGACGACACGCGACGAACTGTCCGAACTCGGCGCGACGCTCGGCGCGGACGTGCCCTTCTTCTTCGCCGGGGGGACGGCTCTCGGCGCGGGGCGGGGCACCGAGATCGCGCCGCTCGCGGACGCGCCCGGCGCGAGCCTGCTCGTCGTCGCGCCGCGCGTTAAAATATCGACCGCCGAGGCTTACAAGTCGTTGAACGCGCCTGCCTTGACAAAGGAAATCGCGCCCGCTAACCTGCTTGTTTCGGGCGCGGAGGCTGATTTTTCCGATTCGCTTCCTGCGGCGCTCGCCAACGATTTCGAGCCCGTCATCTGCCGCCTGCACCCGGAAGTCGGGCGCGCGCGCGACGCGCTCATCGCGGCGGGCGCGAAGGGCGCGCTGCTGTCGGGGAGCGGTTCGAGCGTCTTCGGCGTCTTTGAAAATCCCGGCGAGGTCGCGCGCGCGCGGGCGCGCATCAGGGTCGAAGTCGGCTGGCGGGTCTTTTCCTGCGCGACCCTCGCGCGCGGCGACTACCGCGCGGCGTTCGGCGAGTGCGCGCGGTATCTCTCGTGAGTGACCGCGCGCGGCGGCGGAGTTCGAGATTGGGGCGTCGCCAAGTGGTAAGGCACCGGTCTTTGGAACCGGCATTCGTAGGTTCGAATCCTTCCGCCCCAGCCATTTTTTCGCGTGACAGGTAAACCGTGACGGGTGACAAGTAGATCCGCTTGTCCTTTCCTGTCACCTGTCACGATGTACCTGTCACGGCTCTTATGACTACTACGGGCGGCATCAAAGTCTTCTCGGGGAACGCGAACCGCGCGCTGACCGAGGAGATTTGCAACTTCCTGAGCTGCGATCCCGGCGAGGCGACGACGGGTCGCTTCTCGGACGGCGAGTTCAACTTCCAGATTCTGGAGAACGTGCGCGGCGGCGACTCGTTCATCGTGCAGCCGACGTGCCCGCCCACGGATCAGAATCTGATGGAGCTGCTCGTTATGCTCGACGCCTTCCGCCGCTCGTCGGCCGAGCGCGTCACGGCCGTCATCCCCTACTTCGGCTACGCGCGCTCGGACAAGAAGGATCGCCCGCGCGTGCCCATCGCCTCGAAGCTCGCCGCGAACCTGATCACGACGGCCGGCGCCGATCGCGTGCTCACCATCGACCTGCACGCGGCGCAGATTCAAGGGTTCTTTGACATCCCCGTCGATCACCTCTTCGCCGCGCCCGTCTTCATCGGCTACTACCAGGCGAACCCGATGACGAACCTGACGGTCGTCGCGCCCGACACGGGAGGGGCGGAGAGGGCGCGCGCCTACGCGAAACGTTTGAACGCCGAGTTGGCCCTGTGCGACAAGCGCCGCGAGAAGGCGAACGAGGCGGAGGTGATGAACGTCGTCGGCGACGTGCGCGGGCGGAACTGCCTGATCGTCGACGACATGTGCGACACGGGCGGGTCGCTCTCGAAGGTCGCGGCGGCCCTGAAGAGCGCGGGCGCGGATCACATCCACGCCTGCTTCACGCACCCGGTGCTTTCGGGCAAGGCGTGCGAGAAGTTGCAGGGCTCGGACATCGAGCAGATCGTGACGACCAACACGATCCCGCTCGACGACAAGATCTGTAAGCAGAGCAACATCAAGGTTCTGAGCATCGCGCCGCTGCTGGCGAACGCGATCAAGTCGATCCACGAGGAGACCAGCGTCTCCTCGCTCTTTGTTTAAGAGCTGTTAGCGATTAGCTATTAGCAGTCAGCCAAACACCGATTCTGGCTGCTAGTGACAGACGCCGGTCATCGAAGACCGAAGTCTCTTCGCGCCGGCTGGTTGCTGATAGCTAATCGCTGAATGCTAACTGCTTTGGAGTAATCATGGCTGAGAGAAAAGAGATCACGGTGCGCGCCGAGCTGCGGCAGGGGCGCGGAAAAAATGATTCGAGGCGGCTGCGCGCGCGCGGCTACGTCCCCGTCACGCTCTACGGCGGCGGGGGCGAGTCGGTCTCGGCCGCCGCGCCCTTGAGCGAGCTGGCCGCCATCCTGCGCAGCGACACGGGCCACAACACCATCTTCACGCTCGACGTGGACGGCGTCGGGGCGAGCGAGGTCTTGTTCCTCGACCGCCAGCTCGATCCCGTCCGCAGCCGCCTCATCCACGCCGACCTGCGGCGGCTCGTCAAGGGGCAGAAGGTCGAAGTGACGGTCGCGCTGCACCTGGTGGGCGAGCCCGTCGGCGTGACCGAGGGCGGCGGCGTGCTCGAACAGGTCCTGCGCGAGCTGGACATCCGCTGCGGCACGCGCGACATCCCCGAGGCGATCAACGCCGACGTGTCGAACCTCGGCGTCCACGACGTGCTGCACGTCTCGGACATCCCCGTCAGCGAGGGCGTCGAAATCCTCAACGCGCCGGAGACCGTGATCGCGACGGTCGGCGTCGTGCGCGAAGAGCCGGTCGAGGCTCCCGCCGTCCCCGAAGAGGGCGCGGCGGCCGAACCCGAAGTCATCGCGAAGGGCAAGAAGGACGAGGAAGGCGAGTAGTCGCCGCCTCGCGTGCGCGCAGTCGTGTCAGCCCCGGTTCTCATCGTCGGCCTCGGCAACCCGGGCGCGGAGTACGAGTGGACGCGGCACAACCTCGGCTTCATGCTCGTCGACCGGCTCGCGCGCGAGGCGGGGCGCGAGATCAGGCGCGCGGAGTGTCGCGCGCTCGTCGGGCTCGCCGAGGTCGAGGGTCGCCGGGTCGAGCTGGCGAAGCCGCAGACCTACATGAACCTGAGCGGCGAGTCGGTCGCGTGCCTGGCGCGCAAGCGGGAACTTAAACCGGCTCACGACTTGATAGTCGTCAGCGACGATCTCGCCCTGCCGTTCGGGACGCTCCGCCTGCGGGCGCGCGGCTCGGCGGGCGGGCACAACGGTCTGAAGAGCATCATCGCGCAGCTCAGGACCGAAGAGTTCATCAGGCTGCGCGTCGGCATCCAGCCCGCGCACCCGCTCTCGGACACGCGCTCGTTCGTGCTCGAACGCTTTCCCCAGGCGGCGCGCGGCGAGGTCGGACAAGTTCTGGGGCGCGCATCGGATGCGCTCCGCGCCGTCCTCCGCGACGGCATTGACAAAGCGATGGCAACGTACAACGTGACCGGCGACAAGTGACGAGTGACAGGTAAGAACTGTCTTCGTCTTGTCACCCGTCACTTGTCACCGGTCACGTTTTTTCCTTCTTGCTTCACTCACAAGGGTGAGGCTCGACATCCAAAAGGAGGATGAGTTTTGGCAGAGAAGAGAGTCTACGAAGTCGTCTTCATCGTCGACACCGGCACGCCGGAAGACGAGGCCAGGGGTCTCGTCGAGAGTCTACAAAAAATCGTCACGGATCAGGGCGGCACGATCACGCGCTCCGAGAGCATGGGCAAGCGCCAGCTCGCCTACCGCATCGACCGCAAGACCGACGGCAACTACTGGCTCTTCGAGATCGAGGGCGCGGGCTCCGAGATCGCCGAGCTGGAGCGCAGGATGCGCGTCAGCGACGCCGTCGTCCGCTACCTCACCGTGCGCGTGGACGAGGATCGGCAGCGCGCCGAGAAGCTGAAGGATCGCCGCGCGCGCAAAGCCGCCAAGCGTCCGCAGAAGGGCGAGCGCGGCCAGCGCGGGCATGCCTCGGCAGCCCCGTTCGTGCCCGTCACGCCCCCCGCCGCCGCCGCCGAGGAGGAAGAGGTCGCGTAAAAGTCAGACGCGCCCCGCTCTTTCGCGTAAGAGTTTCGCGAACGCGCGCCGGCCGCGCTAACGACTGTTCCGAGTCGGGCGCGGCGGCGACGGCGTCGCCGTTGAAAGTGGAGAGATAAATAATGTCGAGAAACAGAGATGATCGTGAGCCGAGATCGGATAACGACGACCGGGGCGGGCGCGGCGGCGGCGGCGGGGGGCGTGGTCGCTTCCGCCGCAGGAAAATCTGCCGCTTCTGCATCGACAAGGTCGATCTGATCGACTTCAAGGACGTGAAGCTCCTGTCGAGCTACGTCCCGGAGCGCAGCAAGATCATGCCGCGCAGGATTTCGGGCGCGTGCGCGCCGCACCAGCGGATGCTGGCGGAGGCGATCAAGCGCGCGCGCAACATCGCGCTGCTCCCTTACACCGCGGACTAGAAGGAGGTTCACAAACAGATGGCAACGACCAACGTACTCTTGCGCGAAGACGTGGAGAACCTCGGCGCGCGCGGCGAGATCGTCAGGGTGAAGGCGGGCTACGCGCGCAACTACCTGCTGCCGCGCAAAATCGCGGTCGAGGCGACGCCCGGCAACGTCAAG
>DATLMC010000107.1:0-15885 GCA_035537435.1 Pyrinomonadaceae bacterium | reverse complement strand
AGGCTCTGCCGCTTGGCGACCTTCGCCCAGTCGTCCATGAAGCCGATGACGGCGAAGGCGGCCGTGGCGACGAGCACGATCCAGACGTAGAGGTTCGACAGCTTCGCCCAGAGCAGCGTCGAGATCAGCACGGAGCCGATGATGAGCACGCCGCCCATCGTCGGCGTGCCGCTCTTCGCCATGTGCGCCTGCGGCCCCTCCTCGCGAATCTGCTGCCCGATGTTCAGGTCGCGCAGGTAGCGGATCACCCGGCCGCCGAAGAGCAGGGAGATCAGGAGCGCCGTCACCGTCGCGTAAGCCGTGCGGAACGTGACGTACTGGAAGACGTTGAGCGCCTTGACGAAGTAAGACTCCTCGCCCCCGGCCGAGAGCCTGCGGTAGAGCCACTCGTAGAGAAGAAAGTAGAGCATCTGCTGTTCGCGGGGTTCAAGATTAGGGGGAGAAGTTTAGGTTAAGGCCCCGGTGGGCTTTTTCCAAACCCCTGCGCCTCACCCCCCGTCCGCCGCCCTTTCGTCTTCGCCGACCGCCGGGAACCGCTCGCGCAACGCCTTGACGATCCGCTCCGTGTGAACGCCGCGCGATCCTTTGACGAGGACGAGGTCGCCCGCGCGGACTTCCGCGACGAGTGATGAAGCCGCCTCGTCGGTCGTCTCGAAGAAGCGCGCGGACTCTTCGCCCATGCCCGCCCCGCGCGCGCCTTCGACGATCTCGCTGGCGAGCCCGCGCACGCCCCACAACAGCGAGACGCCCATCCCCGCGATCTCTCGCCCAGCCTCGCGGTGCATCGCCGCGGCTTCCTCGCCCAGCTCCAACATCTCGCCCGCGACGACGAGCGTGCGCCGCGCCCCGCCTTCCGCCCCGCGCGCGCCTTCGACGAGCGAGCGCGCCATACTAAGGAGCGAACGCGGGTTCGAGTTGTACGAGTCGTCGATCAGACTGAACCCGGCGGCGAAATCTACGACCTCCCCGCGCATCTCCGAAGGGTGCGCCGTCTGGAGCGCGTCCGCTATCACGCGCGGCGCGATGCCGAAACAGGTGGCGATCGAAGCGGCGGCGAGCGCGTTCATCAGATTATGCCGGCCGGGCAGCGGCAGTTCCGCGACGGCTTCGCCGAGCGGCGTCACGAGGCGAAAGCGCGTGAGCCCCAACCTGCTCGACTCGATGTCGGCCGCCGCCACGTCCGCCGCGTTCTCGATGCCGAACGTCACCGTCCTGCCTTCGTGCTTCGCGCGCATCGCGGCGACACGCGCATCGTCGGCGTTCAAGACGGCGACGCCGCCTCGTTTGACGCCCTCGACCATCTGGGCCTTCCCCTCTGCAATCTCGTCGACCGACGCGAAGAACTCCAGGTGGACGGGCGCGACCATCAACACGACGCCGATGTCGGGCGGCGCGACCTCGCAGAGCCTGCGAATCTCGCCGAGCATCGACTGGCCCATCTCCAGGACGGCCGCGTCGAACTGTTCCGGCCGCGCGCCGCCGGACTCCATTTGCAGGATCGAGAGCGCGAGGCCCAGCTCGTTGTTGAAGTTCTTCTGCGTCTTCAGCGCGCGGCGGCCCGCGACGCCGAGCACGTGCGCCGTCAAATCCTTCGCCGTCGTCTTGCCCGCGCTGCCCGTGATGCCGACTACGCGTCCGCCCCACGCGAGGAGCGTCTCGTGCGCGAGCGCTTGCAGCGCGTCGATCACGTCATCGACTAAGAGCAGGCGGTCGGCGAACCTTTCCAGTCCCGCATCCCCTTCGACCCGCGCGCGGCGCGCGACGACCGCCGCCGCGCCCTGCGCGAGCGCCTGCGGGATGAAGCGGTGGCCGTCGTCGAACTCCTTCGCGGTGAAGAAGTGTCGGCGGTAGTCTTCGGGGGCGAGCGCGAAGAAGAGATCGCCGGCCGCGACCGTGCGCGAGTCGATGGAGAAGCCTGACAACTGATTGTCAAAGATCGGAGAGCCCGGCTCCGCGGGAGCGGGCACGGTGGCACGCATACGTCGTGCTGCCGTTTCGAGATTCACGTCTTCGCGGATCGTCCTTCCACGACTGACATTCCACGCGGGCGGCGTAATTCAACGCGCCGCCGCAAATCTTCAACTCCGCGACGGGGGCGGCTCGTCGGCGTCGCGCCCGAGTCGCCCCCCTTCCTCTTCGTCGGCGGCGAGCGGTTCGTCGCCGGCGGTCTGCGGCGCGGTCGGCGCGCCCTGGTCTGGTTGCCTCTGCGCGCTGCGCGCCTTTCGCAAACGCTCTCGGCAGCCCGCGATCCTGCGTCTCAGTTCGTGGTGCGGGGCGCCCTGCGGGGGAACTGTCATTGAGACCCTCGGTTCCTCTTGTTCAAATGGGGATGCGGCGCGCCGACCCGAAACCTCTCGTGCGGCGCGCCGCTCAATCGCTGCGCGCGAACTCGACGCGGACTTTCCGGCCCGCCTCGACGGGCGCGCCCGCCGCGGGGAACTGCGCGACGGCGCGCCCCTCCCCGCGGGCTTCGAGTTCGAGCCCCAACTGCGCGCAGACGCGCGCCGCGTCGCGGACGCTGCGACCGCGCATGTCCGGCATCAACAGTGCGCGCTCGCCCGCGGGTGCGTAGACGACCTCACTGATCCCGCCCCTCTCTCGTACCCCCTCGACGACCAAAGGCAAACTTGCTGGGGCAACTTTGTTCTCTGGTGATGCAAACTTTTCCCCGCCGCGCGCGGCCGCCTTCGCCGCCGCGTGGTTCAGCTCCGCGATCTGATCTTCGGCGCGCGGCGCGACCTGCTTCGTCTCGGTGTCGGGCGCGACGCCCAGGTAGGGCAGCACCTGTTCGGCGATCTCTTTGAAGACCGGCGCGGCGACCGCGCCGCCGTAGATCGACGTGCCCGGCTCGTCCAAGACGACGATGATCACGACCGAAGGGTTACCGACCGGCGCGAAGCCGACGAAGGAGGCGACGTACTTCGACTTCGAGTAGCCGCGCGTCTTGGGATCGATCTTCTGCGCCGTGCCGGTCTTGCCGGCGGCCGTGTAGCCGTCGAGCCGCGCCGCCTTCGCCGTCCCGTCGAGCGTCACCATCTCCAGCATCGAGCGGATGGTGCGCGCCGTCTCCGCGCTCACGACCCTGTGCTCCTCGGGCCTGGCGCGCGGGACGAGCTTCCCATTTTCGTCGCGCAGCTCGCGGACGACGTGCGGGGCGATCCTCACCCCGTCATTCGCAATGACGCCGAAGGCGGAGGCGACCTGCACGGGCGTGACGGCGATCTCCTGCCCCATCGGGATCGAGCCGATGGACGTCTTGTCCCATTTTTTAACGTCGCGCAGCAGCCCGCGGGTCTCGCCCGGCAGCTCCACTCCCGTCTTCGCGCCGAAGCCGAAGCGGCGGATGTAGTCGTAGAGCCGCGCGTCGCCGAGCCTCATGCCGAGCTTGATCGCGGCGACGTTCGACGACTGCGCGAGGGCTTCCGTGATGCTGAGGACGCCGTGCGGGTGCGAGTCGTGGACGGTGCGGCCGAAGAGCGTGATCGAGCCCATCTGGCAGTCGATCATGTCGGTCGGCTTGACGAGCCTTTCTTCGATCGCGCCGGAGTAGGCGACGACCTTGAAGGTCGAGCCGGGCTCGTAGGTGTATTGCAGCGCCTTGTTCGTCAGCACCTCGGGCGCGATGCCCTTCGCGGCGTTCGGATCGAACGTGGGGGAGTTGGCGAGCGCGAGGATTTCGCCCGTGTGCGGATCGAGCACGACCGCCGCGCCCGACTTCGCGTGCTCGCGCGCGACCGCCGCCGAGAGCGCGCGCTCGACGGCGTACTGGATGTTCTGATCGATCGTGAGCGAGACCGACTGGCCCGCCTTCGCGTCAGTCTCGGCGCTCTCGAAGGCGTGGTGGCGCGCGTCGTGGCCGACGACGACCTTGCCGGAGTCGCCCTTGAGCGAAGCGTTCTGGAAAATCTCGACGCCCGCGAGCCCCGCGTCGTCCAGGCCGACGAAGCCGAGCACGTGCGCCGCGAGCGATCCGTTCGGGTAGTAACGCTTCGGCTCTTTGGCCGAGCCGACGCCCTTCAAGCCGAGCGCCTTGATCTTGCCCGCCTGCTCCGGCTCTAGCTCGCGCGCCAGCCAGAGGAACTTGTGACCGGCGGCCTTCTCAGCGCGCAGACGCGCTTCGAGCGCCGCGGCGCTTGTGCCGAGGAGCGGCGCGAGCGCCTGCGCCGTCGCGCACTCGTCGGCGATGTCTTTCGGCTCGGCGAAGAACGAATCGACCTCCAGGCTGCGCGCGAGTTCGCGCCCCTGCCGGTCGAGGATGAGGCCGCGCGCGCCGTTCGTCGCGTACTTCGCCTCCTGCTGCCGCCGCGCGCGATCCGACAGGAACTCGTGCTGGAAGACCTGCAACTGCACGAGCCGCACGCCGATGATGAACATCCAGAAGGCGATGCCGAGGACGACGAGGGAGGTGCGCCGCCGCGAGCTGTCGGGTCGGAATCTGGTTCGCGCGTCGGGCATGGCAGGCATAGTTGGAACGGGGCGCTTTCGTGTGACTCATCGCGGCCCGCGCCCGAAGGCTCTCGGGCTCCGAGGGCTTCAGTCGCGGCGGGGTGGGGAAAGTTTTGCGCCGCCGCGTTAACAAAGGCTGCTCAACGCTGCCGCACGATGCCGACGTGCGCGCCGACGACTGCCGCCGCCGCGGCGACGTTGCGCGCCGGCTCTCGCGTCTCGCCGCCGAACGTGCGCGCCTCGCCGATCTGCGAGGCCTGCGGCGAGCGCATCCCGATCCCCCTCGCGGCTTGCTCGAGCGCGCCCGGTGAAGTCGCCGCGTTCAGTTCGAGCAGCAGCCGCTCGCGCTCGGCGGCGAGCCGCACGCGCTCGGCGCGCAACTGCTCGCTCTGGTAGCCGTAGCGCACCGCCGTGAACCGCTGGCCGACGGCGACGACGAAGCCGCCCGCGGTGAGCAGCCCGCACGCGAGCAGAACGATTTGCCGGCGCAACGAGGCGAGATCGCGCTCGCGCCGGACGCGGGGGTTCCCGTACTCTTTAAGAGGTAGCCTTCTCATCACACACGGTCTCAAACTGTGACTGCGAACTTCGGGTCAGGCGTCGGGGGCGAGGAGGTCGGGGCCAACTTCCGCCAGTTGCGCTTGCTCACCCTGCTCGATCTTCGCGCAGGCTCTCAGCTTCGCGCTGCGCGCCCGCGGGTTCTCTCTCGTCTCGTCGTCCGACGGGACGACAGGTCTTTTTGTCAAAATCTCGACGGCGCGCCTCGCGCCGCACGTGCAGACCGGCGCGCGGCGGTCGCATTCACACTGCCCGGCGAGCCGGCGCAAGGTGCGCTTCACGATCCGGTCTTCGAGCGAGTGGAAGCTGATGACGACCAGCCGCCCGCCAGCATGTAAAAGATCGACCGACGTTTCGACGAACTCGCCGAGCCCTTCCAACTCGCGGTTGACCGCGATGCGCAGCGCCTGGAACGTCCGCGTCGCCGGGTGAATCTTGTCCGCGCGCTTGTGACCGACGGCGCGCGCGACCAGCTCAGCCAGCTCGGTCGTCGTGCTGACGGGGCGACCCGCCTCCCTGCGCTCGACGATCCAGCGCGCGATCTTTCGCGAACGCCTCTCCTCGCCGTACTCAAAGATCAGCCGCGCGATCTCTTCCTCGGGCAGCCGCGCCAGCAGTTCCGCCGCCGTCTCCTCGTCGCCCGCGGCGTCCATCCGCATGTCGAGCGGCGCCTCGTGGCGGAAGCTGAATCCGCGCGCGGGCGTGTCGAACTGTAAAGACGAGACGCCGAGGTCAGCCAGCACGCCGCTCGCCCCGCGCTCGCCCGCCTCGTCGAGCACGCGCCCGATCTCGCGGAAGTCCGCGTGCGCGGCGCGGAAGCGTGCGCCGAAGCGCGCGAGTCGCCCGGTCGCGAAAGTGATTGCCACGCCGTCGCGATCGAAGCCGAGGACCCGCGCCTCGGCGCTTGACTCCAGAATCGCCTCGCTGTGCCCGCCGAGCCCCAGCGTCGCGTCGACGAAGAGCCCTCCGCGCACGGGCGAGAGGTAATGCAGCGATTCCCGGAGCAACACGGGGCGGTGGGGTGCGCCCTTCCCCCCTTCGGGCGCAGACATCACCACCGCCCCGCGAACTGGTTCAAAGAACGGATGAGGGTGACAGGTGATGGGTGACGGGCGACGGGGCTAAGATAAAGAGCGCGTGACGCGCCACGACTTCCGGCGTTTTTCTTGTCACCTGTCACGGTTCACTGGTCACCGCTTCTCAGATTCCGAGTCGGGCGATTGCCGCCTCGTCCTCTTCCGTGTACGGGTCTGAGAGCAGACGCTGCTGGAACCGCTCCAGCTCCCAGACTTCGAGGTAAGTCAAATATCCGAGCACCGTCACGTCGCCGACGACGCCCGCGCTCTTCCGCAGCAGGGGGTGGATGAGGACGCGACCCTGCGTGTCCATCTCCGCCTGCTGCCCGAAGTAGTTCGTGCGGTCAAGGAACTTGCGGCGAGCCGGGTCCATCGAAGGCAACAGGGCGAGCCTCTGCTCGATTGATTCCCACTCCCCGAGCGGGTAGATTCGCACGCTCTCGCCCGTCAGACTGGTCACGTAAACTTCCGCCCCGTGATTCTCCTGGATGTGGCGGCGGAAGGCGGTCGGCACTTTGAGTCGCCCCTTTTGATCAATTCGCGCCGTGTAATTACCTCGTAACATGGGTCTTCAAGGGCTGGCGCGGTCGCGAGTCGCTTAAAAGTTAAAGTAGAACTTAAACGCCTGTCTAACCTACTTAGAAGAGCCCACTTTAAGCCACTTTTCTCCACTCGCCGCGCATAGTACGCTCTGTTACGAGACACTGTCAAGACAAAACAATCTGGAAATCAATTATTTTTAAGCACCATATCGTGCAATTATTGGTCGTGGATCGCGGGTAATTGCTTAAGAAGCCATGTTCGGTAATGGGATTAAGCAGTCACGTCCTTGAGTGGCTACTACTTTCTATCCTCATCCTGTATAGTGGCGCGCCGAGTCGGCATAAAGTAAGTGATTCAAAGGCTTGACTTCCCGCATGGGTAGTTTCGGCAAACTTCTCTTCTTCGGCGGGCTGGTGGCTCTGGCTAACGTTCTGGGCGGCTGGCTGCTCACGCGCCCGCGCGCGACGGTGCGTGAAGGGCATTTTCTACGCTACCTGATCGCGCTGGGGGCGGGCTTCATGCTGGCGGCGATTTTTATCGAGATGTTGCCGGAGGTCGTGCGGCTGTGGGCTCCGCGCGACGCCCAAACGGAACTCGGTCACGCGGTGCTCGGCGCGATGACGCTGCTGCTGGCCGGCTACCTCCTGATTCACCTCTTCGAGCACACCATCGCGCCGCACTTCCACTTCGGCGCTGAGACGCATACGGAAGCCATGCTCCCGCCCGCCGCCGCGTACACGGCGCTCGGGGGGCTCTCGATCCACACCTTCTTCGACGGCGTCTCGGTCGCAGCCGCTTTTCTCGTTGGCCCGAAGGTGGGGGCACTGGTCTTCATAGCGATCCTGCTGCACAAGGTGCCCGAAGGCTTCACCGCCGCGTCGATCATGCTGGCGTCGGGTCGCTCGTCGCGCCAGGCGCTCGCGGCGACGGCGATCATCGGCGCGGCGACGCTCTGCGGCGTGCTGAGCGTGGCCGTCTTACAAGCGCGCGTGAGCGAGGCCGTGCATTATGCGCTGCCCTTCTCGGCGGGCGTGACGCTCTACGTGGCGGCGAGCGATCTGATCCCGGAGGTCAACCACATGGAGCGGAAGAATCCGATGGTCTCCATCGTCGTCTTCGCCGGGGTCGCGTTCTTCTACGTGCTGCACCTATTGATCGAAGGCTGACGCGGGACTTCCACGGCCGCACGGGGACGGCGCAGCTTTTCGGCTTCCACGTTTCGCCCCCGACCTGTATTATTCATCACTATCCGATGGCAACAGGACGCGCACTTCGACTTTCGCTCTTTCTGAGCCTCCTCTCCCTCTGCGGCTCGCTCGCCGTGTCGGCGCAGACCGCCCGCTCGCCGCTGCCCGCGCCGACCGGCTACGTTAACGACTACGCGAATGTCATCGACGCGGCGACGAAGGCTCGGCTCGAAACCATCCTTACGAACCTGAAGCAGGTGGCGGACATCGAGGTCGGCGTCGTCACCGTCCGCACGACGGGCGGGCAGGACATCTTCGACTACTCGCTCGCGGTCGCACGCGGCTGGGGCATCGGCTCCAAGGAGGGCGAGCAGAACGGCCTCCTCCTGCTCGTCGCCATCGACGACCGCAAGTACCAGACGCAGATCAGCACGCACCTCGAAGGCGATCTGACGGACGGGCAAGCCGGGCAGATTCAGCGCGAGCGGCTGGTGCCGCAGTTCCGGCAGGGCAACTACTCGAAGGGCATCTCCGACACGGTCGAGACCTACGTCGCGACGCTCGCGGAGAAGCGCGGATTCAGCATCGAGGGGATCGATCAGAGCCGCGCCTACCGCGAGCGGGCCGGCCGGACGGGCGGGAGGGCGCCCAGGGTCGGCGGCATGTCGCCCTCCTGCTGCCTCATGCTGATCGTCCTGTTCGCCATCATGATGATCCTCTCGAACCGCGGCGGCAGGCGCGGCGGCGGCGGAGGGAGCGGCTGCATGAACCTGCTGCTGCTCAACGCGCTCTTTAACGCGGGCGGCGGAGGCGGAGGCGGACGCCGCTCCAGCGGCTGGGGCGGTGGCGGCTTCGGCGGGGGCGGAGGAGGCGGCGGCGGCGGGTTCGGAGGCTTCGGTGGTGGAGGCGGCTTCGGCGGGGGTGGATCGGGCGGCAGTTGGTAAGAGTTATGACAAGCGTTGAACGCGAAGCGATGAGCAGAGGCAGAAACTCTTCCTCCTTACACCGTTCATCATTCCGCGTCCGACGCCTCTTGCGGAGGGCTTGATGGCTAAGAGTGTGGCGCGGGAGGCTTTCAACTATCTGGTCGACGACTTGCGCGCGACTCACGGCGACAACCTGGCGTCGGTCGTGCTCTACGGCTCCGCGGCGGCGGGCGATCAGGTCGGGTCGGAGTCGGACTACAACCTGCTCATCGCGCTCAACCGGATCACGCCGGAAGATTTGCGGCTCTCGCAGGCCCCGATGCGGGAGTGGCAGCGGCTCGGCCACCCGCTCGCGGTCTACTTCACGGTCGAGGAGCTGCGCGACGCGGCCGACGTGTTCCCCGTCGAGTTCCACCAGATGCGGCGCGCGCGCGTCGTGCTCTACGGCGACGATCCTTTCGCGTCGCTCGTGATGAGCGACGCGAACCTGCGGCACCAGACCGAGTACGAGCTGCGCAGCAAGCTCATCCAACTGCGCCGGCTCTACATCCCCGCCTCGGCCTCGGTCGAGAAGCTGTGCGAGCTGATGAGCGACAGCCTGACGAGCTTCGCGACGCTCTTCGCGGCCGCGCTGATGCTGCACGGCGAGCCCGATCCGCCGAGCCTGAAGCGCGAGATCGTCAGCGCCACCTCGCGCCGGTTAGGCGTCGACGCCGCCCCTTTCGAGCGCGTCTTCGCCTTGCGCGAGCGGGGCGCTGTTCAGCCTTCCGAGCGGGAGGCGCACGAGCTGTTCACGGCGTACCTCGCCGAGATCGAGCGGGTCATCGAGGCGGTGGACGAGCTGAAATTGGGCGCGGCTTGAGCGACGGGCGCGGGAGTTGCAGGTTTGATCGCGGGGCACCATTCGTTTCAGATGAAGTGAGGAGAAATGTCCGATGAATAGACGAAGAATCACACTGCTCGCCTTGGCACTGTTCGCAACCGCGACAGCCAGCGGGTGCGGCTACAATACGCTGCAGACGAAGCAGCAGAACGTCAAGGCGAGGTGGGCTGTGGTCGAGAGCCAGCTCCAGCGCCGCGCCGACCTCATCCCGAACATCGTCTCGGCGGCGCAGTCGGCGGGCGTGCAGGAGCAGGAGGTGTTCGGGCAGATCGCGCAGGCGCGCTCGCAGCTCCTGAACGCCACGAACGCGCAGCCGCAGGGCGAGAACGGCGACAAGACGCCGGAGCAGAAGCAGGCGGTCATCGCCGCCAACAACAGCTTCGGCGGGACCATCGGTCGCCTGCTCTCTCTACAGGAGGCCTACCCGGTGCTGCGCTCGAACGAAAACTTCTTGAAGTTGCAGGACGAGCTGGTCGGCACCGAGAACCGCATCAACACGGCGCGCAACGACTACACGGGCGCGGCGCAGGACTACAACACCTCGCGCGGCAACTTCCCGATGGTCATCGCGGCGAAGCTCTACGGCTTCAAAGAGGAGCCCTACTTCAAAGCCGACGAAGCCTCGCGCCAGGCCCCGCGCTTCGACCCGAACGCGATGCGGCGACCGCAGGGCGGCGCGCAGACCAACACGAACCGCTGATAACGTCCGACGCTGTCTCGTCGCGAGCGTAATCGACCGCGGCGCGAACAGGCGCGGTCATCAGTCTGACGCAAAAGGAAGAAGCTCACTCACGCCTCCGTGAGTGAGCTTCTTTTACGTTCAACTCTTTCTTTCGCGAGAGCGCGACTGTGCCGCGACCCGGCGACGACTAAAACCCGCGCGTGCTGCACATCGCGCAGTGGTCGCAGGGCTTGCCGCCCGGCTCGACCGTGCACGTCTTCTCGCTCTCGAAGAAATCGACCAGCTCCGCGACCGCGTCGTCGATGCCGAAACGCTCCTGGCTCGGGTGCGTCGCCGGCACGTAGGTGCTGCTCAGAAGCTGCCGCGGCTGCGGCGAGGGCGCGCGCTCGCCGACCTCCTGCTCCCGCGGTGACGCTGGTGCTCTGTCGCCCGACGAGCGCGAGTCGTCGCCCCCGACGCGCGACTCGATCCGCGCGAGCCGCTGCTGCATCTCGCGCAAGGAGGCACGCAACTGCGCGACCTCATCGCCCCCGCCTTCCACGGCGCGCGGGCTCGCGTCGCCGCCGCCGATGCGGCTCGCGACGCGCTCCGCGATGGAGCGAACTTTTTCCTGTTCAGCGCCCAACTCTTCCCTCACCCTTGCCTGCGTCCCGCGTCCGGCGGCAGCAGATCGATCCGGTCGACGACGCCGACTATCGCCGAGTCAATCGCCGCGCCCGCCTTGCCCGTCGCCGCCGTCGAAGCGCCCCAGCCCTCCTGCACGACGAGCACCGTGTCGCCTACCCCGGCGTCCACCGAGTCGAGCGCGAGCAGCGCGACGCCGGTCTCCGCGCCCTCCGGCGTCACGGGCTGGCAGAGCATCACGCGCCCGCCCGCGTAGCGCTCGTTCTTCTGCGTGGCGACGACGTTCCCGATCACGCGCGCGATGATCAACTTCGCCCCCCAACGTCCGTCACGTGCGCCTCGGAATCGACGATGCCGACGACCGTGCAGTCGGTCGGCGTGTCGTCGCGCCGGAACGGGAAGCTCGCCTCCTTGCCGCGGCACCAGAAGACCAGCTCTCCGACGCCCGCGCCGATGGCGTCGAGCGCGACGAGCGGCTTGCCGTGCGGCTGCAACTGCGCGTCGAGCGTCTGCACGACGAGGAGCTTGCGCCCTTCGAGCGAATCGTTCTTCACGGTCGCCACGACCGTCCCGATCACGCGCGCCAGTTGCATTAGGAGCACTCAGCATTCAGCACTCAGCACTCAGCCAAACAGCTTGGGCTTTTGGCTCGGCTGAGTGTTGAGTGCTAATCATTGATGTCCACCGTGTCGATGACGCCGACGATGGCCGCGTCGACGGGCACGTCCTTCATCCCCTGCGCGAGGCGCGCGCTCGATCCCGAGACGACCAGCACGCGCTCGTGGAAGCCCGCGCCGACCGTGTCAACGGCGACCGTGTAGCCCGCCTGCTCCGTGCCGTCGAGGTTGAGCGGGCGGACGATCAGGAGCTTCTTGCCTGACAGGCGCTCGTCCTTCTGCGAAGCGACGACCGTGCCGAGGATGCGCGCGATGATCATAAAAAGCCGTGACAGGTAAACCGTAACAGGTGACAGGACAGAGGACAGGTTTTTCTTGTCACCCGTCACCTGTCACACGTCACGGCCTTTCAGTTGTTGCCCACGGGCAGAGCCTCGTCGACGCTCCCGTGCGGGCGCGGGATGACGTGCACGCTGACCAGCTCGCCGACCCTGCGTGCGGCTGCGGCCCCGGCGTCCGTCGCCGCTTTGACCGCCGCCACGTCGCCGCGCACGATGGCCGTGACGAAGCCCGCGCCGATCTTCTCGTAGCCGACGAGCGTCACGTTCGCGGCTTTCACCATCGCGTCCGCCGCCTCAATCATCGCGACGAGACCCTTCGTCTCGACCATGCCGAGTGCTTCCTGTGGCATTCGTTCTCTCCTACTTTAATCGGGAATGAAAAATCTCTTCCGGTGAGCGCGTTTATAACTCACGCCGCGCCCTTTCACAAACCGGCGCACGATCCGCCCCGCGTCACCCGCCCAGGCGCGCGGCCTGGCTCAACAACTCGATCAACTCCTCGCGCGTCAAGTTGATCTTGCCCGCGCCGTTCCCCGCGCCGGGCGCCGCGCGCGGCGCGGTCACGTCCGGGCGCTCGCCGGTCGGGCAGGTGATGCGCGTCTCGTGCAGGTAGCCGCACGACTGGCAGCGCGCGCGCTCGTCCAGGTAGCCCGCCTTCTCGCGGACGTTGATCAGTTTCTCAATCGCTTCTGGCGGCAGGTTCTTCGAGCCGCCGAGGGCGCGCGCGAGGATCGCGATCTTCGCCGTGTGCTCCAGAGTTTCGAGCCGGTCGAACGCCTGCCACACGTCGGCGCCGTAGGCGACCGCGCCGTGGTTCGCCATCAGGAGCGCGTTGTGGTGCTTGACGAGCGGCAGCATCGCCTCCGTCAGCTCGTCCGTCGAGGGCGTGCCGTACTCGGCGAGCGGCACGCAGCCCAGCGTCAGAATAACTTCCGAGAGGATCGGCTGATCGATGGCGAGCCCGGCGACGGCGAACGCCGAGCCGTGCGGCGGGTGCGCGTGGCAGACCGACTTCACGTCGGCGCGCTCGCGGTAGATCAGCAGGTGCATCGCCAGCTCGCTGGAAGCCTTGCGGTCGTTGAGCGCCTTGCCTTCGAGGTCTGTGACGGCGAGGGAGTCTTCCGTCATGCGCCCCTTGCAGGTCTGCGTCGGGGTGGCGACGATCCGGCCGTCGTCGAGGCGCACGCTCACGTTGCCGTCCGAGGAGACGACGTAGCCGCGCTCGTACAGAAGTTTCCCGACGCGCACGATCTCGCGCCGCGCCGCCTGCTCATCCATCGCGTTTACGATTCGACCTCACTCCAAACGGAAGACACATTCGGCGAGACCGTGCATCCCGGCGGGTTGCCCGGCACTCGTACCGGGCGCGAACTTGAGCCGGGCCACGGCCAACTTCGCCGCTTCGACCTGTTCGCTCCAGCGCGGGTCGCGCGGGTCTATGACGACGACGTTCGGCCCTCGCAGGCAGACGCCGCAATCGTGCCGCTTCGCGAGCGGCACGATCTCCGAGATCGTGCCGTCGGCTCCGAAGAGGAAGTTCAGTTGCAGCACGCCCTGTCGGTACGGCCGCCGCTTCGCCGACGAGTACTGCACGCCCTCGGGGAAGGTGATCCGCGGCGTCTCGTAGCCGCCGCGCCGCTCATACTCCAATACCTCCTCCATCAACATCGGCGATAGCACGTGCAGCTCCGGCAGCTCGCGCGGCTCAGCCTGCGCCTCAGTCGCGACCGGCGCTCCCTGCGGGGCGCTCGTCTCCCGCGTCCGCCTCAACTTGTAGTGCGCCACCGAGAACGCCGCGACGCCGACGAGCAACGCCAGCATGAACGGCAAGACTCTCTTGATGAGTTGCCCCCGCAGGATGCCGAGATCGTTCATCAGCCCAACTCCTTCCCTTCTTGCTTCGAGCCGCTCGCGCGCCGCGTCGCGGGGCGCGGCTTAGTCGTGCTCGCCGCGCGCGGGCGGGCTAGATGATAAGAGAGCGATTCGAGCGAGATGGTGAGATCGACGTTCTTGACCTTGACGCCCGGCCGCGCGTGCAGGCGCGCCGGGGCGAAGTTGAGCACCGCCTTGACGCCCGCCGACATCAACTGGTTGAGCACGCCCTGCGCGGCGCGCGCGGGCACGGCGATGACGCCCACGTCGATCCGCTCGTCTCGCACGACGCGCGCGATCTCACGCGCGTCGAAGACCCGCACGCGCGCGTCGCCGACGGCGCGGCCGATCTTCTCGGAGTCCGTATCGAAGAGCGCGACGACGGCGAAGTTCGAGGCGCGGAAGCCGTTGTAGTCGGAGAGCGCGCCGCCCAGGCGGCCGGCGCCGACGACCGCCACGCGGCGCGCCGTGTCGAGTCCGAGAATCTTCGTCAGGTGCTCGCGCAAGTCCGCGACCGAGTAGCCGACGCCGCGCGTGCCGAACTCGCCGAACTGCGCGAGGTCTTTCCTGATCTGCGCCGAGTTCAGCCGGAACTGCTCGGCGAGCGCGCGCGAGGAGACGGTCTCGATCCCCGCCGCGGCGAGCGTGTTCAGGCAGCGCAGGTAGACGCTCAGGCGGTTCGTCGTCAGCTCTGAGATTTTCTCGGATTTCATCGGGCGCGGCAAAACCTCTTGCCCGAAGTATAACGCCTGCGCGCGGCGCGCGGAAAGACGCCGCGCGTTGCCCTACCCTCGCGCATCCACTACAATCCACCCCGCACGGTACAGAGGCGCTCCCGAAATCCCTTCTCTCGAAACGCACCACACGCAGCATGATCGCACACCTTTCCGGCACTCTTTTGGCGAAGCACGCGACGAGTGTCATCCTCGACGTGGGCGGCGTCGGCTACGAAGTCACGATCCCCGTCACGACCTTCTACGATCTGGAAGAGGCGGGCGCGCAGGTCTCCCTGCGCATCTACACGCACGTCCGCGAGGAGGCGCTGCAACTCTACGGCTTCAAGACGGCGCGCGAGCGCGAGCTGTTCACGCAGCTCATCTCGGTGAGCGGCATCGGGCCTAAATCGGCCATCGCGATGCTCTCCGGGATGAGCGCCGACG
This sequence comes from Pyrinomonadaceae bacterium, assembly GCA_035537435.1. GTDB lineage: Bacteria > Acidobacteriota > Blastocatellia > Pyrinomonadales > Pyrinomonadaceae > JAIVGV01. Next base: position 970 of record DATLMC010000107.1, on the reverse strand, counting down.
AGATCATCACGGCGATCCGCACCAACAACCTCGCGCGCCTGACCTCCATCCCCGGACTCGGCAAGAAGACCGCCGAGCGGCTCGTCATCGAGTTGCGCGACAAGATGACGAAGCTCTCGTCGCCCGAACTCGAAGAGCAGATCGCGGCGCGCGCGTCCGGCGCGGCCCCATCCGGCGACGACGTGCGCGAGGACGCGCTCTCCGCGCTCGTCAACCTCGGCTACCAGCGCGCCGCCGCCGAGAAGGCGCTCACGCACGCCATGCAGGAGGGCGGCGACATCTCCGTCGAGCTGCTGCTGCGCCGCGCGCTGCGCACGCTCTCGAAAGGTTGACGGTAAAACGATGAAGACTGAACGCGGAATGGCGTACGGGCGAGACGGCGTCGTCGCCTGCTGCTCTATCTTCACGGATCACCGATCTGCGTTCGTCGTTTAGATCATGTCTGATGAACCCCGACCAGTAATCGTCCGCGAGGGCGGCGCGACCGACGACGAGCGTCAGTTCGAGCTGTCGCTGAGGCCGACGCGGCTCGGCGAGTACATCGGGCAGCGCAAGGCGACGGACAACCTGAGAGTCTTCATCCGCGCCGCGACGAACAGGCGCGAGGCGCTAGATCACGTGCTGCTGACGGGGCCTCCCGGCCTGGGCAAGACGACGCTCGCCAACATCGTCGCCAACGAGATGGGCGCGGAGATTCGCTCGACCGCCGGCCCCGTCATCGAGAAGGCCGGCGACCTCGCCGCGCTCCTCACCAACCTCCAGGAGGGCGACGTGCTCTTCATCGACGAGATTCACCGCCTCAACCCGGCCATCGAGGAGGTGCTCTACCCCGCGATGGAGGACTACCAGCTCGACCTGATGATCGGGCAGGGGACGGCGGCGCGCTCCATCAAATTAGACCTGCCGAAGTTCACCCTGGTCGGCGCGACCACGCGGGCGGGGCTCATCACGGCCCCCTTGCGCGGGCGCT
>DATLMC010000106.1:0-16537 GCA_035537435.1 Pyrinomonadaceae bacterium | reverse complement strand
ATGCGCGATCATTCTATGACGAATGATCGCGCATCGTTGTTCAGCGACCTCGCGGACGCCCGGCGGGCAGGGACGAGCCCCGCCCCTACAATTTTTCCGCGCGCTTTCGCCTTCCTCGGCTATCTCAATTCGACTTCGACGGGCATGCGGTCGCCCGCGTCGAAGCCCGCGGGGAAGTTCGAGATGTTGATGCCGAAGGCTTGCTCGGCATCTACCTCGACGACGAAACGGATCGCGAGCGGCCGGTCCCGCGTCGCGCTGACGCGCGGCGCGAGAGACGTGACGCGCCACTCCGTGATGATCGCGGCGGGCGGCTCTTCGTAAGCGACGAGGCGCGAGCCGCAGTCCGTGTCGCCGATGTAGAGCGTGACGCGCGTCGTGCGCAGGCGACCGAGCGCGTCCGGCGGGACGACGGGCTGGAGGTGCGCGCGCACGTTGATCTCGCCGATCCTGCGCCAGCCGCCGCGCGCCGGCACGACGTACTCGAACGAGCCGACGCCCGTCCCCCAGACGTAGCCCTCGCCGCCGCCGATCTTCTCGAAGCGCCCGCGCGCCGCCCACTCCGGCGCGAAGCGGTAGAGCTGCGGCGCGCCCTTCGCCCCGCGCGGGTCGTTTGAGTTCGGCGCGCCGTTCGCGCCGCCCGCGCCGCTTCCTGCGCCCGCCGCGCCCTTCGCGTCTCCGCCGGCCTTCACGAATTCGGTCTTCGGCAGGGCGAGCGGATCGCCCGCGGCGCGCTCGAAGGCGAACTGCCGCGGGATCAAATGATGACCCGCGCGGAGCAGCTCGGCGGGCGGCTCCGCCTCGGCGCGCGCGGCGAGCTGCTGCGCCCCGCGCGCGATCTCGGCGCGCAGGTCGTCGTCGCGCGTCGTCGTGTAGGTGACGCCGTAGCCGCGGCGCGGGTCGGGCGTGAGAATCCAGAACATCGCGCCGGAAACGGACGCGCGCCGCGTCGCGTCGAAGAGCGCGCGGAACCACTCCGCCTGCGTCGCGCCGACGAAGCCGTCGGGGCTCATGCCGAACTCGCCGACGACGAGCGGCTTGTTGATCGAGTAGGCCGCCGCCGCGCGGTTATCGACGAACTCGGCGAGCGCGGTCGGGGAGGTGACGAAGCTGTCCTGATCGTCGCGCGGGTAGTTGTGCACGTCGCAGTAGTCGAGCGTCGGGAGCCGCTGCTCTTCGAGCCACGCGAGGCGCTCCAGCGCCGACCGGTACGCCCAGGAGCCGGAAACTACCATGTGATCGGGATCGAGCGACTTGACGAAGGCGCTCATCTCCGCCACCCACGCGCGCCGCTCCGCCCACCTGCCGGTCGGGGCCTGCGCCTCGTTCATCAGCTCGTAGGAGAAGATCGTCGGGTCGTCGCGGTAGAGCGCGCCCGTCACCGTGTTGCGGCGCGAGACGATCTTCTCGACGTGCTCGCGGTAGAGCCGGCGCGTCACGTCGTTCGAGTAGAACTCCATCGCGCGCTCGGCGTTCACGCCGTAAGGATACCTTTCGTCGGCCGCTTCGGGGACGCCGGCCCAGCGCAGGTACTGCGTGACGCCGCCCGTGTCGCGCCACCAGTTCGAGAGGGTCAACTGCACGCGCAGGCGGTTGCGCGCGGCTTCGGCGAGCACGCGGTCGAGGTGCGCGAACGCCTCCTCGTTCCACACGCCCGGCGCGCGGCGGAAGCGGTGCGCGGGGGGCCAGTCCTCGCGGTCGGCCCCGACGCTCGTGATGCCGTCTTCGGGCGCGCCCTCGCCGTTGGCCCAGACGCGCACGACCTTGACGCCTAACTGCGCCGCGTGCCGCAGCGTCTCCGGCATCAGCGCGCGATCCTCGTCGCGGTACATGACGGCGACGTTCGCGCCGACGAACCTGAGCGGCGCGCCGTCGGCCACGAAGCGCGTCCCCGACGTGCTGACGAAGCCGCGCGGGAAGACGCGGCGCGCCGACTTCGGATCGCGCACCGTCAGAAAGATCGCCGCGCCCACGGCGAGCGCGAGCGCGAGGTAGAGGAGGTTCAGTTTGTCCGTCGAGGAGAGTCTCAAGGCGTTTTGGGGGCGGCGGCGGCGGGCCAGTGGCGCTCGGCCTCAGGCGCGTTCCTTCGGCAGGCGCAGGAAGCCGACGACGGCGCAGACGCTGCCGATGACGACGAAGAGGTTGAAGAACGAGCCGAAGCTCAGGAGTTTCGTCATGTCCTTCTCGACCGTGCCGAGCAGGGCGAAGGCTAAGAAGTGCAGGTGATAGATGACCAGGCACAGGGCGGAGAGCGCGAACCAGCGCGCCGCCGAAGTGGCGCGCGCGCGCGTGAAGCCGAGGACGGTGGCGGCGAGCCAGCCGGCGAGGCCGGCGGCGAGCAGCACGACGATGACCGCCACGAGCGCGGTCGATTGAATCTGCGGCGTCTCGACTTGCGCGAGCGCAAGGTTGAGTGTCATTAAGAGTCCCTTCCTCCGCCCTGAAGTCGCGGCGCAGGCGGCATTTCGGTTCTTCGTCACGGCGCGAGCGCGCCCCGCGCCGCGGGCGAGCGACTCGTTAGCAACGGGCGCGACGGCCGGCCGCGGCGGGCGCTACTCCGTGATGTGAATCTCCTCTTCCTGATTCATGTGGCGCAGGAAGTAGAGCAGCGCGCACACGCAGGCGACGACCGCCGCGCCGATGGCGATCCAGAGCGAGCCCTTGTCGTTCGAGTTGGGCGGCACGTTGAGGAACCTGATGAAGTAGTAGATGGCGCCGACGCTCGCGATGATGCCGACCACCCAGTAGAGAATGTCCATCGTCCGATTCATGTTTGAACCTCCCCTCGTGTCGTTAGTTGCAGATGATGGCGAGGTCTGTCACGACCGATCACCCACGCGGACGTTTGCGGCTCTTCTCCAACGAATCCTGTCGGGCGCTCGACGAATGATAAAGGCGAAAGCTTGCTTGACGGCGGCTATGTTAACGCCGCCCCGCGAGCGAAAGCAAGACCAAAGTAACCGGCTGAAAACAGGCGAAATAGCGCGGAAACGCCGGGTCACAGGATCAGTCGCCGATCCCCGGCGCGGCGCGTGACGCGCTCGCGGTCGAAGTATTCGAGCAGCGGGATGGCGTACTTGCGCGAGACACCGGCGAGGTCTTTGAAGGTCGCCACGTCGATGAGGCGTTCGGGCTCGTGCGCGGAGGCGTAGGCGCGCAGGCGTTCGACGAGGCCGGCGAGCGCGTCGCGGTGGATGAAGAGATCGGCGGAGACGCGCGCGAGCGTGCCGTCGTCGATGAGGAGCTGGAGGATTTTGCGCGCGTGCTCGCGGTCGTGCTTCGCGCCCGCGGAGGCGCGCGCGAAGGCTTCGTCCGGGGTCGGGGCTTCGAGCGCGGTGTCGCGGTAAACCTGCAAGAGACTTTCGCGCAAACGTGTGTCCGCGGGCGAGAGTTCGAGGCTGTGCCCGGCCGCGCGCACCACGTCGCGCTCGGCGGCGAGCGAGCCCTCGCGCGCGGCGCGGGCGAGCGCGGCGCGGAAGACTTCCCCGCCGACGTGCGCGAACACGCGCTCGCGCAGCGTCTCGCGCGCGAGGCCCCGCTGCAAGGGCTCGCGCCGGTGGTGCGCCTCGACCTCGCGGACGGCCGCCGCGCTCAGCCCTTCCAAAATCTCCCGCGCGACGAGGACGCCCTCGGCGTCGACGATCGTCTCGCGGCGCTTCCCTTCCGCGAGGGCCGCGTCGAGGACTTCGTCGCGCCAGCCGGTGCGCGCGGCCAGGTCTGCGCGCGTCAAGCCGCGCTCGCCCGCCGCGTTGACGAAGATCGCGAGCCGCTGTGGAGCGTCCGCTCCGTCCAGCGCACTGAGTCGCTCGCGCGCCGCCGCGCGTTCGCGCCCGCGATGTTTCGGCGCGAAGGCGTCGAGCACGACGCCGCCGGCCACCGTGCGCTGCGGCGAGTAGGAGCGCAGGATGAAGCGCTCGCCGGGGAGCGCCACGACGGGCGTCTCCAGGCGTAGCTGCGCGAAGCCGCGCGCGCCCGCACTGATCTCGCCCGCCGCTTCGAGCGCCTGCACGCGCGCGAGGACTTCCGCCGTGCCGAGGTGGACGCGCACGCGCGAGCGCGAGCGCAGGGGGCGCACAGCGTCGGCGAGCACCTCGACGGAAGCGTCGATGACCTGCGTCGGCCTGAGGCGGCCCGCGGGCGCGAGCGTCATGCCGCGCGCGACCTGCGAGGCTTCGACGCCGCCGAGGTTGATCGCCGTGCGCTGGCCGGCGCGCGCGCGCCCCACGCCGCGGCCGTGAACCTGCACGCCGCGCACGCGCGCTCTCACCCCCGCGGGCAGCAGCTCCAGCTCGTCGCCCTCGCTGATCTCGCCCGCGACGAGCGTGCCGGTCGCGACCGCGCCGAAGCCGCGCACCGTGAACGAGCGATCGACGTGCAGCAGCGCGACCGAATCGGCGGAGCGCGCGGGGGCGCGTGCGGCGATCTCGCGCAAGGTCTGTTTCAACTCGTCGAGCCCGGCCCCCGTGCGCGAGCTGACGGCGACGACCGGCGCGCCTTCGAGGAACGATCCCTTCACCAGCTCTTCGACTTCGGCGCGGACGAGCTCGACGAACTCGTCTTCGACCGCGTCGGTCTTCGTGACGACGACGAGCCCCGACGCGACTCCGAGTAGCCGCGTGATGTCGAAGTGCTCGCGCGTCTGCGGCATCACGCCCTCGTCCGCCGCGACGACGAGCGCGACGCAGTCGATGCCGTGCGCCCCGGCGAGCATGTTCTTGACGAACCGCTCGTGGCCGGGCACGTCCACGAAGCCGACGCGCGCGTCGTCGAGATCGAGTTCGGCGAAACCGAGATCAATCGTGATGCCGCGCCGCTTCTCTTCCGGCAGGCGGTCGGCGTCCACGCCCGTCAGTGCGCGCACGAGTGAGGTCTTCCCGTGATCGATGTGTCCGGCCGTGCCGACGATGATGGACTTCATGAGTGAAGAGTGACGGGTGACAGGTGACAAGATAAGACAGCCGGCATTGCTTGTCACCTGTCACCCGTCACTTGTCACGCTCATTTAACTATCTCGAAATCGATCCACTGCGTCGCCGTGTTGCGTTTCGGGGCGGCGAGAGAGTCGGTGACGGTGATCTGGAGGACGTAGTCGCCGGGCGGGAGGTCTGTGCCGAGTTGCAGGCGGCCGGCGGCGGCGACGCGCGTCGGGTCGGGTTGCGTCTGGGTGTCGATGGGCGTCTCCTGTCCGGCGAAGACGAGCTTGCCGTCGCGGAAGAGCCTGGGCTGCGCGGCGAGCCGCGGGCGACCCGTCGCCTTGTCGGCGCGTGGGTTGAACACCACGTAGCCGTAAGCCAGGAACATACCCTGGCGGAAGCGTCGCACGGCGGGCGTCGCCTCCGGGTCCTGCGTCTCGACCAGGCCCTCCTGCGCCTGCGCCGCCGACCGCGCCGCCGCGCCCGGCGAGCCTTCGGTGTCGGCGACTCCGTTGACGATGACGCCGGAGAGCGCGATCCGATCCTTCTTCAGTTCGGGCACTTCGACGAACTGCCCGGCCGAGCCGACGTGCGACGAAACCGAGTCGAGCAGGGCGACGCGGAACTGGTACGAGCCGGGCTTCTTGGCCGGCATGTTGAAGACGTAATCGAGCCCGTGCTCCTGCGCGCTCTTGAGCGCCCCGCCGCGCAGGCGCACGGTGTAGGAGCGCCGGTGCTCGTCGGAGACGCCGCCGTTGTCGCCGAAGAGGACGCCGTGGATGACGATCTCGGCGCGCTGCCAGCCGCCCGTTTCGGGCGTGAACGTGAGAGCGCCCGCGTCGATGTGGAGCATCGAGCGGAGGAAGGAGCCCGCGCCGGGGAGGTTATTGAAGATGGGCGTGAGCTGCACGCCGATCTCCTGCGCGGCGAAGGGCGTCATGAGCGCGAGCAGGAGGCGGTCGGAGGAGCTGTACGGCGCGCGGCGCATCTCGTCCTCCGTCAGGCCGAAGAACCCCGTGCGCGTCCTGACTTCCAGATCGGGTCGGTTGCGCACCCGCGCCGTGATCTTATGGAAGCGCCGGTTGAAGGTCTCGCCGCCGGGGCGGTAGCCGATCAGGTAGTAGCCCTTCAAGTCTTCGGAGATGCGCGCGGCCGGCAGGATGTCGTTCGAGTTCTTGAAGGCGAGCCCGCCCGTCTGGTCGGCGAGGAACTGCGTGCCGCCCTGCGTCTCAAACAAAATCCGGCTGCGATCACTCATCCTGTCGCCGATCTGCCGACCCGACAGCCCCGTCATGGGATCGGCGGCGGTCGGACCCGTGTAGGCGAGCCCGCGCGGATCGACCGTATAAAGTGTGACCGCGGCGCGGTTCGCCAGATTGGACAGATGGCGGGCTTCGATGAGGGGGAGATCGGGAGGGTTGTAGATGGGATTGTAGAGCGCGAAGCCGGGCGAGAAGAGGATGAGCGACTTGCGTCCGGGCAGCTCGCGCATCCCGTTGACGACGTTGCCGAGCGCGCGGAGCAGGGGGACGACTACATTCCCCGCCTGGAAGCTCGCCGCGTCCCTCGCGAGCGCGCCGCCCGCGTTAGAGTCGGCTGAGCCCCTGCTGCCGGGGCGGTCGTCGCTCCCCGGCGCGCTTCTGCCCCCGCCGCCGGCCGCCGCGATAGCGTCGCGCGCGACGGGCTCGAAGGCGCTCATCCCGCCGATGCTGCGGATGCTCGGGCGCACCCGGCTAATCGCCTGGTAGAGCAGCCGCCGGTCGGAGGTGAACTGCTGGAGTATGCCGACCTCGCCGCCCGTGCGGATGACGGCGACGAGATCGCCCTCCTGCACCTGCTGATCGACGAACTTCCTGATCGCTTCGCGCGCGGGGACGAAGGCGTCGGCGGCCATGGCGAGATCGTCGACGACGACGGCGATGGCGCGATGCACGTTCTCGCGGCGCGTGCGCGTCGGGACGGGCGGCGCGGCCGCGCCCGCCGGGGAAGAGGCAACGTCCGGCGGCGCGGGCGAGGGCGCGGTCACGGCCGAGACGTAAGAGAAGTTCATGATCTTCTGCGGCTTGCCGTCCTCAAGGATGTCGAAGTCTTCCGCCTTGAGATCGGTCACCTGCCTGCCGCCCTTGTCCGTGACGACCACGTCCAACTGCACGAGGTTCGTCGTGATGCGGACTATTTCTTCATCGCCCGCCTCGGCGGGCGGCTGCGCCGGCGGCGAAGGTCTGGGCGCGGGCTGCTGCGCGAAGCTCTGGGCGACGAGGGCGAGGGCGAGCAGGCGCGAGAGGACTGTTTTCTTCTCCATAATCATTCACACTACTTGACGATCTCGAAATCGATCCACTGCGTCGCCGCGCGGCGCTTGTCGTCGCGAAGCTGATCGTTGACGACGATCTGGAGCGTGTAGTCGCCGGGCGGGAGGTCTGTGCCGAGCGCGAGGCGGCCGCCGAAGACGATACGTTTCGGATCGCCCCCGGCCGCCGGCTGGATGGGCGATTCCGTCCCGGCGAAGACGAGTTGGCCGTCGCGGAAGAGTCGCGTCTGCGCCGAGACCCGCGGCCGGCCCGCCGCCTTGTCCGTGCGCGCGTTGTAGACGACGCAGGTGTAGTCGACGAGCGAGCGCTGGCGGAAGCGTCGCACGGCGGGCGACGACTGCGCGTCCTCCGTCTCGGCCGCGCCCTCGCTCGCCTGCCCCGCTGTTCGCGCCGCCGCGCCGTTCATGATGATGCCGGAGAGCGTGAGGCGATCCTTTTTGAGGTCGGGGACTTCGACGAACTGGCTCGCCGAGCCGATCTTTTCGGTCGCGGTGTCGCGCAACGCGACGCGCAGCTGATACGCCCCCGACTTCTTGATCGGCACGTTGATCCGGTAGACGATGCCGTCGCGCAGGATGCGTTGATAAACGTCTTCGGGCATGTGCCAGGTCTGCGTGATGCCGTGCTGATCGACGACGAGCCCGGTGTCGGAGAACGTCGCGCCGAACACGTCGACGTGCGCCTCGTACTGCCCGTCCGCCTGCTTCGTAAATCGGATGTCGCGCGCGTCGGCGTGCATCAGCGCGCTGAGGACGGAGCCGGTCTGCTGCGTGTTGGTGAAGGCGGCGGTGAGGCGCAGGCGCACGTCGCCAGAGGCGAAGGGCGACAGGAGGGCGGCGATGAACTTCTGCTGGGGCGTGCGCCGGGCGGGTTGGATCTGCTCGGTGGAGACGCCGTAGAAACCTTTGCGCGTCCGCAGCTTGAGGTCGGATCGGTTGACGAGCTTAACCGAGAGGCGGTGGAAGCGGCGGTCGAAGGTCTCGCCGCGGGGCCGGTAGCCGATCAGGTAATAGCCCCGCAAGTCTTCGAGGATGCGGCTCGCCGGCAGCAGCTCGTTCGAGTTACGCACGGAGAAGCCGCCGGTCTGCTCGGCCAGGTACTGGAGTCCGCCCTGGGTGTCGCTCAACTGTTGGCTGCGCGCGCTCATCAGGTCGCCGATCTGCTGGCCCGACATCCCGCTCAGGTTGTCGGCCGCGGTCGGGCCAGTGTAGACGAGGCCGCGCGGGTCGATGCCGTAGATCACGACGGAGGCGCGGTTCGCCAGATCGATGAGGCGGCGCGCCGCGACCAGCGCCCGGTCGCTCTGCCCGCGCGGATCGTCAGGGTTTTGCAGCCGGAAGCCCGGCGAGAGGAGGACGACGGACTTGCGTCCGGGCAGCTCGCGCATCCCGTTGATGACGAAGTTCAAGGCCCCGAGCGTGCCGACGGTGAAGTACTCCTGGCGAAAACTCTCCAGCTCGTTGCCGGAGTCCGCAGAGTCCACGCCAGAGATCGGCGCGATGGGGCTGCTGCCGGTGGCGGGGGCGAACGTGCTGAGCCCGCCGCTCCCCATGAGGAAGGGCTTTATGCGCTCGATGGCCGCGTGGAGGGCGCGACGGTCGGAGGTGAACTGCTGGAGCGCGCCCACGCCCGCGCTCGTGCGGATGACGGCGACGAGGTCGTCGGGCGCGACGTACTTGTCGACGTACTGGCGCACGGCGCGGCGCGCGAACACCAGGTCCGAGGCCGACAGTTGGAGATCGTCGACGACGATGGCGACGGCGCGGCGCACCTGCTCGGGCCGGAGCCGGCGCGGCGGCGCGGGCGGCGCGGGCGGCGCGTTCTTGTCGGGCTTCGCCGCGGGAGTCTTCGCGGCAATGGCCGCCGCGGGCGTCTCGGTGGCGACGTAGGAGAAGTTTGTGATCTTCTGCGGCTTGCCGTCCTCGAAGACCTCGAAGTCTTCGGCCTTCAGATCGGTGACCTGCTTGCCGTGCTTGTCCGTGACGATGGCGTCGAGCTGCACGAGATTCGTCGTGATCCGCACGACCTCCTCTTCGTCGATCTCGACGGGCGGCGTCGGCGTCGCCTGCGTTGACTGCGTCGCCCGCGGGGCGGGGGTCGGCGTCGCCGCGGCCGGCGCGGGCGTCTGCGGCTGCTGCCGGGGTTGCGTTAACGCGAAGATCGCGGGCGCGCACAAGAGCGCGAGGGCTGCGAGTGGCGAGACGGTTTTTCTCATGGCACGCTCCGGCGAGTTTGTGAATACGGCGCGGCGGGGTCGGGTGGCCGCGGCGCGCGCAGGACCTCGCAATTTCCGCTCTGTGACTTTCGGGAGCGAGAGCGCGCGGGGCGCACGGCGGAAGCATAATGGCTGCCCCGCCCGTTATCAAGACTCGGAAACGCGCGCGCCGCTTCGCGACCCGCCTCTTTGAAACTCCCGACGGCATGGGCTATCGTAGGCGTCAAACGCGCTGTCATGGAGGAGGGGCGAGGGAGATGGCTGAGCAGGTGAAGGCGGGCGACACCGTCCGCGTGCGCTACGTCGGGAAACTCAAGGGCGGCGAGGTCTTCGACGAGTCGCCGGAGGGCGAGCCGCTGGAGTTTCAAGTCGGGTCGGGGCAGGTCATCGGCGGCTTCGACGCGGGCGTGCGCGGGATGACGGTCGGCGAGCGGCGCACGGTCGAGATCGAGCCGGGCGACGCCTACGGCGAGCGCGTGGACGCGCTCGTCAACACGGTGGCGCGCGAGGGGATGCGCCTCGACGCCGAGCCCGAAGTCGGGATGAGCCTCACGATGCAGCTCGGCGACGGCAACCAGATCCCCTTGACCATCACCGACGTGACCGAGACGCACGTCACGCTCGACGCCAACCACCCGCTCGCGGGCGAGAAACTGTTCTTCGAGATCGAGCTGCTCGAAATCAGTTGAGCGCCCGAGACTCAGAGCACATCTCGAAACCGGGGATTCACCACGGAGGACACGGAGGGGCACGGAGGAAGAGCAAGACGACGTATCCCCTCCGCGCCACTCCGTGTCCTCCGTGGTAAAAATTTTAAGACGCACTCGAAACACCGGCGAGGAGTCATCGGATGAAACGCGCCGCCTTCAACACGCTGTTACTCTTCGTCGCGCTCCTCGCACCGCGAGTCATCACGCGAGGTCAACAGCCTCCGACTACCCCCGCGCCTTCGCAATCTCCGAGCCCTGCGCCGACGCCGCCCGACACGGAAATCTTTGTCGTCGAGATGAAACAGGGCGCGGGCGGGTTAACCTTCAGCGAGCCCGCGAACGCGACGAAGCACGCGGGCTACGACAACCAGCCGGGCTTCATGCCCGACGGCCAGAGCTTCCTCTTCACCTCGCAGCGCGAGAATGATCAGACGGACATCTTCCGCTACGACCTCAAGACCGGCGCGACCACGCAGCTCACGCGCACGCCCGAGAGCGAATACTCGCCGACGCTGATGCCCGGCGGGAAGTTCTTCTCCGTCGTGCGCGTCGAGGCGGACAAGACGCAGCGGCTCTGGAAGTTCCCGCGCGCGGGCGGCCCGGCCGCGTCGCTCGCCCTGGAGAACGTCAAGCCGGTCGGCTACCACCTCTGGCTCGACGAGCGCACGCTCGCGCTCTTCGTCCTCGGCGACGAGAAGACGAAGCAGCCGAACACGCTCCAACTCGTCGCGCTCAAAAAAGGCGCGCCCGTGGCGATAGAGGTCAGCACGCTCCACACGAACGTCGGGCGCTCGCTCCAGCGCGTGCCGCGGCGCGACGCCTTCAGCTTCGTCCACAAGACCGCGCCCGACGAATGGCTCGTCAAGATCATCGACGTGCGCGCGCACCGCACCGAGCTGCTCACCAAGACGCTCCCCGGCAGCGAAGACCTCGCGTGGCTCCCCGACGGCTCGCTCCTCATGGCGCAGGACTCCAAGCTCTTCCGCTTCGACCCCGCGCGCGAGCACTCCTGGCAGCAGGTCGCCGACTTCGCCGCCGCCGGTCTGCGCAAGATCACGCGCATCGCCGTCAGCCCCAAGGGCGACCGCCTCGCGCTCGTCGCGCAACAATGACGGAGCGTCCGGAGGGGTAAAGATTAGAGGGTTGAAGGCGTGGAGAAAATTCTCCGCGCGGGTAACACCTCTTTCATCGTTGCCCCTACGGCCGCGGGTAAAAGATTCCTGCGCGGCGCGGGTCGATTCGGGCGTCGGGCTCACACGGGCTTAGTCATGGCGCATCATTCTTACGACCGCATCGCGGAGCAGTGGCACTCTAACTTTAGAGGCCAGGCTTATGTGGATAGAGTACTGGGTTACGTAGATAAGGTGCTGGAGGGGTTGCCGCCGGGAGCGCGAGTCCTCGATCTCGGCTGCGGGACGGGAAACCCTATTGCCAGGTATTTAGTTCGGCGCGGCTACGGCGTGCTCTGCGTCGACGAGTCGGAGAAGATGCTGGAAATTGCGAAGACCGTCGTCCCCGAAGCGGAGTTTATTCACGACGACATGATTAGTATAGAGTTTGCCGACAAGTTTGCTGCCGCCGTCGCCTGGGATTCTGTTTTCCACGTCGCACGCAAATATCATTCAGCCATCTATCGTAAACTCGCCGACTCTCTTGAGATCGGCGGAAGGTTATTGTTGTCGGTCGGCGGCTCGGATGTGGGTTCGGATATCGAAGGGCCTTCTGCCGCCGAAGGTGATGCGGATGCCGAAGGGTTCACTTCCGAGATGTTCGGGCACACATTCTTCTACAGCGGGTACGCGCCTCCGGTCGCGCGCCGGATGCTGGAGGCCGCAGGGTTCGAAGTGGAAACCTGGGAAGTTGACGACCCGTCTTCGCGGGGGCATATCGCCGTCATCGCCAGAAGGGTCGCACGGGTCGCGCCGTGAGAGCACGGGCGCGGGTGTGAGACGGACTTCTACGGCATCCACGCCTCGAACGACGGGCGCGTGATGATCTTCGCGGGCGGCATCCCGCTCAAGGAGGGCGGCGCGGTCGTCGGCGCGGTCGGCGTCAGCGGCGGCTCGGGCGCGCAGGATCAGAAGGTCGCCGACGCGGGCGCGAAAGCGTTCTGAGTCGGCGCGCGATCTAACGCGACGCGAGATGGCCCGGCTGCCCGCGGGCAGCCGGGCCATCTCATTCGTCGTCTTCCGGCGCGACGCCGAAGTAGCGCATCCAGTGCGCCGTGTCCCCCTCGATCTCGCGCTTCACTTCGCCGGCCGCCGCGCCCGCCGCGCCGACGCTCTCCATCATCCGACGGAACTCGCCCGACCGAAGGACTTCGACGCCGCAGCGGCGGACGTAGTCGGCGAGCGCGCGATCCGAGGTGACGACGCGCAGCGTGCGCCGCTCGCGCGCGGCTTCGACGAAAGTTTTGATCCGGGAGTCGGCGTCCGATCCGCGCTCGGCGTAGTGGAGGCGGACGCCGCGGTAAGAAGAGCCTTCGGGGAAATGATCTTCGGGCGCGCCGTCGAAGACGACCGCGACGCTCACGCGCTTGCGCGCGGCGAACCGGGCCAGCTCGTCGAGCAGCGCGCGGCGCGCGCGCGGCCTGTCCCTGTGCCAGCCGACGCGCTGCGCCATCACGTTGTTGCCATCGACGAGGTACGACATGGCTCGCGCGCGGCGTCGCCGCGGTTCGTCGCTGCGGGCGCGCGCCGTCTTTCATTACGGTGCGAAGTTGTATGTGATCGTGCCGGTCATTTTCGTGGCCTTGCCGGCGACGAGCGTCGGCGTGAAGCGCGCCTGATTCGCCGCCGCCTCGGCTGACGCGCGCAGCAGCGGATGACCGCTGATGGCTTTCGCCGAAGTCACAGTCCCCTCCTCGTCCGCCGTCACCAGCACGACGACCGCGCCCGAAGCCTTCGCAGCCCTCGCGGCCGCCGGGTAGGCGGGCGGCGGCATACTCGTCGCCTTGCCCGCGAGCATCCCGCCCGCGACGATTCTGCCCGCGCCGGCTCTGCCCGGCAGTGACGACGCATTCGAGTTGGCGTCCGCCGGATCGCCGCCGGGCATACTCATGTCCGGCGAGCGGAGGTTGATCGTCTCGCCCGACGCGAGCACGAGCCTGCCCGTCGTCAGATACCACTTGCCCGCGCGGCGCGACATCACCACGTCGTAAGTGCCGCTCGACTTCGTGCCCTTCACGGACATGTGGTAGGCCGCCGCGCCCGTGCCGCCGGCCTCCTCGTGGAAGCTGCCGAGCGGGAAGCCGGTCTCCGTGATCGCGCCCAGCTTCTCCGCGGCCTGCGGGTTCTCCTTCAGCGCCGCGACGGCGACCGTGTAAGCCTCCGACGACTTCAACTTGTCGCCGAGAACTCTGTAGAAGTAGTAAGCGCCGCCGCCGATGACTGCGACGAGCAGTGCGCCGATGATCGCGAGGACGAGCAGCGCCTTGCCGCAGCCGGATTTTTTCTTCTGCTGCACCATGCCGCCGCCGCCGAACTGCTGCGGCGCGGGCGAGCCGAAGGAGGTCGTCGACGGCGGGGGCGCGACGGGCGAGGTGGCGGGGGCGGCGGGCGCGCCGCACTTCGGGCAGAAGCGCACGCCGCCGGGGAGATCGTTACCGCAGTTGCTGCATCGCATCAGTTGGTTCTCCAATCTTCGCTTAACAGGGCGCGTGGATTCTACCCGCTTCGCGGCAGACTTGCGATCCTAAATTCGCGCCTGCCCGAAGTCGCAGTATTCGACTATCGGGCACCGCTCGCACAGCGGCTCGCGCGGGCGGCAGATTTTCCGCCCGTGGCGGATGAGGTTGACGTGGAGAGAGTAGAACTTCCCCGCGGGCACGATCCGGTTCAGCATCGCGTGCGCGCGCGAGTCGGAGCACTTTTCGGGGATGAGGCCGACGCGGCGCAGCACGCGGAAGATGTGCGTGTCGAGGGGGAAGACCTCCTTGCCGCAGGCGAACAGGAGCGTGCACGCGACCGTCTTCGGCCCGATGCCGCGGAACTGCGAGAGATACCCGACCGCTTCCTCGTCCGACATCTCTCCGACGAATGAGAGATCGAGGGAGGCGCGCCGTTCTTTGATCTGCTTGAGAAGATTTTTGATCACGCGCGCCTTCTGGTTGGCGAGCCCGCCCGACTTGATCGCCGCCGCGATTGAAGACTCGCGCGCGGCGAGCGCGTCGTCCCAGGTCGGGTAGCGCCGTTTGAGTTCCGCGAAGGTGCGCCGGCTGTTCGTGTCCGAAGTCGCCTGCGAGAGGATGACGGAGACGAGCATGTCGAGCGGCTCGGAGCCCGCCCACTCGTTCTCCGGCACGCCGTAGGCGCGCTCCAGATTCTGGACGATGTACTTGATGGGCTTCTCTTCCGCCTCCCTCGTCGCACCCATGAACCCACCCCCGCTCCCGCCGATGTCACACCGGTCACTCTGACGCGCCGTCTTTCAAGCTGACCGCCGCGCGCGTGACCGGTCAGCCTCGAATGCCCCAATTACAGCCTAAATGCCGGGGAAATTAAAGCTGAGAACGCTGGCACGGGCCTTGTTAAAAGTCCTGTGGGCGCATACGCCCGCGCACCCCCGACGCCGCGCAAAAGCTTTCCAACGAGACCGGTTCAAACGACCATGAGATTACACAGACGACCTTCCAGAGCGCTCTCGCTGCTCACCAGTTTCTCGATGCTCTTCTCACTCTGCGCCGGCATCGTACTGAGCGACCGCGCCTCGGCGCAGACGCCGCGCAAGTCGAGCGAGAAGACGCCCGCCTCAGCCGCCGCGCCGAAGGGGCGCGCGATGTCGCGCTACGCGCGCGACCTGACGGCGGCGGCGCGTCGCGGGGAACTCTCCCACGCCGCCGGCATCTCGAAGGCCCTGCGCCGCACGTCGGAACTCCTCGCGCGCGCCAACGCCAACCCGATCATCATCGACGACGCGGGCGCGACAACGAATGCGCTCGTCGAGGCGCTGGCGATCGAGCTCGCGCGCGGCGACGCGCCGGCCGCCCTCCGCGGCAGTCGGGTCTACCGCCTGGAGACGGGCGCGCTCCTCGACGGCGCGCGCACCATTGAAGAGTTCGAAGCGCACCTGCGCGAAGTCCTCGCCGAGGTCGAAGCGGCGCGCGGCTCCGTCATCCTCTTCGTCGACCAGACGACGACGCTCGTCGGCGCGAACGCCGCGCACGGCGCGAACGCCTCGAAGATGATCGTGGACGCGCTGGCCGCCGGCACGTTGCGCGTCGTCGGCGCGGCGTCGTCGAACGAGTTCGACCAATTCATCGCGCCGGACGCGAAGCTCAAAAGCCTCTTCCAGCCCGTGCGCGTCGGCTCACCCGCCGCCGAGTCCGGCGAAGAGGACTCGACGGATGCGGAAGAGGGCGGCGCGGCTTTCGCGGGCGTCAGAGTCTCGCCGGAGCTACAGGATTTAATCGAGGCGGGCGGCTCGCGCGGCGAACGCGCCCGCCTCGTCGTCCAGACCGGCGGCGCCGATGACGCGGGCTTGCGCGCGCTGCTCGCGTCGAGCGGCGGTCGCGTCGTCGGCTCGATGCGTCAGCTCGGCGCGGTTCAGGTCGAGTTGCCCGTCGGCGCGATCCGGGAACTCGCGAAGCTCGGCGGCGTGCGCTACGTGTCGCTCGACGCGCAGGTGCGCCCGCTCGGCGGCCACCTGACCCGCACCACCGGCACCGAGGAGGTGCGCAGGCAGCACACTCCGGGCGACGGCGCTCCCTTCGCACTCGACGGCACGGGCGTCGGCATCGCCGTCATCGACTCCGGCATCGATCCGCATCACGTCGCCTTCACCGACCAGCGCGCCACGAAATCCCGCATCGCCTACAACCAGGACTTCACGGGCGAGGGCCGCACGGACGACCCTTACGGGCACGGCACCCACGTCGCCTCCATCGCCGCCGGCAACGCGCGCGTCGCGAACGGCACTTACGTCGGCATCGCGCCGAACGCCAACATCATCAACCTGCGCGTGCTCAACTCGGCGGGCGCCGGCACGGTCTCGGCGACCCTGCGCGCGCTCGACTGGGTGCTCGCCAACCGCGACGCCTATAACGTCCGCGTGGTCAACATGAGCCTGGGGATGCCCGCGATCAGCTCCTACCGCAACGATCCTCTCTGCCGCGCCGTGCGCAAGCTGGTGGACGCCGGGGTCGTCGTCGTGGCCGCCGCGGGCAACCACGGCGAGAACGGCGCGGGGCAGAAAGTCTACGGGCAGATTCACGCGCCCGCCAACGAGCCTTCGGCGCTGACGGTGGGCGCGTCGAACACCTTCGGCACCGACTCGCGCGCAGACGACGGCGTCGCCTCCTACAGCTCGCGCGGCCCGACGCGCAGCTCCTGGGCCGACGCCGCGGGCGCGCGCCACTACGACAACCTCGTCAAGCCTGACCTCGTCGCC
>DATLMC010000105.1:0-12759 GCA_035537435.1 Pyrinomonadaceae bacterium | reverse complement strand
GAGGCGGCGGCGGGTGCGTTTCCATACATCTCCCGCCCCAACTCCGAACGAAGAGAGGGCGCGCCTTCCCGCGGGAAGGCGCGCCCTCTCTTCGTTCGGAGTTGGGGCGGGAGATGTATGGAAACGCACCCGCCGCCGCCTCACGCCCGCCGCGTACATCCTCACCGCGCAGCCCGCATGTGCCTCTGCTCAAACGTCTTTACCACGGCGCAGACATTCATCCCGTCGCTGGCACGGTCGTTGCCAAAATTAGCGGGCGGGCAGGCGGCGGACACTGAGAGTTGGACTCGTCCCTACCGCTTCATATTAACGCGAGGAGGACTCAAGTGATGGGCTTACCGAACGAAGACGAGGTGAAGGGCAAACTGGATCAGGCGTCGGGCGCGATCAAGGACAAGGTCGGCGAGGTGACCGGCGACCGCGACCTCGAAGAGCGCGGCGAAGCGCAGCGCGCGGGCGGCAACCTGCGTGAAGGGTTCGGCACCGCGCGCCGCAAAGTCGGCGACGCCATCGAAGATGTCGGCGACGCGATCAAGCGATAGCCAGCTAATAGCTGTTAGCGATTAGCCGTTAGCTGTTAGCCAGCAGATAAGCAACAGGAAAGGGTCGGCGACTGTTTAGTCGCCGACCCTTTTCCCTTGAGCTTTAGCCACGCAGAACGCCGCGCGCCGATCAAGTGAGAGCTAACACCTATTAGCTAACGGCTAATGGCTAACAGCTAACAGCTACTCCTGTCTCACGTGCTCCGCGCCGAGGTCTGCGAGCAGGCGTTCGAGCACGTCGGAGTCCTCGTCCGACTTCGCCTCGACGCCGATCAGGATGCCGCCGCCGTGTAAGCCCGCCTCGTACACCCGCGCGCGGTGCTCCGGGATGCCGACGCCGACGAGCGCGCCGATGAGACCGCCCGCCGCCCCGCCCGCGCCCGCCCCGGCGAGCGCCGCCGCGAGCGGCCCCGCGATGACGATGCCGAGACCGGGCAGCACGACGTTGGTCCCGACCGCCAGGATCGCCGCGATGACCGCGCCGAGCGTGCCGCCAACCGCGCCGCCGATCCCCGCGCCGTCAACCGCGTGCGTCCCCGTCTCGATGGCGAACTCTTTGGTGCGCGTCGCGTCGGACATCAGCACGCTGATCTCGTCGCGCGCGTAGCCGCGCTTCAACAGCGCGTCCACCGCCGCCTCCGCCGCCACGCGCGTCTTAAACAGACCCGTCACCAGCTTTGCCATTCGCGTCCCACTCCCCGTCAAGAATTTCCCCCACTCTACGCCCCGCGCGCCGCCCGATCAACCCGCGCGCGGGCGCGGGACACGCCGCCGAAACTTGTTGTAAGGTATGCACAACTCAGATCAAGGAGGGCGTTTAGTAATGAGCAGGGCTGTGATCTTCGACGTAGACGGCACGCTCGTCGATTCGGTCGATCTGCACGCGCGCGCGTGGCAGGAGGCGTTCCGCAAGTTCGGGCGCGAGATCGAATTCCAGAGGGTGCGCCACCAGATCGGCAAGGGCGGCGATCAGTTGATGCCCGTCTTCTTCTCGGAGGCGGAACTCGACAAGTTCGGCGAGGAGATGGAGAAGTACCGCGGCGAACTCTACAAGCGCGCGTACATGTCGCACGTGCGCGCGTTCCCGAAAGTTCGCGAGCTGTTCGAGCGCGTCATCAGGGACGGCAACCGCATCGCCCTCGCGTCCTCCGCGAAGGAGGACGAGCTGGGAGTTTACAAAGACCTCGCGAACGTCGCAGACCTCGTCGAGGAGGAGACCTCGAAGGACGACGTGGCGAAGTCGAAGCCGCACCCGGACATCTTCGCCGCCGCGCTCGAACGCCTCGGCGACGTTGAGACTTCGGACGCGGTCGTCGTCGGCGACACGCCCTACGACGCCGAAGCCGCGGGCAAGTTGAACCTGAAAACCGTCGGCGTCCTCTGCGGCGGCTTCCCCGAAGCGGAGCTGCGCGGGGCGGGCTGCGTCGCCATCTTCCGCGACCCGGCAGACCTCCTCGCCCGCTACGAGCAGACGCCGCTCTCGCGCTCCTGGGCTGCCACCAATAAGGCATGACGAGACGCACGCCCCTCATCTTCATCGCGTCGCTCCTGCTCTGCCACGCCGCCGCCGCGCAGGCCGTCAACTCCGTGCGCGAGTACCGGCGCGCGCACGAGCACCGCATCTTCTCGGAGTTCGTCCAACTGCTCTCGCTCCCGAACGTGGCCTCGGATCGCGAGAACATCCGGCGCAACGCCGCGCACATCTCCGAGATGATGCGCGCGCGCGGCCTCAACCCGCGCCTGCTCGAAGCCACGACGCCGAACGTCCCGCCCGCCGTCTACGGCGAGTGGAAAGTCGCCGGCGCGGCGCGGACTCTCATCTTCTACGCCCACTACGACGGCCAGCCGACCGACCCCGCGAAGTGGACGGGCACGCGGCCGTGGGAGCCGACTTTGCGCGACGCGCCTTTCGAGACGGGTGGGAAAATCCTGACAGCGCCCGCGGCGAACGATCCGATCAACCCCGAATGGCGTCTCTACGCGCGCTCGTCCTCGGACGACAAGGCGGGCGTGATGGCGATCCTCACCGCCTTCGACGCTCTCAAGGCGCGGGGCGTCGCGCCGACGGTCAACCTCAAGTTCTTCTTCGAGGGCGAGGAGGAGGCGGGCTCGCCGCACCTCGTCGAGATCATGTCGGGGCACAAAGAACTGCTCGCGTCGGACGCCTGGATCATCTGCGACGGCCCCGTCCACCAGTCGGGTCGCAAGCAGGTCGTCTTCGGCGTGCGCGGCGACACGAACGTGGACGTGACGGTCTACGGCGCGAAGCGGCCCCTGCACAGCGGTCACTACGGCAACTGGGCTCCGAACCCCGCGATGGTGCTCGCCAAACTGCTCGCGTCGATGAAAGATGACGCGGGGCGCGTGACGGTTCAGGGCTGGTACGACGACGCGGAACCGTTAGGCTCTGCGGAACAACGCGCCATCGCGGAAGCCCCCGCCTACGACGACCGGCTGAAAAAGGAACTCGGCGTCGCGCGGCCCGAAGGCGCGGGCAAGTCTCTGCTCGAACTCATCAACCAGCCGTCGCTCAACGTCAACGGGATGACGAGCGCCGAGACGGGCGCGCTCTCGCGCAACGTGATCCCGACGACCGCCACCGCCGCGCTCGACCTCCGCCTCGTCAAAGGCAACGACTTCCGCCGCCAGGTCGAGCGCCTCGTCGCGCACATTAAAAGGCAGGGCTTCCACGTCGTCGATCACGATCCGACCGACGCGGAGCGCGCCGCGCACCCGCTCGTCGCGAAGGTCACGCACCGCGCGGGCGGCTACAACGCCGAGCGCACGCCGATGGATTTGCCCGTCTCGCTGAGCGTCGTCGATGCCGTGCAGGCGACCTCCGCGGAGAAGATCGTGCGGATGCCCACGCTCGGCGGCAGCCTCCCGCTCTCGCTCATCCGCGAGACGCTGAACGTCCCGACGATCACCGTGCCCATCGCCAACTACGACAACAACCAGCACGCCGAGAACGAGAACATCCGCCTCCAGAACCTCTGGGACGGCATCGACACCTACGCCGCGCTGATGACGATGCGACCGCCCGCCAAATGATCCGCCACCGCGAACTGTTACCGACGACTTACCACAGGGCGACGTGAGAATCCTGCAACTCAGCTCGGCAAGCACACTCGGCGGCGGCGAGCGCCACTTCGCCGATCTCTCGAACGCGCTCGCGGCTCGCGGTCATGAGGTTTACGCCGCGCTGCGCCCCGACGCCCCGTTGCGCGAACGACTCGGCCTGACGGACGCGCGCGTCATCACGCTCCCGCTGCGCAACGCGCTCGACGTGGCGAGCGCGTCGAGGCTCGCCGCCTTCGCGCGCGAGCACGGAATCGAGATCGTCCACGCGCACGTGGCGCGCGACTACCCGCTCGCGGCTCACGCCGTCCGCCTCGCGCGCGGGACGCGGCTCGTCCTGACGCGCCACGTCCCGTTCGCGCTCAACTCCCTGCACCGCATCGCGCTCGCGAACGTCTCGCGCGTCATCGCCGTCTCGGCCGGCGTCGCGCGCAAGCTGCGCGAGCAGGGGATTTTCTCACCCGACAAAATCCGCGTCGTCCCGAACGGGGTCGATTTCGATCACTACGACCGCGCGCTCGAAGGCTTCGACCGCGAAAAATACCGGCGCACCCTCTCGTCGAGCGCGCGCCTGCTCGCCGGCACGGTCGGGGAGCTGAGCGAGACCAAGGGCCAGGAGGATTTCCTGCGCGCCGCCGCCGCGGTCGTGCGCCGCGCGGGCGCATCACAACACGGAGCGGGCGGCGTCGAGTTCCTCGTCGTCGGCGAAGACAACTCCGAGGATCAGCGCACGCGGCGCAGGCTCGAACGGATCGTCGAGGAGGAAAATTTGCGCGGGCGCGTACACTTCCGCGGCTACGCGCCCGACCTGCCGCGGCTGCTCGCCGCGCTCGACGTTTACGTCTCGGCGTCGCGCGCCGAGGCCTTCGGGCTGGCGACGGTGGAGGCGATGATCTGCGGCGCGCCCGTCGTCGCGACGGCGACGGACGGCTCGCGCGAGATCGTCGAAGACGGCAGGACGGGCCGGATCGTTCCGGCCGGGGACGTGGAGGCGATGGCCGCCGCGCTCTCCGAACTGCTCGGAGACGAGCGCGAGCGCGAGCGATTCAGCACGAACGCCCTCCACTCCGTAACGGAGCGCTTCAGCCTCAAGCGGATGGTGGACGAGACGGAGCGCATCTACCGCTCGGTCTTGTCGTAAGTCTCTCCCGCGTTAACTTTTTTCACCGCGGAGACGCAGGGGTCGCACAGTTAACGCAGAGAAAAACGTTTGAGTCTTCCTCTGCGTTAACTCCGCGACCCCTGCGGTGAATCTTACCGGTCGTCGATTATGCGGCTTTGCGCTCCCGCGACTCGTTCTGCCGCCGCGGGTCGTAGTCGCGCGCGAGGTACTCCCGCGCGATGTACTTGAGCGCCGCGGAGACGTGCTTGCACTCGTAAGTTGGCTCATGGTCGCCGCGGTAGATGAAGTCGGCGCAGGTGCAGACCAGCCGCTTCGTCTCCGGGTTGCGGAACAGGTGGTAGCTCTGCTCGTCCGCCCCCGACTCGGAGAAGGCGATCCAGCCGTAAGGCTCCGCGTCGCGCACGTCGATGCGCTCGCTGCGCGCGGCGCGCTGCTCGGCGGGCGTGAAAATCTCGACAGTCTTCTTCTTGCTCCCCATCTGACAAATTTTACCTTTCGTGGATGATCGGCGCGGCGGGCGGTGGGCGCGGGCCGCGATTTTTCCGGCTTCCGGGAGTGATGTTTAGATGCGACTCGGGCGCGTCCGGTTCGATGAAGTTTGACCGCCGCGGGGCGCGCGTGATATTTGACGTGCGGCGGAATCCTCGCTCACAAACGGTCTGATTTTAATGGTCTGACGAAGCCCTCAGAGTTTTCTCTTCGGCGGGCTCCGACGGGTCGCGAAAGGTGTCACGAAGATGGCTGTTCGCCGCGTGCGCGGGATCGAGATGGCTTACGACGAGGCGGGGTCGGGCGTGCCCGTCGTACTGCTGCACGGCTTCCCCTTCGACCGCACGCTCTGGCGCGAGCAGATCGAGGCGCTGCAAGGTTCGCACCGCGTCGTCGCCCCCGACCTGCGCGGGCACGGCGCGACGACGGTGACGACCGAACCGGCGACGATGGAGGAGATGGCGCGCGACGTGGCGGCGCTACTCGACGAGCTGCGCATCGACCGCCCGGTGCTGGGCGGCCTCTCGATGGGCGGCTACGTCGCGCTCGCCTTCCACCGCCTCTTCCCGCGCCGCGTCCGCGCGCTCCTCCTCGCCGACACGCGAGCGCAGGCGGACACCGAGGAGGGCAAGCGCACGCGCGAAGAGACTGCGCAGCGCGCGCTCGCCGAAGGCATGACGGCAATCGCCGACGCCATGCTCCCCAAGCTGCTCGCGCACACGACGCACATGAAGCGCCCCGAAGTGGTCGAGCGCGTGCGCCGGATGATCCTCGCGACGAAGCCCGAAGGCGCGGCGGCGGCGCTGCGCGGCATGGCCGAGCGGCGAGATCAGACGAACTACCTCGCCAACATTCTCCAGCCGACGCTCATCGTCGTCGGCTCCGAAGACCAACTCACGCCGCCCGCCGACTCCGAAGTGATGCGCCGCGAGATTCGCGGCTCGCGCCTCGTCGTCATCGAGGGCGCGGGTCACGTCTCGAACGTCGAGCGGCCCGAGGAGTTCGACGCCGCGCTCACGAAATTCCTGCGCGACCTTCAACCTTAGGAAATTTAAACATTGACCATTGACTCATTGATTCATTGAAACAATGGCGCAATGTCTCAATGAAACAATGGGACAATGGATCAGCCTGACTACAAGTTCCGCATCGAGGATCGAGTGCGCTGGGGCGACGTGGACGCGGCGCGCATCATCTTCTACGGCGCGTACATACGCTTCTTCGAGATCGCCGAGACGGAGCTGTTCCGCGCGGTCGGGCTGCCCTACGGCGAGGTGTTCGACGAGCTGGACGTGTGGCTGCCGCGCGCGCACCTCGAATGCGACTTCCGGCGCGCCGCGCAGTTGGACGACCTGCTCGAAGTCTCGGTCTACGTCGGGCGCGTCGGCACGAAGTCGCTGCGGCTGAACTTCGAGGTGCGCCGCAAGGGCGTGGAAGAGATCGTCGCCGAAGCGCACTTCGTCCTCGTCGCCGTCCGCCGCGGCGCCTTCGAGAGCGTCCCCGTCCCCGCAGAGCTCAAGCGCAGGCTCGCGCCCTACACGCGGCCCGACCCGCCGACTTAAAAGCTCAAACCTGAAAATTAAAACGGCATGAGGGCGCGGCGGGCGAGCTTGCGCTTGAGATTGAGGTAGCCCTGATCGCCCGCGACGAGCTCGCGCAGCGTGCGACGGACGCCGGGCAGCAGGCGCGCGAGATCGATCATGCGCGCGGTGAAGGGCGCGCCGAAGAACTCGCCGTAAAATCTTCTCCGCATCTCGGAGGCGCGGCGCAGCTCGCGGACGAAGTCGGCGCGGCAGCGCGATTCGTAATCTTCCAGACGCCCCGCCAGAAAACTTTCGGCGAGAATCTCGGCGGAGCGCAGCGCGTAGTAGATGCCCTCGCCCGTGACTGGGTCGGCGAAGCCCGCGGCGTCGCCGACGAGCGCCCATCCGTCGCCGCAGACGCGGCGCGCGTCCCACGTCCCCGGCGCGAGACCCGGAATGCGCGCGGCGTAGGCGTTAACGCTCGCGCGCAGTTTCTCTTCGAGTGCGCCGCGCGAGAGGTCTCGCGCACCGCCCGACGACCAGAGCGCGGCCGAGTCGTCTCCGCGTTGCGCGTAGTATCCGATCATGAAGTCCCACAACAAGGCGTCGAGCGCGCGGTGATCGAAGGCGTCCTGCGTGGTGGCGATGCCGAAGGAGACGTGATCGAGGCGGGGGAAAGCCCAGGCGTAGCCGACCCAGCCGGGCAGGAAGGCGATGACCGTCGGAGCTTCGTCGGCTTGCGGCAGCGGCGCGCGGTAGCCGAAGGCGACTTCCATCTCCGCGTTCGGCAGCCCGCCCGCGAGGCGACGCGCGACGGGGCTGTTCGCGCCGTCGGCGGCGACGAGCACGCGACCGCGCCACACACTCTGTTTGTCGCGCGTGCGAACCGTCCACGGCTCGCCCTCCCTTCGGTTGAATTCTGCCGAGACGCGCTCGTCGAAGACCCGTGCGCCCGCGGCGCGCGCGCGTTCGCGCAGGTGCGCGTCGAAGGCCGTGCGCGAGTAGATGGCGAAAGGGTCTCTCAGCTTGAGCCGCACGCGCCTGCCCGCGGGCGAAAACATCTCGACCTCGGAGACTGTGCGACCCGCGGCGTCGAGCAGGTGCGGGTAGGCCTTCAGCGCCTTCGACGTGACGCCGCCGCCGCACGCCTTCGGCTCGCCGGGCGGGCGGCCGTCGAACAGGGCGACGCGCGCCCCCCCGCGCGCGAGCAGTTCCGCCGCGAAAGAGCCCGCGGGTCCCGCGCCGACGATCAGCAGATCGAAATCCTCGCTACCATTCACCATCACGTTACCAGCCCCGTCACGCCGCGACGCGCGCCCGCCGCGCGTCGGGAAAATTCCCGACAGCGCCCGCGAGTGTCTCCTCGAATCAGGTTCGACGCGCCTTCATCCTACAGCAGCGGCGGGCGCTTTTCACGCGGGCAGTCTGGACCCGCCGGGTTGATTTAACGCGGCGCGTTCGCCGTGTGGTAAAATCCGCGCATCCCCTGAAGATGATTTGTCGGGCGACGCCGAGAGAGTCGTCCAGGCAAGTTCCCTCCGCCCGTTCCGAGACGGCGCGTAGGCTTCGACTTTCGCTTCCGTTGAAGATGTCTACCGGATCACTCGTCTACGTCGGCTTCGCGCCGCACCCGCCGATCATGGTGCCGGAGGTGGGGCGGGATTCCGCGCGCGAGGTCGCGGGTTCGATTGAAGCGATGCGCGTACTGAGTGAGCGCGTCGTCGCGAGCGGGGCGCAGACGCTCGTCATCATCTCGCCGCACGCGCCGCTCGAAGCGCGCGCCTTCATCGCCTACCGCGACCCGGAGTTGCGCGGCGGCTTCGCCCCCTTCCGCGCGCCGCAGGCCACCGTCTCCGCTCCGCTCGACGCGGAATTGCTCGACGCCATTTCGCGCGCCGCCACGGAAGACGGCTTTGCCATCGCCCCGCTCGAAGGCTACGAACTCGATCACGGCACGGCCGTGCCGCTCTACTTCCTGCTGCGCAACGGCTGGCGCGGCTCGCTGGTCGCCCTCGGCTACAGCTTCCTCCCCGACGAGGAGCACCTGCGCTTCGGCGCTTCGCTGCGGCGCGCGGCGGACGCGCTCGGTCGCCCGGTCGCCTTCGTCGCCAGCGGCGATCTCAGTCATCGCCTGACGCGCGACGCGCCCGCGGGTTATCAGCCCGACGCACACCTGTTCGACGAGCAGGTGGTCGCGAGCCTGCACGACGGCGAGCCGCGGCGGGTGGCCGGGATCGATCAGGGCTTGCGGCGACTCGCCGGCGAGTGCGGCTACCGCTCGCTGCTCGTCGCCGTCGGCGCGGCGGATGGCTTGCGCGCGGACTGCGAAGTTTTGCACTACGAAGCCCCGTTCGGCGTCGGCTACCTGGTCGCACAACTCGCACGCGGCGGCGCGGCGGAAGACGAGAACTTGAAGCGCGACCACCCTCATTCGGAGACAAACGACCGGACTGAGGTTGATGAGAAAACTGCGGATCAAAGTCCGCCCGAACGCAGGACTGACGGGATGAGGGTTTCAGATCAGTTTTCCCGCGGACAGACTTCCGACCAGGCGTCCTCCGCGCGGAGCGTGGCGCGAGTCTCGGAAGAGTCGGGCGCTGAGTTACCCGCGCTCGCGCGGCGCGCGGTCGAAAGTTACGTGCTCGGCGGGCGCGCGCCGGGTGCTGACGACGCACTAGACGCCCCCCTACTCGATCAGCCCGCGGCGTGTTTCGTCTCGATCAAAACCGACGACGGCGAACTGCGCGGCTGCATCGGCACGGTGGAGCCCATGCGCCCGAACCTCGCCGAGGAGTTGATCGCGAACGCCGTTAGCGCGGCGACGCGTGATCCGCGCTTCCCGCCCGTCTCGGCTGAGGAGCTGCCGCGCCTGCGCTATTCAGTCGACGTGCTCTCGGAGCCGGAGCCCGCGCAGTTTGAAGACCTCGATCCGAAAGACTACGGCGTGATCGTCGAGGACGAGGCCGGCACGCGGCGCGGGCTGCTGCTGCCGGACATCGAGGGCGTCGAGACGGCGGCGCAGCAGGTGCAGATCGCGGCGCGTAAAGCCGGAATCTCGCCGCGCGAGACCGTCAGGCTCTACCGCTTCCGCGTCCGGCGTTTTTCGGAATCATCAAGCTCGAACGAACTGACAAAGTAAAAGGAGCAACACACATGGCGGACGAAAATCAGATCGGCACTGACAGCAATGAGCCTTCCGAGCCCGACTACCAGCAGGGCAAGGTGACAAACAAGGAGCGCACCGCCGACATCGGCGAGTCGGGGCAGCACGCGCCGGGCGGCTACTACAACCAGCAGAACGCGACGCAGGCGGAGCGCATCGACCTCGACGATCAGGTCGATTCCGCGCTCAAACGCGAGAAGTGAGTTAACACCCTTCGCGCCGCCCTCGATTTACCTGCGGGCGTCGCCTGCGCCGCCGTAGTTAAACGTCCAGGTTCTTCACGTCGAGCGCGTTGTCCTCGATGAACTTGCGGCGCGGTTCGACGGCGTCGCCCATGAGCACCGTGAAGATTTGGTCGGTCTCCACAGCGTCGTCGATCTTGACCTGTAGGAGCGTGCGCTTCTCCGGGTTCATTGTCGTCTCCCAGAGCTGCTCCGGGTTCATCTCGCCGAGACCCTTATAACGCTGAATCGTCAAGTCCTTCTTCGCGGCGGCGAGTACGCGCTCCAGCAGCGCCTCGCGCGTCTCGACCTGCTGGCTCGTCCCGTTCTCGCCGAGGGTGAAGGGCGCGCTCAGGTTCTCTTCCAGCGTCGAGTGCAGCTCGACCGCCTTCTGGAACTCGACGTGGCTGGCTAGCTCCCAGTCGATGCAGACGTTCGCGCCGCCCGTGGCGGTCGTCTCGATCTCCCAGAGACCGTGCTCCACGTCGGGCGAGAGTTCAGTCCTGTACCCGGCCTTTGCGATCTGACCCTCGACGCGCGCCATCAGCTCGCCCTTCGCGTCCTGGAACACGCTGCGCAGGTTCGTACCCTGCTTACGCAGGACGCCCTTGCGACCGGCGAAGGCGTCGAGCAGGACTGAGAGCAGGCGCTCGTCGCCGCCAAGACGGCGCACGAGCTTTTCGCAGTAACGCTGGTACTCGACCATCTGTTCGAGCGAGCGCGCTAGTTCTTTCCCCTCGATGATCGTCCCCGTATCTCCAGACTTCACCTTAAGCTCGCTCGTCGCCTGGCGCATCAGGTATCGAACCATCGAGCGCTCGTCCTTGATGTACTCCTCACGCTTGCCGCGTTTTACCTTGAACAGCGGAGGCTGTGCGATGTAGACGTGACCGGACTCAACCAGCTCCGGCATCTGCCTGTAGAAGAAGGTCAGGAGCAGTGTGCGGATGTGAGAGCCGTCCACGTCGGCGTCCGTCATGAAGATGATCTTGTGATAGCGGAGCCGCGCCACGTCGAAATCGTCCTTGCCAATACCCGTTCCGAGCGCCGTAATGAGCGTTTTAATCTCGGTATGGCTGAGCATTTTATCGAACCGGGCTTTCTCGACATTTAGGATTTTACCTTTTAACGGCAAGACCGCCTGATTGCGCCGGTCGCGCCCCTGCTTGGCGCTCCCGCCCGCCGAATCGCCCTCGACGATGTAGAGTTCGCACAGGCTTGGGTCGCGCTCCTGGCAGTCGGCGAGCTTGCCGGGCAGCATCGTCGAGCCGATGACGCCCTTACGGACGATCTCGCGCGCCTTGCGAGCCGCCTCGCGGGCGCGTGCGGCGTCGATCGCCTTGCCGACGATTTTACGTGCGACAGTGGGGTTCTGCTCGAAATACTCAGCCAGACGCTCGTTCAGGAACGACTCGACCGCTCCCTTCACGTCCGAATTGAGCTTGCCCTTGGTCTGCCCCTCGAACTGCGGTTGGGGCAGCTTGACCGAGATGACGGCGACCAGCCCCTCGCGCACGTCGTCGCCCGTCAGCGTGCCCTTGAAGTTCTTGGCGAGACCGGAAGTCTGTGCGTAGCTGTTGATCGTGCGCGTGAAGGCGGAGCGGAAGCCGGAGAGGTGTGAGCCCCCGTCGACCGTGTTGATGTTGTTGGCGAAGGAGTAGACCTTCTCGTCGTAGGCGTCGTTGTACTGGATGGCGACTTCGATGGAGAGCGCGTCGCCGACTTTCTCGAAGTAGAGCGGCTTGTCGTGGAGCACCGCCTTGTTCTTGTTCAGGTGCTTGACGAACTCGGCGATGCCCCCGCGGTAGTAGAACTCGTGCTTGCGCTCCGTCTCCTCGCGCTCGTCCGTGATGGTGATGCGGATACCCTTGTTGAGGAACGCCTTCTCGCGCAGTCGCTCCGAGAGCTTGTCGAAGCTGAAGACCGACACGTCGAAGATTTCCGCGTCGGGCTTGAAGGTCACTTTCGTGCCGCGCTTGCGCGTCTTGCCCGTCTGTTCGAGTTTCGCGACGGGGATGCCGCGCTTGTACTCCTGCTCGTAGGTCTTGCCGTCACGCCAGATTTAGAGGCGCAGCGTCTCGGACAGGAAGTTGACGCAGGAGACGCCGACGCCGTGCAGACCGCCGGAGACCTTGTAGGCGTTCGAGTCGAACTTGCCGCCGGCGTGCAGCTTGGTCATGACGACCTCGGCGGCGGACTTCTTCTCCTGCTTGTGGTAGTCGACCGGGATGCCGCGACCGTTGTCGACGACCGTGATCGACTTGTCTAAGTGGATCGTGACCTCGACCGTGTCGCAGTAGCCAGCGAGCGCCTCGTCGATGGAGTTGTCCACCACTTCGTAGACGAGGTGATGCAGACCCATGTCGCCGGTCGAGCCGATGTACATCGCCGGGCGCTTGCGCACCGCGTCGCGACCTTCGAGGACGGTGATGGTGTCAGCGTTGTAAGCCGCGTTCCGCGTGTTGGTTCTAACTTCCGTTGACAAAGTTTTACCTCTTTCTAATCGCTCTCTTCGTGGGGCAGCTTGCGGGAGTAGCTGGCTAAAAAAGTTGCGTGATTTAGATGCCGGAACTCCCCCTTGAGAGGGTCGAAGTTTCGCCGCGCGCCGCGCCGATTTCCG
>DATLMC010000104.1:0-5033 GCA_035537435.1 Pyrinomonadaceae bacterium | reverse complement strand
GGTCTCGCCCCGCTCGCCCCGCACCGCCTTCGAGACCTGATCGCCCGTCCACTCGCGCGCGTCCTTGCCGTCCACCTCCAGAATCTTGTCGCCGTAGCGCAGCCCGGCGCGATCCGCGGGCGTGTCGTGGACGACCGACTGGACGTAGACGGCGTCGCGGTGGCGGAGGATGGTCACGCCGATGCCGTAGAACTCCGACTCGTGATCCTGCTTGAGCCGGTCGAAGTCCGCCTTGGTGAAGAAGGTCGAGTGCGGATCGAGCGTGGAGAGCATCCCCTGGATCGCCGCCTGCGAAGCCTTCTCGTAGTCGATGTCGTCGGCGTAGTTCTCGTCGACGACGGCGAGCGCGTCGTCGTAGTCGTCCTCGATCATTCGCTCGCCGGGGGGGAGGGAGCTGCCCTGCGAGACATCGGGGGCGCGCCGCGCCCGCCGCGTCGCCACGCCGCCCGCCACCGCGCCCGCCGCCATCACGACGGCGAAGGCGATCAAGCCCAGACGGTCTCTCATCATTCGCGCTGCCATCAAGATTCGACTCCGGGCTTCCGTCAAGCCCACGCGAGAAGTTTAGCACCCCGAAGCCGCGAACCGTAAACCGTGAGTCGCGCGCAGCAGAACCGCGCCCGCGCCCGCGGGCTGTGCTATAAAAGAGGGTGACAGGTGACGGGTGACGGGTGACAAGCAAAACCTTTTTCCGGTTTGCCCGTCACCCGTCACCCGTCACCTGTCACCCGTTACTCTTCTCACGGAGCGTCGAATGTCGGAGCAACCGTTCCTCTCTCTCGTCATCCCCGCGTACAACGAGGCGGCGCGGCTCGGCGCGTCGCTCTCTCGCGCCTTCGCGTACCTGAACGCGCAGGGGTACGAGAGCGAGGTCGTGGTCGTCGACGACGGCTCGACCGACGAGACCGTGCGGGTCGCAGAGGCGGGCTTCGCGGCGGCCGGCGGGGTCGCGGCGCGCGTCCTCGCGGGCGAGCCGAACCGCGGCAAGGGCTACGCCGTCCGGCGCGGGCTGCTCGCCGCGCGCGGGCGCGTCGCGCTCTTCTCCGACGCGGATTTCTCCACCCCGATCACGGAGACGCCGAAGCTCACCGCGCCGATCCGCTCCGGCGAGTGCGACCTCGCGTTCGGCTCGCGCGCCGTGGATCGCAGCCTCGTCGGCACGCACCAGCCCTTCACGCGCGAGCAGAGCGGGCGCTTCTTCAACCTCGTCATGCGCCTCGCCACGCGCCTCCCGTTCAAAGACACGCAGTGCGGCTTCAAGGCTTTCCGCACGGACGCGTGCCGCCCCGTCGTCGAAGCCGGCAGGATCGACCGCTTCGGCTTCGACGTGGAGCTGATCTACGTCGCGCACGCGGCGGGCCTGCGGCTGCGCGAAGTGCCCGTGCGCTGGGACGACGTGGAGGGCAGCAAGGTCACCTTCCGCGGCGGGCTCGACGGCTTCCTCGACCTGCGCGAACTCAAACGGCAGGCCCGCGCGGGCGTCTACGACGACGCGATCAGGCGCGCGCGCGCGCTCGCCTCCCGGCCCGGCGCGCGCTCTCCCATCCCGCTCGACGAGCGCGAGACCGTCCGCAGCGACGTTTCGCCGGAACTCGCCGACAGCGCGCGCAGAATCTAGCCGCCGCTCCTAACATAAAATTAAAGTCGCCTTAACGCCGATGTAGCGTCGCCGCGCGAGGATGCTTTCGTCCGTCCGGCCCGGGCCGGACTTGCAGAGGGGCAACCTGGCAGAGGCCGCGTGGGAAAAATTCACGAGGTCTCTTTTTTTTGCCTGGTGATTGGATCGCCGGCGGGCTCGGTCGGCGGGGGGCGCGAGCTTGATCGCCGCGCCGACGAGGGGTGCGGTAGAAGGGCGAGTCCCGGCGTGAGTCAGTTACGCGGCGTGTCGGCGGCGGGGGCGGGAGACGATCATGCGGACGATGCCCGCGTGGATCGTCCACGTGTGACCGTCGTGCTCGCGCTCGACGACGACGTGCGCCGGGTTCGTCGCCGAGACGCCGCGCACCGTGACCTGCGACGCGCCGTCGGAGAAGGTGCGGCCGAGGAGGTCTGCGTTCGGCGATCTGCCGAGACTTGAGCCGTCGGCGCGGGCGACTACTGCGGGCGAGGCGGCGCGCGCGGCCGTCGGCTCCGCGTGCGTCGCGTCGCTCGCCCGTCCCGCACCGCGCTCTTCAAAACCTTGCAGGCTGAGCTGTCTGACTGTCGGCGCTGGCTTCATCGCTTCTTCACCTCCCCGAGACTTCGAGAGGGGGCGTCTACTCCGCGGGGCGTCTCTCGACGCCTTGCCCCTCACTTAGATGTACGCGCGGGGTGTGAAGTTTGTGTAAAGAAAATGATCTATCGGCCTTAATTTTACGCGGGGCGGCGCGACTGATAGGGGTTGGACGGCGGCGCGGTTTCGTCTATATTCGGGCGTCGGAGGGCACGATCCGACGGGAGCAGGGATGACCGCGCGTCCGAACGTCAGCATCGATCACGTGGCGACCGTCAGGCAGGCGGTTAGTGCGGGGTCGTCATGTCAAGAGTTGTAAGTGCCTTGGATCGGTGATGAGGGAGTGAAATTTAGTGAGCTAATCAGGCTCTTGGAGAGCCAGGCTTCAGGCTCATAAAGGAAAAGGACTCGATCCGTTACTACCACTACAAAGCGCGCTGGGGGATGGAGGAACACGTCGAGTTGTTGCGCGAGCAAGGGATCGCCGTGCCGGAGCCGAACCCGAACCCGACGATCACGGTGCAGAACGAGTCGCGGCTGGCAGCCGCCTGAGCGTCACACGCTTCGGACAGTATGACCGCGCGTCTCAACGTTAACATCGATCACGTGGCGACCGTCAGGCAGGCGCGGCGCGCGCCGGAGCCGAGCGTGGCGGCGGCGGCGGCGCTCTGCGAGCAGGCGGGGGCCGACGGCATCACCGTCCACCTGAGGGCCGACCGCCGCCACATACAGGACGCCGACATCTTCACGCTGCGCCGCACGGTGACGACCTACCTCAACCTGGAGATGAGCGTCGCCGAAGGGATGCTCGCCGTCGCGCTCGACGCGCGGCCCGACGCCGTCACGCTCGTCCCCGAAAACCCGAACGAGATCACGACCGAGGGCGGATTGGACGTGCGCGCCAACTTCGACGCGGCGCGCGCGGCGATAGATCGGCTGAGGGAGGGCGATCTCTTCGCGAGCGTCTTCATCGACCCCGACGCCGAGCAGGTCGCCGCCGCGCGCGAGGCGGGCGCGCAGCAGGTCGAGCTGTGCACGGCGCTCTACGCCGAGGCGACGCTCGGCGCGCGCGGCGTCCACGGCGAGGGCGCGGAGCGCGCGGCGGCGGAGTTGGGCAGACTGCGCGAAGCCGCGCGGCTCGCGGCGCAGTTAGGGTTGAAGGTCGCCGCCGGTCACGGGCTCACCTACCGCAACGTCGGCGCGGTCGCCGCCGCGCCCGAGATCGAGGAGTTCAACATCGGCCACAACCTGATCGCGCGCGCCATCCTCGTCGGGTTGGAGCGGGCTGTCAGAGAGATGCGGCAGGCCATCGCGGCAAAGGTTTGACGCGCGTCCTACCCGGCGGGCGCAGCACTGATTAAACGATTGCTGTAAAAGTGCTGCGCCCCATCCCCCCACAAACTTCGCCCGAAAACAATCTGAGCCGGCATGGAGCGTTAAAAAAGCGCGGCATCCGTGTTGCTTCAGCTCCGCCCGAAGTCTTCAACTTAGGGAGGCATTAGGATGAAGCACGAAGTAGTCTCGGGGTTGATCGCCGCGGCACTCTTGCTGGCGCCTCTGGCGGGAAGCGCGGCGGGTCAAAATGTGGCGACGGCTGAAGCCGTTAAAGCGCGGGCCGCGGAGGCCCAGGCGAGGGCCAGAGAAGTCGTCGTCAAACTCCGTCCGGGGACGAAAATCCTCGTCGGCGAAAAGGAGTTGACGTTCGAATTCTTAAAAAGCGCGAGCCTCGGCGGAAGAATAAAGGAGATGCGGGAGAAGGATTTTACTCTGGCACAGCCGAACGGCCGCGCGGGCGAGGTCATGGCTGTCATCGGCTACGACGACGTGTTGAGCGTCAAGCACCCGTCCGGCTTTAAGAAGGCGCTCAAAAACGTCGGCAGGTATTCGCTCGGAGGGGTGGAGCCGCCCGTCTTCCTCCCTCTGTACGGCGTCATGGCTCTGCTGGGGCGACTCCCCCGCTGTTAGCGGAAAAGCGGCGTTCGCCCGAACGCGAAGAGGAGAGAAAAGACGCCGGGGGCGCTATGTCGTGGAGAACAGCGGCTCCCGATCCGCCAAACCCCGAACACGCGCCCCCGGCATCACCTCGGCGACTGCCGTCAAGCAGCGACCGAATCTTATCAAGCACTCAGCTCTGAGCCGTCAGCATTCAGCCAAAGATTTTGCGGAGTGCTGACGGCTGAGTGCTAATTGCTATCTTCAACTCGCGATCAGCTCCTGCTGCACCTTCGGCGGCGCGTAGCCCATGTGCTTGTAGGCGGCGCGCGTGAGGATGCGACCGCGGGGGGTGCGGTTGAGGAAGCCGATCTGGATCAGGTACGGCTCGATGATCTCCTCGATGGACTCGCGCTCCTCGCTGATCGACGCCGCGATGGTGCCGATGCCGACCGGCCCGCCGTCGAACTTCTCGATGATCGTCGTCAGGATTTTCCGATCCACCTCGTCGAGGCCGAACTTGTCGACCTCCATCTCGTCGAGCGCGCGCCGGGCGACCTCCTGCGTGATGCGCCCGTCGCCGATGACCTGCGCGAAGTCCCTCACGCGGCGCAGCAGCCGGTTCGCGATGCGCGGCGTGACACGCGCCCGACGCGCCAACTCGCGCGCCCCCGTCGCCTCGATCTCGACGCCGAGAATCTCCGCCGAGCGGTGGACGATGATCTCCAAATCCTTCTGCGAGTAGAAGTCGAGGTGGAAGACGATGCCGAAGCGCCCGCGCAAGGGGGCCGTGATGAGCCCCGCCCGCGTGGTCGCGCCGACCAGGGTGAACTTCGGCAGGTCTAATTTGATGGAGCGCGCCGCCGTCCCCTGCCCGATCATCAGGTCG
>DATLMC010000103.1:0-4049 GCA_035537435.1 Pyrinomonadaceae bacterium | reverse complement strand
ATCGGCCGTGATGCAATAAAGTGCGGTCGTGTGATCGATCACCGATCCCCTCCTACTTTCGCTGGCCGGCGAAGTGGAGGGGATTTTCCTTTGCCTTCAAAGAACGCGCCAACTCTCAACTAGCAACTTGGGTTAATTAGTCGAACTCGAATAGAAAGAGGGGCAGGGATTGAAAACCCTGCCCCTCTTTCCGCCCGTGCAACGCCACTGGTTCGCGCCGACGCTGTCCTGAGACGCCGCCCGCGCCGCGTCATCGGTCGAGCAGTCCTCAGCCGCGTGGTGACAACGAAGTAAGGCGCGCGGATCCGCGTCAAAGACTAGACAGTCTATCCGTCTCAAGTGGCTGCTAAATCATGTGAGGACAGCGCTTCTCCGTATATGCAAGAATGTTGCATACGACCCGGAGCCGACGCTCGACGCCGCGGTCGGGCCGTGCCCTGGCGGCCCCTTCTCACGTCACAGACTTCAGCATGAGCAGCCCGTCACCGCCGTTAGAGTAGTAGCGCGGGAGGCGCTGCGTGACGCTGTAGCCGAGCTTGCGGTAGAGCTCCTGCGCCCCGGTGTTGACCGAGCGGACTTCGAGGCGCACGGTCGCGATGTGGCGGCGGCGGAAGCCCTCCTCGACGCGCAAGAGCATCCGCTCGGCGACGCCGCGGCGTCGGTGTTCGGGCGCGACGCCGATAGTCGTGATGTGACCCGTGCGGTCGGGCTCGACCAGCCCGACGACGAAGCCGACGAGCGCGCCGTCCGCCGTCACCGCGCGGTAGGCGACCGACTCCGGCGAGTTGAGCAGGTACTCGAAGGTGTCGCGGCTGTACGCCTCGCCGTCGACGAAGCAGCGCTGATCGAGACGCCAGCACTCGTCGAGCTGCGCGATGGTGAGCGGGCGGATGTCGTAGCGCCAGCCTTCCGAGTCCGCCACGGTCGCCGCCCTGGGCGCGCGCGGCGGCTCTGGCGCGCGCGCCTCATCATCCAGCGCGGCGCTGAACAGGCGCGAGCGAATTTTCTTCAGCACGGCCATAAAAGCAGTGACGGGTGACGGGTGACGCGTGACGGGTAAGAACTATTCTTTATGCACCCGCTGCTCGCCTCGGACGAGCGATGACTCGCGTAGAATTTTATCTTGTCACCTGTCACTTGTCACCTGTCACCATTTGATTGTCACCCGCCGCTATTTGATCAACATGCAGTCGCCGTAGCTGTAGAAGCGGTAGCGCGCGGCGACGGCGTGGCGGTACGCGGCGAGCGTGAGCCCGCGCCCGGCGAAAGATGAGACGAGGACGAGGAGCGAGGAGCGCGGCAGGTGGAAGTTTGTGACGAGCGCGCCGACGGTTCTGAACTCGTAACCGGGCGTGACGGTGAGCCGCGCGAGGCCGCGCCCGGCGCGCACGCGCCCCTGCGCGTCGGCCGCCGATTCGAGCGCGCGCACGCTGGTCGTCCCGACGGCGACGACGCGGCGACCCCCCGCGCGCGCCTCGTTGATGGCGCGCGCGGCTTCATCACTGATCTCGAAGCGTTCGGGCTCGACCTCGTGCCCGCTCAAATCCTCGACCCGCACGGGCGCGAACGTGCCGTAGCCGACGTGCAGAGTGATCTTGGCGACCGAGACGCCGCGCGCGCGCAAGCCGTCGAAGACGCGCGGCGTGAAGTGGAGGCCCGCGGTCGGCGCGGCAATCGCGCCGCGGCTGGCGGCGTAGACGGTCTGGTAGCGCGCGAGATCTTCAGCGGCGCGCGCGCCGCCTTCTTCCGCCTTCTCGCGCTTGATGTAGGGGGGCAGCGGCGCGCGACCGAGTTCTTCGACGAGCGCGAAGAAGTCTGCCGGATCGCAATGAAACCGCAAGGCGCGCCGCCCGTCCGCGCGCTCTTCGATCACTTCGGCGCGTAGCCGCCCCCGCCCGAACGAGACCTCCTGCCCGCGCGCGAGCCTGCGCGCCGGCCGCGCCAGAGCTTCCCACACGAGCGGCTCGCGCTCCTCGATCAGGAGTAGCTCGACCTGACCGCCCGAAGGCTCGCGCCGCCCCGCGAGGCGCGCGGGGAAGACGCGCGTGTCGTTGACGACCAAGAGATCGCCGGCCGCCAGCTCGGAAGGGAGATCGGAGAACTGCGCGTCGCGCCAGCCCTGATTAGCCCGATCCACGACGAGCATCCGCGAGGCGTCGCGCTCGGCGAGCGGGCGCTGCGCGATCAGCTCTTCGGGGAGTGGGAAATCGAAGTCGGAGATGAGCACGGGTCGCGGGGCTTTAGCGCGCGGCGGTCACGGGCGAGTCGGTCTGCGGCGGCGGCGGTTGCCCGACCGCCTCCTCGTGCGCGGCGGAAGTCTCCTGGTGGAAGACGACCGAGAGCTGCGCGCCGAAGAGCATGATGAGGCTGGAGACGTAGCTCCAGGTGAGCACGGCGACGACCGCGCCGACCGATCCGTAAATCTGATCGTAGTGGAAATAGTGGAGGCTCGACGCGAAGACGTACTTCGAGAACTCCCACAGGAGGCCGGCGACGACCGCGCCCGGGATGGAATCGCGCAGGGTCACGCGGCCGTTCGGCATCACGCGGTAGACGAACGTGAAGAGCGCGATCGTGACGAGCACGCTCACCACGGCGTAGACGAACTGCCAGACGCCGTCGCCGACGAGGGCGAGCCACGCGTAGCGTTCGAGCTGGCGCGGCGTGAGGCGCGAGGCGAACTCGCGCAGGGCGACCAGCAGAGACGTGAAGAAGATCGAGATGGCGAGCAGGACGCCGACGCCGCCGATCATCAGCAGCGTCAGCCCGCGCCCCCGCAGCATCGCGCGCGGGCGCGTGCCCCACAGCCGGTTGATCGCGCGCTCGACGACGTTAAAGACCCACGAGCCCGCCCAGAGCGTGACGACGATGCAGGTGATGATGACGCTCGTCGAGACGTTTTCGAGCGAGCGCACGGTCGAGCGCAGGAACTCGCGCGATCCCGGGTAGACCTCGACGGCGCGGCGCAGCATCTCGCTCCCGATCTCGATGTGGTTGCCGAAGGCGAGCAGCACGAGCAGCAGCGGGAAGAGCGTCAGGAGCCCGAAGTAGCTCATCGCGGCGGCGGGCGTGAAGAGATCGTTTTCGTGGAACTGGTGCAGCGCGTGGTTGAAGATCGAGAGCCACGGCGCGCGGTTGCGCACGCCGAAGTGGTGACGCTGAAATGATCGGAGCCGCTTCCACATAACGCTTCGAGATCGCCGCCCGCCGCGGCGCGGGCCTCACGCCCGGCGCGAAACTTTCCGACTGTCGGCCGCCATCACGACGACCGAGAGCGTCATGACGGACAGAAGTACGACGGCGCGCGCGGCCGGGTTCATGTCGCGCCCGTCTGCCCGCGGCGGCAACGTCGCCGCCGGGCTACTCAAGGTTTACGCGCAAAGGATACACGAACGGGCGCGCGCGGTCAGCCGACGCCGACGGCGGATCAGTTGAAGAGGCTGGCGGCGGCCGGCGGCGGGTTGAGACCGAAGTGCTCGTAGGCGAGGCGGGTCGCCATGCGGCCGCGCGGCGTGCGGTTGAGGAAGCCGATCTGGATCAGGTACGGCTCGATGATCTCCTCGATGGAGTCCCTCTCCTCGTTAATCGACGCGGAGATCGTGCCGAGGCCGACGGGGCCGCCCGCGAACTTCTCGATGATGGTCAGCAGGAGCTTGCGGTCAACTTCGTCCAGGCCGAACGTGTCGACCTCCATCCGGTCGAGCGCGCCCGCCGCGACCTCCAGGGTGACGCGCCCCTCGTGCTCGACCTCCGCGAAGTCCCTCACGCGGCGCAGCAGCCGGTTCGCGATGCGCGGCGTGCCACGCGCCCGGCGCGCGATCTCCCGCGCGCCGCCCGCGTCGATCTCCGTGCCGAGGATTTCGGCGGAGCGCGTGACGATCAACTCAAGCTCTTCGTGCTTGTAAAAATCGAGGTGGAAGACGATGCCGAAGCGCCCGCGCAAGGGGGCCGTGATGAGCCCCGCCCGCGTGGTCGCGCCGACCAGGGTGAACTTCGGCAGGTCTAATTTGATGGAGCGCGCCGCCGTCCCCTGCCCGATCATCAGGTCG
>DATLMC010000102.1:0-85529 GCA_035537435.1 Pyrinomonadaceae bacterium | reverse complement strand
GCCTCCGCCGTCCGGTTGCGGAAGGGGAGCTGGACGGTCACGCCGACGACGATGTTGCGCGTGCTGAAGCCGAAGAGGTTCTTCAGCGTCTGCCCGTAGCCGCCGATGAACTGCGGCGCGACCGAGGGGTTGTCGGACGTGACGACGGGCGGCGTGACGGGCGCGAGCCCGGCGTTGGCGCGCAGGGCGTTGATCTGCGCGAGCAGGAACGCGCTGGAGTTCGTGCCCGTGAGCGCGGGGTTGAAGATCGGCCCCGTGGTCGTGCCGCCGAGGAAGTTCTCGGTGGGCGTGCCGGCGAGTCCCGTCGTCGAGAGCGTGGCGTTGACGTTGACGAGCGGTTTCGTCTGGTTCTTGAAGAACGCCACGTCGATGTCGCTGATCTCGGTCTGGAGTTTCAGCCGCTGCAACTCCGGCCGGTTCTTGCGCGCCTCCGTGAGCGACTCGTCGAGGTTGATGGGGCGCTCGTCGAAGGAGGGCGTGTCGGTCGGCAAGAGGGCCGCAGTCCACTCCGGCGCGTCGGGGTCGCGCAGCATCAGAATCTTCAGGTTGTTCTCGGCGACCGAGACCTGCTGCGAGGAGATGAGCAGCGCCGCCTCGCGGTTCGACAGCTCCGTCTGGACTTCGGCGCGCTCCAGCGGGGCGGACGCGCCCGCGGCGACCGAGGCCTCGGTGCGGCGGAAGTTCTCGCGCGCGAGGTTCAGGTTGGCGATCTGGTTCTCGCGGTCGCGCAGGGCGAAGACCAGATCCCAGTAGGCGCGCTGCACGCGCGAGATCACGTCGATGGTCGAGCGGCGGAAGTCGGCGTCCGACTGCTCCAGCCGCTTGCGCTGGATGCGAATCTGCTGGCGGTTGCGGTCGATGGAGCGGTTGCGCCAGAGGGGCTGCGTGAACGTGACGCCCTGGTTGGCCGAGTAGAAGGGCGTGAGCGTGGTCGAAGTCGCGCTCGTCGTCTCGCGCGTGTTGTTGAAGAAGTACTGGTAGCTGCCGCCGCCGCGGCCGAACTGCTTGTTGACCCCGAAGTTGTTGTTGAGGTCGGTGACCGAGACCGTGCCGGACGTGGTGCCGCCGCCGAAGATGCTCGTCACGGGGCGCACGAAGTTGTTGATCTCGGGCGTGTAGGTGAAGACCGGGTCGAAGACGCCGCTCAGCGAGCGCAGGACGGTCTCGTTGTAGCGCACGTCGTCGCGCGCCATCTCGATGTCGTTGTTGCCGGCGAGGGCGCGGCGGATCGCGTCGTTCATCGTCAGCGGGATCGTGTTGCTGCTGTCGACGCCGACGCGCGCGAGCGAGGGCAGCGGCGGCACGGGGCGCGGCGTCACGTCGGGGATCGCCGGGTCGCGCGGCTCATCCGTCGTCGGGTCGGTCGGGGGCGTTTCGGAGACGAGCGGCGAGGGCG
The DNA here is from genome assembly GCA_035537435.1 of Pyrinomonadaceae bacterium. Taxonomy (GTDB): domain Bacteria; phylum Acidobacteriota; class Blastocatellia; order Pyrinomonadales; family Pyrinomonadaceae; genus JAIVGV01. The sequence goes on along the minus strand of DATLMC010000102.1, from coordinate 84,133 downwards.
ACACGGTCGGCGAAGTGACCGGCGTCTGCGGCGCGGGGTTCGACGGGGGGAGCGTCGTGCCCGGCGGGGCCTGCGGCGCGGGGCGGGCGTCCGTGCCCGGCGGGCGCGTCGGGTCGGACGGGCGCGGGCGCGCCGTCTCCGGCACGGTCGAGCGCTGCTCGGTGCCCGGCGCGCGCTGCGCGTCGCGCTGCGCGGGGGTCTGCTGCGTCGGCGTCGGCGCGGGCTGCTGCGCGGGCGCGGCGGTCGAGAGCGCCGTCGCGAGCGCCGCGGCGAGTAAGAACGAACGCTTCAAGTCAGGGCTGAACATCAAACCGAAAGCTCCTTGGAAGACTGTTACGGGCGAAGGCTGCGGGTCACAAACCCTTCAAACTCATGGCGGACGAGCCTGCACCTACTACGACTCGCCGCGCGTCAGTGTTTCAAAATCCGCAACCTCATAATGCAAGCGCGAGACCACGCGCGCGGCGCGCTTTCAGCCGCGAAAAAGACGCCCCCGCGCCCCACGCGGTTTCAGGAATCTCGGAATCGAACTCCCGCGTCCCAAATCCGCCAACCCGACCCGGCCGCGCCGGCGGAGGCGACGGATCGGCGACCCTCCCAGGTTAAACGCCCCCCGCGCGATTCCGTTAACGCGCGGCGGGCCGAACGGGGGCTCTTTTCTTGACAGCCCGCGGTCGCGGGCATTATCTTCGCTCTCTTCTCTTGCAGACAAAAATCGCGCTTGAAGCTTCAGCGTGCGCTACCGTCCGGCGGGAGTGTGTGAGAGGGGCGGGAAGTTAAAACTTTAAGGCGTGACGAGGAGGCAATCTTTAAGATGGCAGTCAAAGTCGGCATCAACGGCTTCGGTCGCATCGGGCGCAACATCATGCGCACGAGCCTGGGCGACACCGGAATAGACTTCGTCGCGGTCAACGACATCACCGACACGAAGACGCTCGCGCACCTGCTGAAGTACGACTCGGTGCTCGGCAACCTCCACCACGACATTTCGGCGACCGAGAACGGCATCAAGGTCGGCGACGACGAGTTCCGCGTCTTCTCCGAGCGCGACCCGGCGCTCATCCCCTGGGACGAGGTCGGCGCCGAAGTCGTCATCGAATCGACGGGCCGCTTCACGAACGCCGAGGACGCGCGCAAGCACCTGCGCGGGTCGGTCAAGAAGGTGATCATCTCGGCCCCGGCGAAGAACGAGGACATCACCGTCGTGCTCGGCGTCAACGAGGAGCGGTACGACCCGGCGGCTCACCACATCCTCTCGAACGCGTCGTGCACGACCAACTGCCTCGCGCCCGTCGCCAAGGTGATCCACGAGAACTTCGGGATCAAGTCGGCGCAGATGACGACCATCCACTCCTACACGAACGATCAGCAGCTCCTCGATCTACCGCACAAGGACTTGCGCCGTGCGCGCGCCGCCGCGCTCTCCATGATCCCGACCTCGACGGGGGCGGCGAAGGCGGTCGCGCTCGTCCTGCCGGAGCTGAAGGGCAAGTTCGACGGCATCTCGGTGCGCGTGCCGACGCCGAACGTCTCGCTCGTCGACGTGGTGATCGAGGTCGAAAAAGAGACGACGACCGAGGCCGTCAACACCGCCCTGAAGAACGCGGCCAACGAGGAGCTGCGCGGCATCCTCGGCTTCTCCGAGGAGCCGCTCGTCTCGTCGGACTATAAAGGCAACTCGAACTCCTCTATCGTGGACGCCGAATACACGAAGGTCATCGGCGGCCACCTCGTCAAAGTCCTCTCGTGGTACGACAACGAGTGGGGCTACTCGTGCCGCGTCCGCGATCTCGTGAAGTACATCGCCGGGCGCGGACTGTGAAAAACCGTCAACCGTGACAAGTGACGGGTGACAGGAGGGAAGCCGTAAATCGTAAACCGTGAACCGTGACAAGCAGGACTGGTTTTCTCCTGTCACCTGTCACGGTTTACCTGTCACGGCCCTTATGAACAAGCTCTCGATCAGAGACCTCGACCTCAAGGGCAGGCGCGTCTTCGTGCGCGTCGATTACAACGTGCCTTTGAAGGAGGGGGAGTTGGAAGACGACACGCGCGTGAGGGCGTCGCTGCCGACGATCAAGTACGCGGTCGAGCAGGGCGCGCGCGTCATCCTCGCCTCGCACCTGGGGCGGCCGAAGGGCGCGCGCGACGAGAAGTATTCGTTGCGCCCCGTCGCGACCCACTTGCAGGCGCTCGTCGGTCAGCCCGTGGCGTTCGCCGAGGACTGCGTCGGCGCGGCGGCGAAGTCGGCCGTTGATTCGCTGGAGGACGGCGGCGTGCTGCTGCTCGAAAATTTGCGCTTCCACGCCGGGGAGGAGAAGAACGACGAGGGCTTCGCGAAAGAGCTCGCGGGCCTCTGCGACGTTTACGTCAACGACGCCTTCGGCGCGGCGCACCGCGCGCACGCTTCGACCGTCGGCATCACGAAGTTCGTCCGTCCGGCGGCGGCGGGCCTGCTGATGGAGAAGGAGCTCGACTACCTCGGCCGCGTCACGGGCGCGCCGGAGCACCCGTTCGTCGCCATCCTCGGCGGCGCGAAGGTCTCGGACAAGATCGCGGTCATCGACGCGCTCATCAGTCGCAAGGTCGATAAACTCCTGATCGGCGGCGCGATGGCTTACACCTTCTTCAAGGCGCAGGGCTTTTCCGTCGGCAAATCGCTCGTCGAGGACGACAAGCGCCAGACCGCGCTCGACATCATCGAGCGCGCGAAGTCGGCGGGCGTCGAGTTGCTGCTGCCCACCGATCACGTCGTCGTCGACAGCTACGATCCGCTGAAGTCGAAGAAGACGATCCCCGTCGAGTTCACGAACGCCGGGCTCGTCGGCGTGGACATCGGCGAGGAGACGGTGGCGCACTTCGCGGGCGCGCTCGCGGGCGCGAAGACCGTCATCTGGAACGGGCCGATGGGCATCTTCGAGGAGAAGGAACTCGGCTTCGACCAGGGCACGGTCGGAGTGGCGCGCGCCGTCGCCGAGGCGGCCGACGCGGGCGCGACCGTCATCGTCGGCGGCGGCGACTCGGTCGCGGCGGTCACGCAGGCCGGCGTCGCCGAGCGCATCACACACATCTCGACGGGCGGCGGAGCCACCCTCGAATTCCTCGCCGGCGACGAGCTGCCCGGCGTCGCGGCTTTGAATGACAAATAGCACTCAGCATTCAGCACTCAGCAGTCAGCCAAACAATTAAGGCTGAATTTACTGAGTGCTGAATGCTGAGTGCTGAGTGCTTATGAGAAAACCCGTCATCGCCGGAAACTGGAAGATGTACAAGCTGGTCGCCGATTCGGTGGCGACCGCCATCGCCCTGCGCCCGCTGGTGGCGAACGCGAACCACTGCGAGATCGTCATCGCGCCGCCCTTCACGTCTTTGAAGGCGGTGGCGGATCGCCTGGAGGGCTCGAACATCCGCGTCGCCGGTCAGGACTGCTCGACCGAGACGAAGCACGGCGCGCACACGGGCGAGGTCTGCGCCGACATGCTGCGCGACGTGGGCTGCTCGCACGTCATCATCGGACACTCCGAGCGCCGGCAGTATTATTTCGAGTCCGACGCGATGGCGAATCAGAAGACTCAGGCCGCGCTCGGCGCGGGTCTGTCGGTGATCCTGTGCGTCGGCGAGACGCTCGCGCAGCGCGAGGCGGGCAACGCCGAAAGCGTTGTGCGCGGGCAGGTTGAGGGGGGCCTGCGAGGTTTGACTTCGACCGATCTCGCCCGTATCATCATCGCCTACGAGCCCGTCTGGGCGATCGGCACGGGTCACACGGCGTCGCCGGAGCAAGCGCAGGAAATGCACGCGTTTATCCGGCGCGTTTTAGCGGAGAGGTACTCTGCCGAACTCGCCGACGCCGTCCGCGTCCTCTACGGCGGCTCGGTCAAGCCCGACAACATCGCCGGTCTGATGACCAAGGAAGACGTTGACGGCGCGCTCGTCGGCGGCGCGAGTCTCGACGCGGAGGCGTTCGCGCGGATCGTCAACTACAACGCCTGAGGCGACGGGAAGGGAATCTTTTAAGTTTTGATCTACGTCCTCTACACGCTGTTCGTTCTGTCCTGCGTCGTGCTGATCGTCTCGGTGCTCTTGCAGCCGGGCAAGGCCGACGCGGGCGCGCTCTTCACCAGCTCGGTGTCGAGCACGGCATTCGGCCCGCGCGGCACGCAGACGCTGCTCGCCAAGATCACCATCGGCGCGGCGGCAGTCTTCCTGCTCTCGGCCCTGCTGCTCTCCGTGCCGTACTTCACGGGCGGGCGCTCCGTCTTACAGTCCGTCGACGAGACCTCGGAGCCGGCGGCGACGCCCGCCGCGCCCGCCGCCTCGCCGGCGACGGGGGCGGGCGGCGCGACCGGCAACAACTCGAACGCGGGGGCGACGACCGGCATCACGCTCAACGCCAACGCCAGTCAGAACCCGCAGTCGAACGCGAACAATAAGTAGTCTTAAGAGCCAACCGATCCGCGGGCGGGCGAATCGAAACGCTCCCCGCAGTTTGATCTTTTACGAGCCGAAGTGGCGGAACTGTTGGCCGCAGTCAGACCCCGACTTTCGGGCGGAGCAAGGGGCTCACGGATGTGATAACTTGCAGTCGAAGGGATGCATACTACCGAAGAAAGCGAACAGGGAATCAAGAGAAGGCGACAGTGACCGGCTGAAGCCTCTACGGGGATGTGGCGGAACTGGTAGACGCGTACGTTTGAGGGGCGTATGGGGTAACCCGTGAGAGTTCGAGTCTCTCCATCCCCACCACATAATTAAAGGTTCGCAGGCGAGGCAGCTCGTCGGGGGCGAGTCCCCCCTTCGGCATCCCGATTTCCCCGCTGGTATTCCCACCCGCTGACATTCTCGCCCCGCCCGTCCGTCGCCGGCCAGCACCACTCTTCGCGCTCGGCTTCCACTCCCGCGCCCGCTTCCGCCGGTAAAACCCCCGCCGGTTTGTTGACGCCCCCCACTGCTGCTAAACTCCTCGCGCCGAATCTGTCGACGGGCTCCCCTCCGAGATGAGACGCTTGGGCACACGTTCAAAAACTTTCGCGCTCGCTTGCGCGTCGCTCGCCGTCGCGCTCGCCGCGACCGCGCTCTGCGCCCTCGCGCAGTCGTCGCTGCTCGAAGCGCCGACGCCCGTCACGTCCGCCGAGATCGCGGGGCGCATCCCCGCGCTCGACGTGGGCGACGCGCGGCTCACGCGCCACTTCTACACCCTCAGCGCGCGGCCCGGCGATCTCGAACTGACGGTCACGGCGTCGAACCTCGAAGGCGACATCGATCTCTTCAGCGCCGCGGCCCTGCGCCCGCTCACGAAGGTGACGCTCTACGGCAGCTCCGACACGACCGTCGCGCGCACGGTCTTCTTCCGCCGCGAAGAGACGCTCATCCTCCGCGTGCAGGCGCGCAGCCCGAACGACGCCGACGGCACCTACCGCATACGCTTCGGCGGGACGTTCCTCGCCTCCACCGCCCCCGCGCCCGACGAGCCCGCGCCCGCGGCGGAGTCTTCGTCCTCGTCGCCCGCGCCCGCCACGGGCGCGCGGCAAAACCGTCGCGGCTCGTACCGCGTCAACTCCATCGGCGCGCGCATCGAGGAGCCGCACGCGGAGGTCGCCGCCGCGCCGTCGCCGACTCCGGAGGAGACCGACGCTGAGGGCGCGGCAGCCCCGCCGAAGCCGACCCCGACCCGCACGAACACGGCGAGGGGCAGGGCGGCGGCGCGTCGCGAGTCGGCGCGACGAGAGGGCACGCGCCGCGCACAGACCCCTGCGCCCGCCGCTGACGCCGAGAGAGATGAGGCGGCGAAGACCGAGCCCGCCGAACCGGCCGCGGCGAGCGGCGAGGCCGCGCGGGGCGCGTCCACGCGCGCGGGCACGAATCGCAGGCGGTCGTCGCGCGCCGCGCGTGCGGGCGCGTCCGAGCGGTCGGACGCGCCCCCAGACGCGCCGCCCCCAGCGGAAGCGTCCGCGACCGACGCCGCCGAATCGGCGGCGGGCGGGGCCGCGGCGTTGGGACTCGAAGCTCCGGGGTCGCGCCTCATCCTGGAGTTGCGCGACGGCACGCGCCTGGTGCGCGTGATGAGTGAGGTGCGCCGCGTGGCGGTCGAGGGCAGGCTCGTCGTCATCGTGTTGCGGAGCGGTCGCACCGAGAGGCAGCCGCTCTCGAACGTCCTGCGCATGACCATCGAGCCCTGATGTGCTTCCCGTCCTAAACGGATCGCGAGACGCGCCCGCGAGATGACCAGCCGGAAACGCAGCCCCCGAAAGATCGAGTCCGGGAAGGTCGACCACGCGCCCTCCTACCCGTTCACGGCCATCGTCGGCCAGGACGAGATGCGACTCGCCCTGCTGCTCAGCGTCATCGAGCCGTCAATCGGCGGCGTCCTCGTCATGGGCCACCGCGGCACGGGCAAGTCAACGGCCGTGCGCGCGCTCGCCGAACTGCTCCCGCCTCTCACGCGCGTCGCGGGCTGCCCCTTTAACTGCGACCCTGATGCGACCGACCGGCTCTGCGACGATTGCCTCGCGACGCTCACAGCGGGCGGCAAGCTGCGGCGCGAGCGCGTGCGCGTGCCCGTCGTCGATCTCCCGCTCAACGCGACCGAGGATCGCGTCTGCGGCTCGCTCGACATCGGGCGCGCCCTCGGCGCGGGCGTGAGGAAGTTCGAGCCCGGCCTGCTCGCGCGCGCGCACCGCGCCTTCCTCTACATCGACGAAGTCAACCTGCTCGAAGATCACCTCGTCGATCTCCTGCTCGACGTGGCGGCGACGGGTCGCAACAAGGTCGAGCGCGAAGGCGTCTCCGCCGAACACGCCGCGCGCTTCGTCCTCGTCGGCTCCGGCAACCCGGAGGAGGGCGAGCTGCGCCCGCAACTGCTCGACCGCTTCGGCCTCTGCGCGGAAGTTCGCACGCCCGACTCGGCCGACGAGCGCGCCGAAGTCGTCACGCGCCGCGAGGCTTTCGACCGCGACCCGGCGTCGTTCGCGCGCGAAGCCGGAGAGGAACAGGATCGGCTGCGCCGCAGGCTCGTGCGCGCGCGGCGCGCGGCGGCAGGGGTGCGCGTGCCGCCCGCGCTCGTGCGCTCCATCGCGGAGCTGTGCGCGCGGCTCGGCACCGACGGACACCGCGGCGAGTTGACCATCGCTCGCGCCGCGCGCGCTCTGGCGGCGTTCGAGGGCCGGAGGATCGCGAACGAGGGGGACGCGCGCCGCGTCGCCGCGATGGCGTTGCGCCACCGCCTGCGCCGCGACCCCTTCGAGGACGCGGGCAGCGGCGGGCAGATCGAGTCGGTCGCGGACGAAGTTTTCGGCGCGCACAAGGTTGAAGATTCACGTCATACGAAGAGCCCGCGCGCTCCCCGGCAGGGCGACGCGGGTCAAGGCGAGGGACTGAATGAACGCGAGGGTCGCGTCGAGGATTCGTCCGCGGTAAACGTCGGGGGCGATTCGCAAGTGGCCCAACCGGAGGCAACGCGCGGCGGGGGAGAAGATGGCGCGAACACTCAGCCCGCGCCGGCGGCGGATTCCGACGCGCCATCCGCGCCGACTGGCGACATTCGCCAACGCGTTCCGGGAAAGTCTGACGCGCGAGTCTCTTCGCGCGCGCGCGGTCGCGCTTCGCACTCGCGGGGCGGCGGGCGCGGGCGTTTCTACGGCGCGACGACGCGCGAGCGCGACGAAGCGCGCGCCGTCGCATTCGGCGCGACTCTGCGCGCCGCGGCGGAAAGGGGCGCGGGCGGAGGGCGACCGGGTGGCGCGAACCCGGCAGTCGCTTCGGAGGACGTGCGCTATAAACTCCACAGCCGGAAGAGGGGCACGCTCTTCATCTTCGCCGTCGACGCTTCGGGCAGCATGGCTGTCAACCGCATCCGGCAGGCGAAGGGCGCGCTGGGGAAACTCCTGCGCCGCTCCTACGTCGAGCGCGACCGCGTCGCGCTCGTCAGCTTCCGCGAGGGCCGCGGCGACCTGATGCTGCGCCCCTCGCGCTCGCCCGCGCTCGCGAAACGTTTGCTCGACGCGCTGCCCGTCGGCGGCGCGACCCCGCTCGCCGCCGGCCTCGCCCGCGCGCACGAGATCGCCGCCCGCGCGCGGCGCGAGGGCGCGGGTCGGATCAGTCTGCTCGTCTTCACGGACGGGCGCGCCAACGTCCCGCTCGGCGGGGCGTCGGGCGAGCGGGGGGCACAACTTCGGCTCCGGCTCGACCGGGAGATCGCCCAACTCGGCGCGGCGCTCAGGCGCGAGGGCGTCGAGTCCACGGTCGTCGACACGCGCGCGCGCTTCGGCGGGGGCGAAGCGGGCAGGGCTCTGGCCGACTCGCTCGGCGGGAGCTACACGCGCCTCCCACTTATGCCGACCTCAAGACTGTAGGGGCAGGGCTCGTCCCTGCCCGCGGGTGAGCCGCGAGCCGCGCGTCAATTAATCTAAAGAGCGGCGGGCCGGTACGAGCCCTGCCCCTACTGACATCGCGGACGACGGACGTGTCGCGATCAGGTCTGAGTTTACAAACCGCCGACGCTCGCCTATTTTATTCGCGAGCCTGACGCGAGACCGTCTCTCCTTCCCGCAGCCAGCATGACGCAAGACGAACGCCAGCCTTTGACGAGCGAGGAGCGCGACCGCCGCGTGCTCGAACTCTGCGAGCGCGTGGCGGAGATCGAGCAGCGGCTGATCCCGACGGGGCTGCACGTTTTCGGCAGACCTTCGGGCGAGCGCGAGTGCGCCGACCTGCTGCGCATGGTCGCGTCCTTCGACCGGCCGGACACGGGCGTGCGCGCCCTCCCCGCGTTGATCGAAGAAGGTCTCACGCGCTCACGACCAGAGTCTGTTCCCGGCGCGGCGCGCGTTGGCGGCGCGCCGGCCGAAGCGGCGCTGCGGGCGCGTGAGTTGATCGACGCGATATTGCGCGAGGCAATCGCGATCTTTCTGCGGGAGGGGGCGGACGCCGCGCTCCGCCGGCTCGAATCTCGCGCGGGCGTCGCGCCGGATGATTCGCGCCCGGCCTTCGAGCTGCTCGCAGAAGTCCACACGCAGTTGCAGACGAACGGCGAACTGGACAGCCTCGCGCGCGCGCTGCGCGGGGAATACGTCGAGCCGGGGCCGGGCGCGGACATCGTGCAGAACCCGCGCGTGCTGCCGACGGGCAGGAACACGCACGCGATCAACCCCTACGGCGTCCCTTCCGATCTCGCCTACGCGCGCGCGCGCCGCGTCGTCGATCTCCTGCTCGAACGCCACGTGAAAGAGCGCGGGCGTTACCCGGCGGCGATGGCGCTCGTGCTGTGGGGGCTCGACAACATCAAGACGCAGGGCGAGGGCGTGGCGCAGGCGCTGTGGCTGCTCGGCGTGAAACCGTTGCGCGACTCGCTGAACCGCGTCGCCGACGTGGAGCCGATCCCGCTCGAACGGCTGGGGCGACCCCGCATCGACGTGGTGATGACCGTCTCCGGCATCTTCCGCGATCTCTTCTCGCCCACGGTCGCGCTGCTCGACCGCGCCGTGCGCCGCGTCGCCGCGCTCGACGAGCCTGAGGAGTTGAACTACGTGCGCCGCAACGCGCTCGCCCAATCGCGGGCGGAGTCTTGCGGCTTCGAGGACGCCGCCACGCGCGTCTTCTCGAACGCGCCGGGCAACTACGGCGCGAACGTCAACTTCATGGTGGCGGACTCGCAGTGGGACTCGGACGACGCGCTCGCCGAGGTCTTCGTCGCGCGCAAGTGCTTCGCCTACGGCACGGACGCGCGCGGCCGCAGCGTCGAGGGGCGCGAGGCGGGCGGGGCGATGCGGCGCGCGCTCTCGCGCGTCGAGGCGACTTACCAGAACATCGACTCGTTCGAGATCGGCCTCACCGACGTGGATCATTACTTCGAGTACCTCGGCGGCGTCTCGAAGGCGGTCGAAAAGTCGGCCGCCGCGCGGCCGGCGATCTACCTTTCGGACTCGCTCTCGCCGGAGGCGAAGGTGCGCTCGCTCGAAGAGACCGTGCGGCTGGAGACGCGCGCCAAGACGCTGAACCCGAAGTGGTACGAGGGGATGCTCAAACACGGCTACCGCGGCGTCGCCGAGATCGAGACGCGCGTGACGAACACCTTCGGCTGGAGCGCGACCGCCGACGCCGTGGACGGCTGGGTCTACGACGAGGTGGCGGAGACGTTCGTGCTCGACCCGCAGATGCTCGAACGCCTGCGCGATCTGAACCCGCACTCGGCGCGCTCGCTCGTCGGGCGACTCCTCGAAGCCGCGGGGCGCGGCTTCTGGAAAGTCGAAGATGACGTGCTGGAAAAACTGCGCGGGATTTTATCCGAGCTTGAAGATCGCATCGAAGGCGTCGCGTAGCCTGAAAAACTGGCTTGGAACTTTGCGCCTCCCGCGCCTTTGCGTGAGAATTTAACTTCACGCAAAGGCGCGGGAGGCGCAAAGACTGAGAACGTGCTGACCCGTGGCGATTATAGTGTAGCTCCTTTGTAGCGAACGATGAGCTTGAAGGTCACAGTCTGTTACGTCGGCTCTAGCCTGCTCGCGCCGCTCAGGCAGGCGGAGCGAGACGTGGCGCGGCTGCACGGCGTCGAGCTGCGCGTCGGGGCTTACAACTTCGGCGCGCCTCTGAATGAGGACGAGTGGGAGTCGGTCGGGCGCGATCTCGCGGAGTCGTCGGTCGTCTTCGTGCTGCACGTGACGGACGGCGCGAACGCGGCGCGCCTCATCCCGCTGCTCCAAAAGCATGAAGCGCGTCCGGGCGCGGTCGTCGTCATCAACTGCATGCCCGACCTGATGCGGCGGACGCGGATGGGTCGGCTGCGGTTCGGAAGGCTGGGCGGCGCGAGAGAGGGCGGGGAGGCGGTCGAAGTCGATGCGCGCGGCGAAGGCGAGAAGGCGCGAGAGGGGCGCGCGCGGCGGATGGTGAAGGGCGTCGGCGGCTGGATGGCGGAGCAGGCGCGCGGCCGGCGCGGGGCGAAGTCGGGCCACACGCAATACCTGCGTTACGTCGAACGCCTGCCCGCGCTGCTGCGGCTCGTGCCGAACGCGGGGCGGGTGGGCGATTTCAAACACTACCTGCAACTCTTCTGCTACTTCCTCCAGCCGACCCCCGCCAACGTGCGCGCGATGCTCGTCTACGCGCTCAAGCACTACGCGGGCGAGCCGCGCCTCGCCGGGGCCGAAGTCGCGCCGCCGGAGACGATGCCCGTCGTCGCGATCTACCACCCGGACGCGCCCGCGCTCTTCGAGACGTTCGACAAGTACCGCGCCTGGCACGACGCGCGCGCGCGCAAGTTGAGACTCGCGCCGCTCGATCCGGCGCGCACGGTGGGCCTGCTCCTCATGCGCCCGCAGATCGTGAGCGGCACGACGAAGCATTACGACGGGCTGATCCGCGCCGTCGAAGCGGAAGGACTCGCCGTGCTGCCCGCCATCTCGACCTTCATGGACAACCGCGAGGCGTGCGAGAAGTTCTTCGTCGAGAAAAGTCAGAACAGTCAGTTGTCAGTTGTCCGTGGTCAGTTGCACAAGTCAGGTGCGCGGCGAGTCGAGAGAGAGACGACAACAACGGACAACGGACGACGGACAACGGACAAAGCCCGCGTCTCGCAGATCGTCTCGCTGACCGGCTTCAGCTTCGTCGGCGGCCCGGCGATGAACGACAGCGACGCGGCGGTCGAGTTCTTCAAAGGGTTGGGCGTGCCCTACCGCTCCGCCGTCAGCCTCGACGTGCAGGCGGTCGAGTCCTGGCGCGAGTCCTGGACGGGCCTGAACCCGGTGCAGGCGGGCATGCAGGTCGCCATCCCGGAGATCGACGGCGCGATAGAGCCCTTCGTCTTCGGCGGCATCTCGGCGGAGGCTTCCGAGCCCGTGCCGCTCGAAGATCGTTGTCGGCGTCTGGCGCGTCGCCTTAAACGCTGGCAGCGTTTGCAGACCGCGCCGCGCCCGGAAGTGAAGCTCGCGCTCGTCGTCTTCTGCTTCCCGCCCGATAAGGGGAACGTCGGGACCGCCGCCGAGTTGGACGTGTTCGAGAGCGCGTGGGAGATGCTGCGGCGTCTGGGACGGGAAGGCTACGCGGTCGAAGTCCCGCGCGACGCCGAAGAATTGCGCGAGAGACTCCTGCGCGACGAAGAAGGGTTCGGCGCGGCGGCGCGCGTCGAGTACCGTATGACGCTGGACGAATATCGCGCGCTCTGCCCGCACGTCGCGGAGATCGAGCGTGACTGGGGGCGCGCGCCGGGCGAGATCAACTCGTTCGGCGGGACGCTGCTGGTGCAGGGCCTGCGGCTCGGCAACGTCTTCGTCGGCGTGCAGCCGTCGTTCGGCTACGAGGGCGATCCCATGCGGCTGATGATGTCGCGCTCGGGTGCGCCGCACCACGGCTTCGCGGCGTTCTACACGTTCGTCGAAAAAGTTTTCGGGGCCGACGCGATTCTGCACGTCGGCACGCACGGCGCGCTGGAGTTCATGCCGGGCAAGCAGTTGGGGATGTCCGACGGGTGCTGGCCGGACAGGCTGATAGGCGAGCTGCCGCACCTCTACGCCTACAGCGTCAACAACCCGTCGGAAGGCTCGATCGCGCGCAGGCGCTCCTACGCGGAGCTGATCTCATACCTCACGCCGCCGGTCGAGGACGCGGGCGTGTACAGAGACCTCGCGTCGCTCAAGGAGCTGCTTCAGGCGTACCGGCAGACCGCGGACGCGCGCGAGCGCGAACAACTGTACGACGCCATCGAGGCGAAGGCGGGCGCGTTGCATTTCGAGTGAATCGGCTGAGCGGTTTTTGTAGGGGCAGGGCTCGTCCCTGCCCGCCGCGCGACAGCGCGAATTTGATTTCGCCATCATTCGATGTTGAGTGTCCTTTGATTGTTTGAGCGACCTGTCGGACGCCCAGCGGGCAGGGACGAGCCCTGCCCCTACAATCGTCTTAGCGTTGCCGCTCGCTTCGGGCGGTGCGCGCAGCGAGCGAGCGATCGAGTTCGCGGCGAAATTCGGCGGCGGCGAGTCGGTGTTTGAAGGCGTGCGCGCCGTCGATGGTGACGACCGGGATGTCGTAGCCGTAGAGTCGGGCGAGGCGCGGGTCGGAGTCGATGTCGATCTCTTCGAGATCGAAGAGGTGGGGGCAGCCGGCGCGCGCCATCTCGGCTTTCGCCTCTTCGCAGAGGTGGCAGCCGGGTCGGGTGTAGATGCGGACCCGCGCCTTCGTGGTTTGCTCTTCGCCCACCGTCGCTTCGGGGAAAGTTCGGGGTTAAAATTCCGAGCCGCGGCGCGCCGTAGTCGCGACAAAAAGGCGCTTGCCACGCGCGCGGCAGTTGGGTATATTCTCTGGCACGCCGAGCAGTTTTTCAAATTATTTTGCCCGAAGTCTTGGCGGCTCTTCTAAGTTTCGCAGAACAGACGAATCAACAGCCCGAAAGAGGCGCGACCTCTTCGTGCGCAAAGTTCTACCGCCTCGGCTCCCGACCGCGATCCGTCGAAGCTCGTCCGCACGCCTGCTAATTTGAGCGCGCACGGATCAGATTTTCAGACCCGGAGGTTCGTGTTTGGAAAGCGACAAGAAACCGACCCCGCCCGCCGACAAGCCGATAGCCTCGCCCGCCCCCGCCGACGCGCCGGGCGCGAACGCCGCCCGCGTCGAGGAGGTGCCGGGCAGCCCGCCCGTGACGCAGGCCGGCACGCCGCCCGTGAGGTCTGAAGTCCCGAGCGGCGCTCCGCCCGCGGCCCGCCTCGCGCCGGGCGCGGCGAAAGCCTCGACCACCCCGACCGCTACGACCGCCAAAGGCATCCCGAAGCCCGTCGCCGCGCGGCAGAGCCCGACCACGCTCGTCGAGACCGCGCCCGACGCGCCCGTCAACAAGATGCGGCGCAGGATCGTGTGGGCGAGCGTGGTCGGCTTCGTCGCCGCGATAGCGATGGCGACGATACGCTTCTTCCTCCCGCGCTCGATCTTCGAGCCGTCGAGCGTCTTCCGCATCGGCTTCCCCGGCGACTACGCGCTGGGCGTCGACACGAAGTATCAGCAGCAGTACCGCATCTGGGTCGTCAGGAATACCGAGAGGCTGTTCGTCATCTACGCGCGCTGCACGCACCTCGGCTGCACGCCCGACTGGAAGGCGAGCGAGAACAAGTTCAAGTGCCCGTGCCACGGCAGCGGCTACGACAGCGAGGGGATCAACTTCGAGGGTCCCGCGCCCCGCCCGATGGATCGCGCCGCGCTCGACCTGGACGCCGAGGGTCAGATCGTCGTCAACACGGGCAAGCTCTACGACTGGCAGAAGGGCGGCACGAACCGCTTTGACGAGCCGGGCTCGTTCATACAGGTTTAGGGGAGCGACGACAGGGAGAGGGAATCGATGCCTGACGAACCGAACGGCAAACCGACTTCCGGCAACGGCGCGCCGCGCCAGCCCGAAAAGCAAGCCGACATCGACCAGCTGCTGCGCGCCTCTTCGGGGCTGCCCGAAGGGCAGATCGAGGCGCACGAGGTGCGCAGCGTCGGCGTCGCCGGCAAGGTGCGCGAGCAGGGCACGGCGCTCGCCGAGCGCGCGAAGAAAGAGGTCGAGGCTTATAAAGACCCGCAGCAGACGCAGCTCTGGAAGTCGATCTTCCGCGTCTCCCACGACCGGGGCGACCCGCGCAACCGCAGCCTCGCCATCCTCTCGAACGTCTTCCTGCACCTGCACCCGGCGAAGATCAACCGCGACGCCGTGCGCTACAACTTCACCTGGGGGATGGGCGGCATCACCTTCTACCTCTTCATCGTCCTGACCTTCACGGGCGTCCTGCTGATGTTCTACTACCACCCGACGAAGGTGCAGGCGTTCCGCGACATCCTCTACCTCGAACACGACGTGCCGTTCGGCAAACTCCTCAGGAACATGCACCGCTGGGCGGCGCACCTGATGATCATCACGACGTGGCTGCACATGTTCCGCGTCGTGCTGACCGGCTCCTACAAGCGGCCGCGCGAGTTCAACTGGTGCGTCGGCGTCGTGCTGCTCGTGCTGACCCTCCTGCTCTCGTTCACGGGGTATCTCCTGCCGGACGATCAGCTCGGCTTCTGGGCGGTGACGGTGGGCACGAACATGGCGCGCGCCACGCCCCTGCTCGGCCACGAGGGGCCGTTCGGCCCGCAGCTCGGCATGACGGCCTTCAACGACGTGCGCTTCGGGCTGCTCGGCGGCTCCATCGTCGACGCGAACGCGCTCCTGCGCTCCTACATCTGGCACTGCATCGGCATCCCCCTCGTCGCCTCCATTTTTATGGCGGTTCACTTCTGGCGCATCCGCAAGGACGGCGGCATCTCCGGCCCCGCGCCCGTCATGCTGGAGACGGAGATGAAGCCGGTGAAGAGGTGAAGGCGGTCAGTTGTCCGTCGTCAGTTGTCAATTGTTTGTGGCTGACAGGCGACGCGCCCGGTGTGGATTGAACAACTGACCGCGGACGACTGACAACTGACAGTTTTTCTCTAGACGGAGAGACTGAACATGGCAATGGCAATCCCGCGCCCGCGTGGCGTGAGCCGGAAGTGGGTGTACCTGATCGCGGCGCTCGTCGTGCTCGGCGTCCTGATGCTGTTCGTCGAGGACTGGCACCAGCTCTGGAAGATCAGCTCGACGCCCGACAACGTGCCCATCGTCGCGCTGCTCCCGCTCGTCATCTTCTTCACGTGGCTCGGCGTGAAGCAGATGAAGGCCAACGACCGCCTCATCGAGCAGCTCGAAGCCGACCCGCAGCTCGCCAAGACCTCGCACCGCAAGACCGAGCCGTGGCGGCCGGGCTGGGCGCGCGAGCTGCACGTCTGGCCCTACCTCGTGCGCGTCGAGTTCCTGGCGGCGATCATCGTCACGCTCGTCCTCTTCGTCTGGTCGATCACCCTGAACGCGCCGCTGGAAGAGCCCGCCAACCCGAACCTGACGATGAACCCGTCGAAGGCCCCGTGGTACTTCCTGGGGTTGCAGGAGATGCTCGTCTACTTCGACCCGTGGATCGCGGGCGTGGTGATGCCGAGCCTGCTCCTCGTCGGGCTGATGGTCTTCCCCTACGTGGACTCGAACCCGCTGGGCAACGGCTACTACACGTGGCGGCAGCGCAAGTTCGCCGTCGGGATGTTCCTCTGGGGGTGGTTCATGTGGATCATCCTGATCATCATCGGCACGTTCATCCGGGGGCCGGGCTGGATCTGGTTCTGGCCGGGGCAGACGTGGGATCACAACGCGGTGGTCTACGATCGCAACGTCGATCTGCACGAGTACCTCGGCATCACGGGCATGATGGGGAAGATGATCTTCGGCGCGATCGTCGTCGGCACCTTCTACCTCCTCGGCGCGCTCTTCTTCCACTGGCTGATGACTAGAAACGCCTTCGAGAAGAAGATCCTCGCGCGCACGAGCATCCTGCAATACCTGACGTTCCAGTTCTTCGCCGTCACGGTGCTGCTCGCGCTCCCGGCGAAGCTCATCCTGCGGCTGCTGCCGCTCCACATCAAGTACGTCTGGGTCACACCCTGGTTCAACATCTAGCCCGGCGCGCGAAGGCGGAGGTAAGAGACACGTGGCAGAGACTCCTGACAAACTCGTCAAACGCGAGCCGGAAGCGCCCGCGGCAGACCCCGTCGCCAGCCGCTCGACCAGCAGCATCCTCCTCGTGTGCGTGCTGCTGCTGATGGCGTCGCTCGGCTGGGCGCTCTACGACGAGGTCTACGGGCAGCGGCCGTGGAAGGGGATGCAGCGCGAGTTCGTCACGCGCTACAACCGCTACCTCAACCGCCTCAAGCGGCAGAAGCAGAGGGATCAGGAGACGGGGACCGAGAAGGAGATCAAGCAGCGCCCCGAGTACCAGGAGCTGGACGCTGAGGCGCGCGAGGCGCGCGCGGCCGTCGATCCGCAGCTCAAAGAGATCGATCACCAGGTCGGCTTCATCGACCGCCAGCTCGCCGCCATCACCGAGGACTATCAGGACAAGCGCGGCCGCATCACGGTCGCCAACTACCGCGTCGAGACCGCGAGCGAGAAGGCGAAGGACGACTTGCGCAAGGACGTGGAGGAGCTGCGCAACAAGCCCGCCACGGTGAACACGCCCGTCGCGCCCGACTCCGACAAGACGAAGAAGGAGCGGCTGACCTACGCGCAGCTCGAAGAGCGCTACCTCGGCCTCAAGGATCAGAAGGCGCGGCTCCTCGTGCAGAAGGGCGAGCTGCTGAAGGAGCCGGACGCGCTCGCCAAGAAGCGCGACGCCTACGTGAAAGACAACATCGTCGGCATGAGCGCCGATCAGCTCGACAAGCTCATCGAGGGGAACAAGAAGTTCGACTACACGATCCGGCAGGTCAACGTCAACGGCGATCAGATCGTCGACCGCTGCGAGACGTGCCACCTCGGCGTGCGCGCGCCCGTCGAGCTGACGCCCGCCGCCTTCAAGCTCCCGCGCAAGAAGATCGACCCGCTCGCACGCGCCTTCGTCAGCCACCCGACGAAGGAGCTGCTCGCCATCCACACCCCCGACAAGTTCGGCTGCTCGTCCTGCCACTGGGGCAACGGGCGCGCGACCACGACGGTCGAGAAGGGGCACGGCGACAACGCCTTCTGGATGCACCCGATGTTCAAGAAGGAGAACGCCGAGGCGGGCTGCCAGCAGTGCCACCAGCAGGATCGCGTGCTCGACTTCGCGCCCGTCCTGACCAGGGGCAAAGACCTCTTCCAGGAGCGCGGCTGCGTCGGCTGCCACCGCTACGAGGGCTTCGACCGCGAGACCGACGCGCTGAGCGGCGCGCGCCAGTCCATCAAGCAGCTCGAAGATCAGCTCGCCGCCAACGACCGCGAGGCTCATCAAGTGACGGCCGAAGCCGGGCGCGACGACACGCCCGAAGAGAAGGCGCAACAGCTCCTCGCCAAGGCGACCGCCCTGCGCGTCACCAACAGCCAGCTCGAAGCGCGCATCGAGCAGTTGAACACGCAGGCGCGCTACCTGATGCAGGATCAGAAGAAGGTCGGGCCAAACCTGAAGGACGTGCGCCTGAAGCTCAGGCGCGACTGGATTCCGGTCTGGCTCAAAGATCCGCAGGAGTTCCGGCCGGGCACGAAGATGCCGACCTTCTGGTATCTGAAGCCGGAGCACGACATGGTCAAGGCTGCCGACAAGCAGCGCGCCGACTACGAGCGCAAGGCCATCTCCGCCTACCTCTGGCAGAACTCGTTCGAGGGGCAAGTCCCCGTGCAGGAGGCGGGCAACGCCGGCCACGGCGAGGAGCTGTTCAAGACGATAGGCTGCATGGCGTGCCACTCCGTCGGCGAGGGCGAGCAACGCATCGGCGGGCACTTCGCCGCGAACCTGACGCGCGTAGGCGAGAAGGAGAACTTCGACTACACGGTGCGCTGGATTCACAACCCGCGCGAGCGCTGGGCTCCCTACTGCCCGAAGGAGAAGAAAGACCTGACGCGCGAAGACTACGAGAAGAACGGCAAGCCCTACCTGTTCGACACGCACGGCAACTCGAAGTGCCCGAACGACGGCGCGGAGTTGCAGGTGCAGAACATGACCGTGATGCCGAACTTCCGGCTCTCCGAGCAGGACGCGCGCGACATCGCCTCCTGGCTCTTCTCGCTCACGCAGCGGCAAGGCTACCCGGACGCCTCCTACATGGACTCGGATCAGAAGATGGCGCAGGACGGCTTCACGCTCATCAAGCAGTACGGGTGCGCCGGCTGCCACGAGATCAAGGGCTTCGAGGACGAGCAGCGCATCGGCAAGGAGCTGACCGCCGAGGGCGCGACGCCCATCGAGCGCCTCGACTTCGCGCTCCTGACTCACGACGCGGAGAAGGGGATCGATCCCTTCTCCGGCAAGAAGATGGAGCGGGGCGGCAGCCGAGAGGACTGGTACGACCGCAAGGGATTCTTCGAGCACAAGATCGAGGAGCCGGGCATCTACGATAAGGGCAAGGAGAAGGACTGGCGCGATCACCTCCGCATGCCGAAGCCCTACATCGACAAGGGCAAGGAGGGGAACGAGCGCGCGGAGCTTGACGCCATCACGACGTTCCTCCTGGGGAGCGTCGGGGCCGAGGGCGCGAACGTGCCCGCGTCGTTCTTCTACCAGGCGACCGACCGGCGCAGGGACATGCAGGACGGCTGGTGGGTCGTCAAGAAATATAACTGCATGGGCTGCCACACCGTGCAGGTCGGGCAGGCGTCCACGCTCTCGACGCTCGACTTCTACAAGACGCCGGAAGGGAAGGAGCAACTCCCGCCCGCGCTGACGACCGAGGGCGCGCGCGTCGATCCGAACTGGCTGCTGCGCTTCCTCACCGATCCGTCCCTGAGCGGCATCACCGAGCAGGAGTTGAACGCGGCGGGCGGCGCGATGCTCCGCGACCTCGCCAGACAGTCCGGCGCAGGCCCCGGCGCGCAGTCAACGCCGCAGCCCTCGCAGTCGCCCGCGCCGCAAGGCGCGCCGGCGCAGAGCGGCGCGCAGCAGTCGCAAGGGGGCGCGCAGGGGGCGCAAGCCGGAGCGCAGCCGAACAACAAGCCGCGGCCGGCCGGTGGTGAGCACCTGAAGCCGCAGCCGGGGGCGAACCGCAACGGCGTGCGCACGTACCTGAAGGTGAGGATGCCGACGTTCAGCTTCTCGCCGAACGAGCTGCGCACGCTCGTGCGCTTCTTCATGGCGGTCTCGTCGCAGTCCGATCCCTACATCAAGCCGCAGGCCGAGCCCCTGTCGGATCAGGAGCGCAACCTCGCGCGCGCGCTCTTCACGTCGCAACAGGCTCCGTGCCTGAAGTGTCACCTGACGGGCAACGCCGGACACGACCTGAGCGCGTCGGCCCCGAACTTCCTCCAGTCGAGCGAGCGTTTGAAGCCGGGCTGGACGTTCCGCTGGCTGCTCGATCCGCAGAAGATCATTCCCGGCACGGCGATGCCTTCCGAGCTGTTCAAGAAGGACGGCGAGCGCTGGGTCTTCAACGGCGACATCCCCGGCTCCGGCCTGAGCGACTACAAGGGCGATCACGCAGACCTGCTCGTGCGTTACATCCTGGAACTCACGCCGCAGGAGCAGGCGCGTCTCGCGGCCGGCGCGCCCGGCGCGACCGGCGGGCGCACGGAGACCGGCGGCAGCAACAACACCAAGTCGCCGCCCGCCGCCACGACCTCCGGCACGCACCACGCGGCCCGGTCGGCGCGCGCGCGGAGATCATTGAGATCGGCCCGCGCCGGCTTCTCGCACGCGCGTCCGAGGCGCGCCGCCGCACTGCCTCGCCCGGCGTTCACGCCGCGGCAGAGTTTTTCCGGCGACGCGACGCCGTCAGTTCGCGGCCGCCTCTAATCATCGATCATCATCCGAGGAGAATTAATCATGCCATCCGTCAGTTTGCGCCGGCTGCTCGCGCTGCTCGTCACGCTCTCGCTGCTTTCGCTCGCCGTCGCCTGCGGCAGCGACGACGACGAGGCGGAGGACGAGGACAACTCGAACGCGACCGAGACCGCCGGGACCGCCTACAAGCCGAGCGGCAACGAGGGCGCGATCAGCGGGACCGTCGCGTTCACCGGGGCCGCGCCCGCCGCCAAGTCGATCAGCATGGACGCCGACCCGGCGTGCGCCTCGTCCAACCCGAACGCGCAGGCCGAGGACGTGGTCGTCCACGACGGCAAGCTCCAGAACGTCTTCGTCTACGTCAAGGACGGCAAGACGGCCGAGGGCAAGAGCCTCGCCTCCTTCAAGTTCGATCCGCCCGCGCCCGAGGCCGTGCTCGATCAGCACGGCTGCCAGTACCGCCCGCACGTCCTCGGCATCATGTCCACGCAGAAGCTCAAGGTCACGAACAGCGATCAGACCACGCACAACGTCAACGTGCAGCCGAAGAGCAACCAGGGCTTCAACCAGGCGCAGTCGCAGGGCGCGCCGCCGATCACGAAGGACTTCCCGCGCGCCGAGGTCGTCATCCCGATCAAGTGCAACCAGCACCCCTGGATGAAGTCGTACCTGAACGTGATGCGCACGCCGTTTTTCGGCTTGAGCGGCGCGGACGGCAAGTTCGAGATCAAGGGTGTCCCGCCCGGCACTTACAACGTCGTCGCGTGGCACGAGAAGTTCGGCGAGAAGACGATGTCGGTGACGGTCGCGGCGAAGGAGTCGAAGACGCAGGACTTCGCCTACGACGGCGCGGCGGCGAGCGCGCAGGTCAGGGGCTCGCTCGAAGTGCTGCCGGCCGTCGAGTTCCCGATGATCTCGCATCATTAGGCGGGGCGTCGCGCTGTCGCGGCAGACTTTTTCATCTGCCGCGACTGCGCGCCTCGCTTGCCAGCCTCCGGGGGCGGTGCGACACTGATGTCAAATGACGGGAGAGGCGGCTCGCGCAACGGGCGAAATAGTTTTCATGGAAAGCATTACGCTTGAACAGATCGAGGGGCGGGCGGCGACAGCGCCCGCCGCGGAGTCGCGCGCGGCGGTCGGCGCGCGCGCGCGCGCGGCGGCTTTCCTGGAGCTGACGAAGCCGCGCATCACGACGCTCGTGCTGCTGACGACCGCCGCGGGGTTCTCGCTCGGCTCGCAGGGCGCGTTCCAACTCTTACTGTTCGCCAACACGGTCGTCGGGGTCGCGCTGCTCTGCTCCGGCGTCTCGGCGCTCAACGAGTGGATGGAGCGCGATCTGGACGCCCTGATGCGCCGCACCGCGACGCGCCCGCTGCCCGCGGGGCGGCTCTCCTCGCGCGAGGCGTTCCTCTTCGGCGTCGGGCTCGCGGTCGCGGGCGAGGCGTACCTCGCGGCGCTCGTCAACCCGCTCTCGGCCCTGTGCGGCCTGGGCGTCGTCGTCGGCTACCTGTTCCTCTACACGCCGCTCAAGACGCGCACGTCGCTCTCGACCGCCGTCGGCGCTTTTCCGGGGGCCGTCCCGCCGCTGCTGGGCTGGGCGGCGGCGTCGAACACGCTCGGTCTCGAAGCGTGGGCGCTCTTCGCGATCCTGTTCCTCTGGCAGTTCCCGCACTTCTTCGCCATCGCGTGGATGTATCGCGAGGACTACGCGCGCGCGGGGATCCTGATGCTGCCCGTGGTCGAGCCCGACGGCAGGCTCACCAAACAGCAGATCGTCGTCTGGACGCTGATGCTCGTCCCGGTCAGCCTCGCGCCCGTCGCGCTGGGCGTCTCCGGCACGGTCTACTTCGTCGGCGCGTTGGTTCTCGGCGCGCTATTCCTGTGCGCCTGCTTCGCCGCGGCCCTGACGCTCTCGCGCCGCAACGCGCGCCGCGTGCTGCTGGCGTCCGTGCTCTACCTGCCCTTGCTGTTCGGTCTGATGGTGATGAAGATTTGAGACCCGTAAACCGTAACAGGTAAACCGTGACGAGAGGGATTCTGATTTCACCTGTCACGGTTGACGGTCGACGGTTGACGGCTTTCTTGGAGGTGCGATGGGTCGTCTCTTAGCCGCGCTGATCTGGGTGATTACTATCGCGTCCGTGTGGCTGTTCGCGAACGCGCGCTGGTGGTTCCCGCCCGGGATCACGGAGCACGCGCCCGACTACGACCGCCAGTTCATGCTGACGATCATCGTCGTCGGCTTCGCGTTCGTCGTCGCGCAGCTCGCGCTCGGCGTCGCCGTCTGGCGCTACAGCTCGAAGGGCGACCGCGCGGAGCGCGCCGTCTACACGCACGGCAACAACCGGCTCGAAATGCTCTGGACGGGCATCACGGCGGTCATCTTCATCGGCGTCGCGCTCCTCGGCCAGCGCGTGTGGGCGCGCCTGCACTTCTACGAAGCGCCCGCGGGCGCGGCGCAGGTTCACGTCGTCGCGCAGCAGTTCCAGTGGAACTTCCACTACCCCGGCGCGGACGGCCAGTTCGGCCACACCGACCCGAAACTGATCAAAGACTCCGAGCTGAACTTCGTCGGGCTCGACGAGCAGGACCCGGCCGCCAAAGACGATCAGGTCGTCACGACGCTCGTCATCCCGGTGAACCGGCCCGTCGAGCTGGCCCTGCGCTCGAAGGACGTGACACACAGCATCTGGGTCCCCGAGACGCGCTTCAAGCAAGACCTCGTCCCCGGCATGAACATCAACGTCCACTACACGCCGGTGCAGACGGGCAAGTTCGAGCTGGCCTGCGCCGAGCTGTGCGGGCAGCTCCACTACAAGATGAAGAGCTACCTGCTCGTCGTCCCGCAGGACGTTTACAACGAAATGATCCGCCTGCCGCAGGCGGGCTTCCAGACGCGCGTCACGCAGCTGTTGAAGGACTACCCGCTGGGCATCTCGCAGGTCCCGCCGCGGGCGGCCCCGGCGGCGCAGCAGTAGCGCGAAAATAGCGGCGCGGCAGCGCGAACCAGGTGAGCAAGCCCGATCCGCCATCCTCCCGAGCGAGAGGTCAACACATGGAAGAAGTCACGAAGGCCGAGGCGCATCCCGCGGAGGGCGCGGCGCACGGCGGGGCGCACGCCGCGCACGCGGGCGCGCACCACCACGCGCCGCCCAGCGGCTTCATACGCAAGTACGTCTTCAGCATCGATCACAAGGTGATCGGCATCCAGTACCTGTTCCTCGCCATGTTCTCGGCGTTCACGGGGATGCTGATGTCGCTCTTGATGCGCCTCAAGCTGACGACCGAGCACCCGTTCGCGTTCCTCGCCGCCGTCTTCCCGAACGGCGCGCCGGGCGGGGTGATGACGCCGGAGTTCTACCTCTCGCTCGTGACGATGCACGGCACGATGATGGTCTTCTTCGTGCTGACGACCGCGCCGCAGGGCGGCTTCGGCAACTACATGCTGCCGATCCAGGTCGGCGCCGACGACATGGCGTTCCCGCGCCTCAACATGCTCTCCTTCTGGGTGACGTTCGTCGGGCTCGTCGTGCTCGTCTCCGCCATCTTCGTCGAGGGCAGCACCTCGCTCGGCACGTCCGCCTTCGTCAACAAGTACCTCGGCGGCGGCGGCAGCGGCACCATCGGCCCCATCGGCGGCTGGACGGGCTATCCGCCGCTCTCCGCGCTCGGCAAGGCCGCCGGGCCGGGTCAGGGCGCGGGCGTCAACCTCTGGGTGCTGAGCATCGCGATCTTCTGCGTCGCCTCGCTCCTCGGCTCGCTCAACTTCATCACGACGCTTTTGAACATGCGCTGCCGCGGGATGTCTCTGATGCGGATGCCGCTCACGTGCTGGTCGTGGTTCACGACGGCGATCCTCGCGCTGCTCGCGTTTCCCGTGCTGCTGGCGGCGGGCGTGCTGCTGCTGCTGGATCGCAACGCCGGCACGAGCTTCTTCATCCCGGCGGGCGAGGTCGTGAGCGACGTGCTGCTGCCGCACAAGGGCGGATCGCCCATCCTCTGGCAGCACCTCTTCTGGTTCTTCGGCCACCCGGAGGTCTACATCGCCATCCTGCCGGGCATGGGCGTGACCTCGCACCTGCTCTCGACGTTCGCGCGCCGCCCCGTCTTCGGCTACCGCGCGATGGTCTTCGCGATGTTCGGCATCGGGCTCCTCGGCTTCTTCGTCTGGGGGCACCACATGTTCGTCTCGGGGATGAGCCCCTACACCGGCATGGCCTTCTCCGTGCTGACGCTCTCCATCGGCGTCCCCTCGGCCATCAAGACTTTCAACTGGCTCGGCACGGTCTGGGGCGGGAAGCTCCGCTTCACGACGCCGATGCTCTTCGCGCTCGGCTTCGTCTCGCTCTTCGTCGCGGGCGGCATCACCGGCCTGGTCCTGGGGCAGACCACGCTCGACCTCGCGATGCACGACACCTACTTCGTGCTCGCGCACTTCCACCTCGTGATGGGCGTGGCCGCCATCTTCGGCATCTTCGCCGGCATCTACTTCTGGTTCCCCAAGATGTTCGGCCGGATGATGAGCGAGCGGTGGGGCAAGATCCACTTCTTCCTGAGCTTCCTCGGCGTCTACGGCATCTTCATGCCGATGCACACGATGGGGGTGGTCGGGATGCCGCGCCGCTACTCGGCGTTCACCGAGTACGCCTTCCTCGGCAAGCTCCACCCGCTCGTCCTCTTCGTCACGATCTCGGCCTTCGTCACCGCCGCCGCGCAGCTCATCTTCCTCTTCAACTTCTTCTGGAGCCTGCGCAAGGGCGAGCCCGCGGGCGACAACCCGTGGGAGGCGACGACGCTCGAATGGGTGATCCCTTCGCCGCCCCCCTTCGACAACTTCGCGGGCAAACTGCCGACCGTCTACCGCGGCTCTTACGAGTTCAGCGTGCCGGGCGCGCCGGACGATTTCATCTTACAGACGACGCCCGACGAGGACGTTCCGGGGCTGTCGCACGAGGGGGACGGCGCGGCGCGCGCCAGAGGGCAAGGGGTCTCGACGGGTAATGGTCACAACGGTCAGCACTAAGGCGGGCGAGCGCGTGGCGGAGCGCCCCGCGCGCGGCCTGGGGCTCGACGGGGCGGGGAAGCGCACCGGCGGCAACGGCTCGCGCGGCGGAAACCCGCCGCCCGGCGGCGGCGGCGACCCTTACCGGCGCGACGAGACGCCGCACCACTACCGCATCGGCATGTGGATCGCCGTCGCGTCGATCCTGATGCTCTTCATGGCGCTCACCAGCGCCTACGTCTTCCGCGCGGCGGTCTCCGGCTGGCAGGATTTACAAGCGCCGCCGCTGCTCTGGCTGAGCACCGCCGTCATCATCACGAGCAGTCTCACGTTCGCCCTCGCGCGCAAGAGTCTGCGGAGAGACGACGGCGCGGCGTACCGGCGCTGGCTCGGCCTGACGCTGCTGCTCGGCCTCGCGTTCCTCGGCTGCCAGCTCCTCGCGTGGCGCGGGCTCATCGCGCAGGGGGTGTACCTTTCGAGCAGCCCGCACAGCTCTTTCTTCTACCTGCTGACGGCGCTCCACGCGCTGCACCTCGCGGGCGGCATCGCGGGGCTCTCATACCTGCTGCTGAACCCCGGGCGCGGCGCGCGGGCGGGCGAAGAGCTGAGGATCGCGAAGATCAGGCGGCGCGCGGCGGTCGACGCCGTGGGCATCTACTGGCACTTCATGGACGGTCTGTGGGTGTACCTGTTCGGACTCCTATTCCTGTGGAGGTGAGAGGTTGGCAACCGAGGTTCACACCGATCACTTGATCGCGGACGAGTGGAGCGGCGGCGCGCTCCCTTACCGCGTCGGGCACAAGAAGCTCGGCATGTGGCTCTTCATCGTCTCGGACGCGCTGACGTTCACGGCGATGCTCATGGCCTACTCCTACGCGCGCTACACGAGCGACGAGTGGGCGACCCCCTTCGCCTTCAGCCCCAGCATCCTCTTCTCGACGACGATGACGCTGTGCCTGCTCGCCTCCAGCTTCACAATGGTGATGGCGGTCAGGGCCTCGGCGCACCGCAACAAGAGGGCCGCCCGCCGCTGGATCGGCGCGACGATGCTCGGCGGGCTGTTGTTCCTCGGCCTGCACATCTACGAGTGGGGCCACCTCATCGAGGAGGGCCTGCGCCCCTTCTCGCTGCCCGGCGAGTGGGTCGAGCGCTGGCCGCAGGCTTCGCCGCTCTTCGGCGCGAGCTTCTTCGCCATCACGGGCTTGCACATGTTCCACGTCTTCACGGGCGTCGCCTACCTCGGCATGGTCGCCGCGCGCATCCGGCGGCGGACGCACGAGGACGTGGAGATCTGCGGGCTCTACTGGCACTTCGTCGATCTCGTCTGGATGTTCGTCTTCCCGCTCATCTACATCATGTCGTTCGACCCCGCGCCGCCGCAGCACGCGAAGGCGGCCGCCGGGTTCGTCATCACGCACTTGTTCAGATAAGCTGACACGGAGAAGGACTGTAGCGATGAGCACCAAGTTCGAGGGCTTCAAAAACTTGAAGGGCAAGCAGGAGATCGTGCTGAACGCGATCTGCCTGCTCTTCGCCGTCGCCTTCCTCGTCCTCGCGCTGTCGAACCTGCGCTGGGCGGGCGACGTGATGACGATCGACAGCCTCTTCGTGATGTCGGTCTTCTTCCTGCTCGCGCTCGTCTTTCTCATCAACCCGCTGTGGTGGGCGCACCAGCACGGGCTGTTCGAGAACGCGTTCGGCGTCGGCACGGAGGCCGACTACCCCGCCGAGGAGGTGCACTTCGAGGGCTCGACGAAACTGTTCCTCGCCGTGCTCCTGGGGCTGCTCGCGCTGACCATCGTCGAGGTCATCCTCGCCTACTTCAAGGTGTCGCTCCACATCATGCTCACGCTCCTGATCGGGCTCTCACTCATCAAGGCGGCGATGATCATGGCGTGGTTCATGCACCTGAAGTACGAGCGCCTGAGCCTCGTCTTCACGCTCATCCCCGCGCTCGTGATGTGCATCTGCCTGATGTTCATCCTCTTCCCGGACAGCAACCGCAACCGCAACCTGCGCCCCAGCGAGATCAAGCAGACGCAGGTCGGCGCGGAGAAGTGAAGATGGCGAGCGGACGCGCGCACCGACTGATCACACGGCTCTTGGCGGCGGCGCTCCCGCTCGCCGCGCCCGCCGCCGCGTGGGCGCAGTGCGCGATGTGCAAGACCACCGCCTCGAACATGGACCCGGGCGGCGTCAAATACCTGAACTACGCGACGCTGCTGCTCGTCGTGCCGCCCGTCGTCATCTTTTGCGGCTTCATCTACGCCGCCTACAAGCGCCGCGACGCGCCCGACCGGGACTTCTGAGCCGCGCGCGCGCCGGGGCGCGAGGCGCGGTCGAATTGGCAGGTGAGTGAGCTGGTGACACGATGACAGAAGAACTCGAAGCCGCAGAGGTACAGCCGACGCCCGACAACTCGCGCGCGAGCATCCGCGGCCGCGCGTGCCCGCAGTGCGGCGGGAAGATCATCCCTTCCTTGCGCGCCGTCTACGAGGACAAGGCCGACCCTTCGGCCGTCTTCCCGCTCTGGGAGTGTGAGCGGTGCGGCTACGCGAAGATGAGCGAGCCGCCCGCGCCGAAGAAGCCCGCGCACGCCCCCGCGAAGAAGGGCGCGAAGTGAGCGGGCGCGGCGGCACGCCCGCCACTCGATGAACTTCTTCAACGCCCTCCCGCACCTCAACGCCTGCCTGAACGCGACGAGCGGCGCGCTGCTCGTCGCGGGCTTCTACTTCATCCGCCGCCGCCGCGTCGCGGCGCACCTGCGCTGCATGACCGCCGCGATCTGCGTCTCCGTCGCCTTCCTCGTCTCTTACCTCGCCTACCACGCGCAGCACGGCTCGACGCGCTTCACGGGCCAGGGGTACGTGCGCCCCCTCTACTTCACCATCCTCCTGACGCACACCGTCCTCGCCGCTGTCATAGTCCCTCTCGTCGCCGTCACCT
This sequence comes from Pyrinomonadaceae bacterium, assembly GCA_035537435.1. Taxonomy (GTDB): domain Bacteria; phylum Acidobacteriota; class Blastocatellia; order Pyrinomonadales; family Pyrinomonadaceae; genus JAIVGV01. The sequence continues at coordinate 55,921 of DATLMC010000102.1, read as the reverse complement.
TCAGGCGCGCGCGGCGCGGCGACTTCGCGCGGCACCGACGCATCGCGCGCTGGACGTTCCCGCTGTGGCTCTACGTCTCCGTCACGGGCGTCGTCGTTTATCTTATGCTCTACCAGCTCTACCCCGCGCGCTGACCGTGGCGACGCGAGGCGACACGCGCATGAAGGCCGACGGCAACAACCACCGCCCACAGTCCGCGCCCGCGGCGGCCAGCGCGCCCGCGGCCCCGGCCGGGCGGAGGCGAACGCCCTGGGCGCTCGTCGCCGTCGCCGTTCTTTTCGTCGTGATGCCGTTCCTCACCTGGTACGGAACCTCCTTCTGGCGCACGCTCGGCGACTCTCAGATCGACGAGTACCTGAAGGACACGCAGAAGCTGCGCCACGTCCAGCACGCGCTCGAAGCGATTGACGAGCGGATCGTGAAGGGCGACGCGGGGGCGAAGCGTTGGTACCCGCGCGTCGTCGAACTCTCGACCGACCGCGCGACCGATCTCCGACTCGCCGCCGCGTGGCTGATGGGCGACGACAACAGCGCCGAGGAGTTCCACGCGGCGCTCGTCCCGCTGCTTAACGATGAAGAACCGGCCGTGCGCCGGATGGCCGCGCTCTCGCTCTCGCGCTTCAACGATCCGCGCGGGCGCGCCGAACTCGTCGCGATGCTGCGCGACTACTCGGTGCGCACGGGCGTCGGCGGCAGGGTGGAGACGGTGTTGCCCGCGGGGTCGCGCGTGAGTCGCGAGACGATGATCGCGCGGGTGAGAGACGCGAACGGGGGGGTGAGAGAGCTGCGCGCGCCCGTCGCGGGGAGGATCGCGAAAGTCTCCGCGCCGCAGGGCGCGGCGGTCGCGGCCGATTCGGAGTTGTTGGTGCTCGCGCCCGACGCGGAGAACGTGCTCCAGGCGCTGCGCGCGCTCTTCCTCGTCGGGACGCGGGAAGACGTTACGGAGATCGAGCCTTACGCGCTGGGCGCGGCGGGGATGCCGGGGCGGGTGAAAGAGCAAGCGGCGCAGACCGAAGAGATGATCATGCGCCGCGCCGGGTCGAAACTGTAGTCGCCGAAAGCTATTGCCTCATCGGTTCGTCGGCATGTCCGGCAGGGTGATGCCGTGCGCCGCCTCCCACTGATCGGTGGGAACCATCTCGATGGCGTCCCAGGGGCAGCCGTCGAGGAAGGTGCTGTCGGGTCCCTTGCTGATGCACTTCTGGCAGCCGATGCAGAGTTCGGGATCGACCTCGATGCGGCCGAACGGCGGGTGATCCTCGTCCGGCACCCAGAACATGCAGGCTTCGATGGGGCAGTACTCGATGCAGGCGGGCGAGCCGGCGCAGCCCGTGCAGCAGTCGGTCGTGATGGCGAGGATGCGCGGCTTCTTGCGGCGCGACGCCTTGCCGTCGCCGACCGACATCGGAAAGTGTTTCTCGATAACCTCGATCATCAAATGCTCCGTTGTGAACCGTGCGGGGAGTGCGACAAGACGCCGATACTTTAACACGGGCGAAGCGCGCCGCCCAAGCACAACTGACAAACGCGGCCGACTTGAAACTCGCGCCGCAAACGGATAAAACTAGTTCCCAAACATCGCCTTCAAGGAGACCGACCAGATGAAGACAGTCGCGGGCATTTTCCAATCGCGCGCCGACGCCGAGCGCGCCATCGAAACGTTGCGCGGGATGGGCATCGCGGACGACCGGCTCAACCTCTTGACGCCCGGCGAGTCGCCCGCGCAGGTCGACGCGGAAGTGCCGACGACCGAGACCGAGCAGCCGGGCATGGGCAAGGCTCTGGGCACGTGGGCGGGCGGCGCGATGGGCGTCGCGGGCGGCGCGACCCTGGGTACGGCCGTCGCCACGGCGCTCATCCCCGGAGTCGGCCCCGTCCTCGCCATCGGGATGATCGGCGCGGCGCTCTTAGGCGCGGGCGGCGCGGCCGCCGGCGCGAAGGCGGGCGAGGCGATGGAAGACCGTCTCGCGCCGGAGTTGCCCCACGACGAGCTTTACGTCTACGAGGACGCGCTCGCGAAGGGCAAGACGGTCATCATCGCCGCGGCGGATGACGACGTGCAGGCGGATCACGTGCAGACCGCGCTCTCGGCAGCCGGGGCGGAGAGCATCGACGCCGCGCGCGAGAGCTGGTGGGTCGGCTTGCGCGACGCCGAAGAGGCGGAGTACGCGGGCGCGGAGGGCGGCGACTTCAAGGCGGAAGAGTCCGTCTACCGCCGCGGCTTCGAGGCGGCGCTCCACCCGCGCCACCGCGGCGCGACCTACGAAGAGTCGGCGGGGCGGCTGCGAGAGCATTACGCCGACGTTTACGAGCGGGCGGCCTTCCGGCGCGGCTTCGCGCGCGGCCGCGCCTACCACGGGACGCAGCGCGGCGGCGGGGGCGGCGAGAGTTGAAGGACACGCTGTTAAGCATTGCCGTCTTGGTCGGAATCTTAGGGTTGAGCGCGCTCTTCACCAACTGGTTCGCGCGCACGATGTACAACCGCTGCGCCGCCTGCGGCACGCTCAACGCCCGACGCCGCGACGCCTGCCGCTCCTGCGGCGGCACGCTCAAGTGAATCAGTAACCCGAAACAATGAAACTCGCCGCCAGCCTGTCCGTCGTCCTTCTCGCCCTCGCCGCCTCGCAGCCAGTTCACGCACAGAGCACTTCGCCGAACGTACCGGCCGACTGGCGGACGCGCGCCGAGCAGACCGAGTACCGCGAGACGCCGACCTACGCCGAGACGTTAGATTTTGTGCGCCGCCTCGAACGCGCCTCGCGCGTCGTCCGCGTCACGGAGTTCGGCAAAACCGGCGAGGGGCGTGCGCTGCCGCTCGTCGTCGCCGCGAAGGGCGGCGCGTTCACGCCCGCGGCGGCGCGCGCCGCCGGGAAGCTCGTCATGCTCGTGCAGGCGAACATCCACGCGGGCGAGACCGACGGGCTCGACGCCGGGCTCGCGCTCCTGCGCGACATGGCGATCACGAAGTCGCGCGAGTCGCTCTTAGACCACGTGACGCTCCTGTTCATCCCCGTCTACAACGTGGACGGCTTCGAGCGGCGCAGCCCCTACAACCGCATCAACCAGAACGGCCCCGCCGAGATGGGCTGGCGCGGAACCGCCACGAACCTCAACCTCAACCGCGACTACATGAAGGCCGACGCGCCGGAGACGCGCGCGTGGCTGCGCCTGTGGAACGAGTGGAGCCCCGATCTCTTCGTCGACTGCCACGTCACCGACGGCGCGGACTTCCGCTACAACATCACCTACCAGTACGAGCAGCACCAGAACGTGCCCGCGCCCTTGCTCGGCTGGATGAAGTCGGCCTTCGACTCGCGCGTCGTGCCCGCGGCCGAAAGACCCGGCAACCTGCTCGCGCCCTACATCACACTGCGCGACAGCCGCGACCCGGCGAAGGGCATCGAGGGCTTCATCGAGACGCCGCGCTACTCGACCGGCTACACGCCCGTGCGCAACCGCCCCGGCTTGCTCATCGAGACGCACATGCTCAAGGACTACCGCACGCGCGTGCGCGGCACGTACGATCTCGTCGCCGCCGTGCTCAGTGAGCTGAACCGCGACCCCGCGGGCCTGCGCCGCGTGCTGCGCGAGACGGACGAGGCGGTCGCGGCCGAGGGGCGAACGTACGACACGGCGCGGCGCGTCCCGCTGCGCCTTGAGTTCACGGATAAGACCGAGCCGTTCAAATTCAAGGGCGTGGAGTTTCGCGTCGAGCGCAGCGACGTTTCGGGCGGCGACCGGATCGTCTACGGCGACAAGCCCGTCGATCTGACCGTGCCCTACTTCAACGACGCGCGCGTCACGGCGTCGGTCGCGCCGCCGCTCTACTACGTCGTGCCGCCGCAGTGGGCGGACGTGATCTCGGTTCTCGCCGCGCACGGCCTCCGGCTGAAACGGCTCGCCGCGCCCGCGACGCTCGATGTGGAAAGCTACCGCTTCTCGGACGTGCGCTGGTCGCCCGCGCCTTTCGAGGGGCGCAACACGGTCACGCAGAAGAACACGACGGTGCGCGAGCGCAGGCTCTACCCGGAGGGCTCGGTCGTCGTCCCCGTCGCACAGCCGGCGGCGCGAGTCGCCGTGCACCTGCTCGAACCCGACTCGCCCGACTCCTTCGTCTCGTGGGGCTTCTTCAACCCGATCTTCGAGCAGAAAGAGTACGGGGAATCTTACGTGCTGGAGAAACTGGCGCGCGAGATGATGGCGAAGGACGAGAATTTGCGGCGTGAGTTCGAGCGGCGCGTGGCGAATGATCCGCAGTTCGCCAAAAGTCAGCGCGCCCGCCTGAGCTTTTTCTACGACCGCTCGCCCTACGCCGACGCGCGGCTCAACCTCTACCCCGTCGGTAGAGTGACGACGCACATCACGGCGAAGATGGTCGATTACCGTTGAGTGTGTGAATCGATAGGAAGGGTGAAGGGAAGAGGGGCGCGGGAAGTTTTGGCTTCCGCGCCCCTCTCGCCGTCAGTTATTGATGCCGAATCGAGACAGCCGCGCCGGTCAGACCGCCGTGCGGCGTCCCGTCAAGAGGTTGAGCACGAGGATGACGAGCGCGATCAAGAGCAGCAGGTGAATGAACGAGCCGCCCACGTGCCCGATGAGTCCCAGCAGCCACAACACGAGTAGCACCACGAGAATTGTCCACAGCATTTGTTTGTTCTCCTTCCGCGAAAAGTTGAATGATCAATCGTCTTCGGTTTCTTTCAAACTCACTGACCGTGTGACTGCAATGACCATGCCAGCAAAGCCTGAGGAACCCCGCGACGGCCGAAAACCCTGTGGAAAGGGGCTTTGAGTGTGCCGACGCGTTGCGCACGCGTCTTCGCCGGCCTACTTCGACGTTTCAGTTGAATGCAAATGATCGGTTGCCGGATGGCGCAGCCTGTTCTGAATCGAATCAACGCGGGCAAATAGGGAAGCACGCTCGACAGCCCGGCAACCGATCATTTCGCGGGCTCATCCGATAACCGACTAGCCCGCGCCCACGGCACGCTCCGACGTTAATCTCCTCCCGTCTGCGCCGGTGGGACGGAGTTATGAACACGCTGGACTAATGTCGGCGGCGAATGATAAAGTTGAATCGACGGCGCGCGTGATGTTTTGTGCGCCGTGGAAGTGAAAAGCAGGGTCTTACCGCAACTCCCGCGCTCCAGACCTTTCGCCGGCAATCTTCCGATTGCGAACTCACAATTAATTCAGTCTCTCTAACCGGCGCAGCCGTTCCCCCGAACAGCGCCTCGCGCCGCACGGAACTAAGTTTATGCCGATACCCTCCCGCCTCGTCCCCCGCATCCAGCGCGCCACGACTTTCGCGGGCGCCGCCGTCATCGTCGTCGCGGTCGTCTTCATCGCTTGCCAGCTCTACCTGCGCGCGCACGACACGACCGTCCGCGAGGTCAACTACACGGAGCTGCGCCAGCTCGTCGAGGGCGGCGCGGGCGCGTCGCTCGTCGTCGACGGCGAGATGCTCGTCGTCACGAAGACCGACGGGGTGAAGGCTCAGGCTGTGGTGACGGACTCGCTGGCGCAGCAGGAGATCATCAAGGTCTTCAACCAGAACGGGCAGACCATCGAGTTCCGCTCGAACCAGCCGGGCGCGCTCTCGTCGGTCGTCAACTGGGGCATCACGCTCTTCGCGCTCGGCGTCCTCGGCTTCGTCGGCTGGCGCGTCTACGCGAGCATGGGCGGCGGCACGAGCGACTTCCGCGTCAACGACGAAGGCGGCGCGCACGGCGTGACCTTCGCGGACGTGGCGGGCGTGGACGAGGCGAAGTCGGAGCTGTCCGAGACCATCGACTTTCTGCGCGACCCGGAGCGGTTCGGTCGCCTCGGCGGTCGCGCCCCGCGCGGCATCCTCCTTTCCGGCCCTCCGGGCACGGGCAAGACGCTGCTCGCGCGCGCCGCCGCGTGCGAGGCGGGCGTGCCGTTCCTCTCGGTCTCCGGTTCGAGCTTCCAGGAGAAGTTCGCCGGGCTCGGCGCTTCGCGCGTGCGCAAACTTTTTGCGAAGGCGCGCGAGTCGGCCCCGTGCGTCGTCTTCATCGACGAGATCGACGCCTTGGGCCGCCGCCGCGGGCGCGGGGGCGATTCCGCCTCGGCCGATCAGGATCAGACTCTGAACCAGCTCCTCATCGAGATGGACGGCTTCTCGCAATTGACCGGCGTCGTCGTCATCGCCTCGACCAACCGGCCCGACATACTCGATCAGGCGCTCACCCGTCCGGGCAGGTTCGACCGCGAGATCACGGTCAACCTCGCCGACGTGCGCGGGCGCGAAGCCATCCTCAACGTCCACGCGCGCAAGCTGAAACTGGCCGACGGGCTCGAACTGGGCTGGATCGCGCGCGGCACGCCGGGCTTTTCGGGCGCAGACCTCGCGAACCTTTTGAACGAGGCCGCCATCTTCGCGACGCGCGATAACTCCGAGGCGGTGGCGCGCGAGCACGTCGAGTACGCGCGCGACAAGATTCTGATGGGCGTCGAGCGGCGCGGCTTCCTGATGGACGAAGACGAGCGTTACGCGACGGCCGTCCACGAGGCGGGCCACGTCGCGGTCGGCCTGGCCGCCAAACACGGCGACCCGATTCACAAGGTCTCGATCCTCCCGCGCGGGCGCGCGCTCGGCGTCACGCAGTCGCTCCCCGAACGCGACCGCTTCATGAAGAAGCGCGAGTACCTCGAAGATCAGATCGCGATCCTCCTGGGGGGGCGGGCCGCCGAGCAGGTGCTGCTCGACACGATGACGGCGGGCGCGTCGAACGACATCGAGCGCGCGGTCGAGATGGCCCGCGCGATGGTCTCCGAGTACGGCATGAGCCCGCTCGGCCCCATCCACCTCGGCAAGCCGGAAGACCCTCACAGCCAGGCGCTCCTGGATCGCATCGAGCACGCGACGAGCGACATCATCAACGCGCAGATGAGGCGCGCCTGCGAAGTCGTCTCTTCAAGCCGCGAGGAGATCGCGCGGCTCGTCGAAGGGTTGATGGAGCGCGACACGCTCGAAGCGGACGAGATCAGAGGCTGCTTCGGGTTGAAGACCAGCGCGCAAGCCGCTTAAGTCGCGAAGCGCAGCAAGCCGGGCGGGCGGGCGGGGGAAGCACCCTCCGCCCGCCCGTTTCTCATCCGTAACGCTAAAACCTGATGGCGTGCGCGACGACGTAGGGGCAGGGCTCGTCCCTGCCCGCTCGGTCGCGTAAGACGAGACGGGGAGGGACGAGCCCCGCCCCTACAAGTGTCACGGTCTTGTTAGTTGCCATCAGCATCTATAGACTTGCTCACACGTGCCGTTCTCCTGTACTTTTCAGGCTGAAAGCGGTCAGCTTCTCAAGCCCCCGTTTGAGTCTCGAAAACTCCCGAAAAGTTTTGCCGATGACACTTCCGGGCGTCTCACGCCTCGAATTACCGATCCTGCAGGAGCTCGTCGCGACCGGCGGCGCGGACGACGTGCGCTTCCTCTACCAACGCCTCGTCGCCTACTTCCCGCACGTCAACGGCAGCATCCCGCATTCACACGCGCGCGAGGATCGTCAGTGGCGTCGGCACGTCCAGTGCGCTGGGCGCGCGCTCGACGAGAAGCGGCAGATCGAGCGGCGCAGGGGCTTCTGGTCGATCACGCTGCAGGGGCGCAGGCGGGTGGACGACGAGGGCGCGAGCTTTTCCTACGAGCCGGAAGAGCCGCAGACCGCGCCCGCCGCCGCCTCGGAGTTTTCGCACGTCCGGGTTCAGGAGATGCTGATGGAGGTGGGGCGCGCGCTGGGCTTCCACGCCGCGATGGAGTTCGACTATTACGACGTGGTGTGGCGCGAGGGCGAGTCGAGCCCGCGCATCAGCCACGTCTTCGAGGTGCAGCGCAAGGGCAACGTCGACGCCGCGCTCGCGAAGCTGAAGCGCGCCTACGAGTCGCAGCGCAGCCGGCCCTTCTTCGTCGTCGCCTCGGAGCGCGACACGAACCGCGCGCAGCTCCAGATGTCGCTCGCGCAGACCGGCGCGTTCCACGAGATCGGGCGCGTCACCACCATCCTCAGCTTCGAGCAACTCGACCGCCTCCACCGCGCGCTCGTCTCGGTCGAAGACCTGCTCGCGCAATTCATCGAGCGATGAACACGGGCACGCCACTCCGCAAGCAGTACCTCGACATCAAGCGCCGCCACCCGGACGCGCTGCTCCTCTTTCGCATCGGCGACTTCTACGAGGCGTTCGACGACGACGCGCGCGTGCTCTCGCGCGAGCTCGGCATCGTGCTCACCTCGAAGCCGATGGGCCGCAGCTTCCGCGTGCCCCTGGCGGGCGTCCCGCACCACAGCCTCGAACGACACCTCGCCACGCTCATCGCGCGCGGTCATCGCGTCGCCATCTGCGAACAACTCACCGCCGAGCCCGTCAAAGGCGGCCCCGGGCGGGGCCTGATCGAGCGCGACGTGGTGCGCGTCGTCACGCCCGGCACGGTCATCGAGCCCGGACTGCTCCAGAGCAAGGTCAACAACTACCTCGCCGCATACGCGACCGACGGCAAGCGCGCCGGGATAGCCTACGCCGACATCACGACGGGCGAGTTCGCCGCCACCGAGATCGAGGCTTCGGCCGCGCTCGCGGAGCTGCAACGCATCGCGCCCGCAGAAATCCTCGTCCCGCGCAAGTTCGAGCCGAAGGACGACGCGCTGCCCGGCTTCGTCACGCGCTGCGACGACGAATATTTCTCCCCGCAGCGCGCGCGCACGAACCTACTACATCACTTCGGCTCGCGCACGCTCGCTCCCTACGGGCTCGCCAACCTCCCGCTCGCGACCGCGGCGGCGGGCGCTCTCGTCGCCTACCTGCGCGAGACGCAGACGGCCGCCGCCGGCCAGCTCACGCGCCTAACCAGCTACCAGACGGGCAACTTCATGCTGCTCGACGCGCAGACTTTGAAGAGCCTTGAGATCGTCGAATCGTTCGGCGGCGCGCCGTCTCTGCTCGCCACGCTCGACGCGACGCGCACGGCGATGGGCGGTCGCCTCCTGCGCCGGTGGCTGCGCCAGCCCCTCTTAGACATCGCGGAGATCACGCGCCGCCACGAGCACGTCGGGTGGTTCAAGGAGAACGAGAAACCGCGCGCGGAGCTTTTCGCCGCGCTGGAATTCGCGCACGACCTCGAACGCCTGTCGGGGCGCGTGCGCGCCGGGCTCGCCTCCGCCGCCGACGTGCTCGCGCTCGGCCAGAGCCTTTCGACCATCCCGCGCGTGCGCTCCGTCTTGCAGCAGGACGCGAAGAGGTTCGGCGCGCTGCTCGCGTCGCTGCCGACCTGCGACGAAGTGTTACAGACGATCCGCGGCGCGATCTCGGACGAGCTGCCGCGCCGCAACGAGTCGGTCGGGATCATACGCGACGGCTACTCGGAAGAGCTTGATAAGTTGAGGGAGCTGCTGAAGAACGGTCGCGGCTTCCTCGCGGAGATGGAGCAGCGCGAGCGCGCGCGCACAGGCATCAAGAGTCTGCGCGTCGGCTACAACAAGGTCTTCGGCCACTACATCGAGGTGACGCGCCCGAACCTGCACCTCGTCCCCGCCTCCTACACGCGCAAGCAGACGCTCGCCCAGGCCGAACGCTTCATCACGCTCGAACTCAAAGAGCACGAGTCGCTGGTGACGAACGCGCAGGAGCGCATCGCGGAGCTTGAGACGAGTCTGTTCCGACAGGTCTGCGTCGAGATCGGCAAGCGCCGCGACGAAATCCTCGCCGCCTCTGCTGTGCTCGCGCACCTCGACGCCGTCGCCTCCTTCGCCGAGAACGCCGCGCGCCACGATTACGCGCGCCCGACGCTCTTCGACTCCGCCATCCTGCGCGTCGCGGGCGGCCGCCATCCCGTGCTGGAACGTCTCGTGCCGGCGGGTGAGTTCGTCGCGAACGACTGCGCGCTCGGCGGCGACGGCGCGCCTGAGATCGCGCTCATCACGGGTCCGAACATGTCCGGCAAGTCCACCTACCTGCGGCAGACCGCGCTCATCGTGCTGATGGCGCAGGCGGGCAGCTTCGTCCCCGCGCGCACGGCGGCGGTCGGCTTGTGCGACCGGATCTTTACGCGCATCGGGCTCTACGACCGCATCGGGAGCGGCGAATCGACCTTCATGACGGAGATGATCGAGACCGCGCAGATACTCCACCACGCCAGCCCTCGCTCGCTCATCCTGCTCGACGAGCTGGGGCGCGGCACCTCGACCTACGACGGTCTCGCCGTCGCCCGCGCCGTCGTCGAGTTCCTCCACAACCATCCCGCCCTGCGCGCCAAGACCCTCTTCGCCACGCACTACCACGAGCTGGCGGAGCTTTCGCAAATGCTGCCGCGCCTGCAAAACCTGCACGTCGAGATCGCCGAAGAGGACGGCGAGCTGGTCTTCCTCTACCGCATCAGCCCCGGCAGCGCCGAGCACAGCTACGGCGTCTACGCCGCCAAGCTCGCCGGGCTCCCCAAGCCCGTCGTCCGCCGCGCCGAAGAACTCCTCCGCGAGTACGAAGCCTCCACGCGCGCCCGCACCACCGAAGACACGACGGAGCGAACTCACACAACTCCCGCCGCGACAGATCGCAACTCACAGATCGTCAAGGCGCTGCTCGACCTCGACCTCAACGCGCTCTCACCGGTCGAAGCTATGATGAAGCTCTACGAGGTAAGGCGGCTGGCTGAGGAAGAGGCGGGCGAAGAATCGAATGTGCGAGTGATGAAGACAGCATAACGCCCGAATTAATCTGCCGGCGCGAACAGCATCCCACTTGCGCCTCAGGAAGGATGATAAGAGCTGTGCTATCACGGGTCAGGCTGAACGAGTTGTTAGGTACCGACTTCAGAGCATTACGGAATTCTGATTACATACTCACTTTCAACTAAATCTACGATCAATCTATCTTCTGATACGATTGCTCGGAATTCCCGTTTATACCTAGGCTTCATTCTCTCTGTCACGATACTTACCATGTCTTCAATGGTTTTCTGCACAAAGTTCAAGTGAGCGACATTCAAATCAGTAATATTACGTGGCAGACCATATTTCCCTTCGGAAGAAGATGCTATGGAGAATATGCAACCATCTTCATTGGCAAGAGCTGTCGTCATCGGCTTGGTCAGATTCGCATGAATGAAATCATTTCTTATATCAACAATATACTGAAAACGTTGAAATTCCTCGCTTCGATGATCTATGACTTCATCTTTGAAGCAAACACAATATGTAGGCGCAAGACGCAATTTGATATCAACTTGTTCTCTAGCCAAACGATTATAAATTCGGTCATCGCGCAACTCCGGTTTCAAATACAACTCATACAATAAATTAAGAAGCCCCTCAAAAGATGCGACAAAAAGAAAAAATGCTGAGCGATACAGGTCTTCTGAAAGAGCAGACTGATATGGGTCAATCAAAAAATCAGGTTGGTTACTCTCATCCCAATCTGTACGATAAGGATCACCACGCTTCCAAAGCTCTAACGTATTAGCAGATTCTAAAGCCTCAGCTTGCTCCAGCAGATTCCGTGCGCCACTAAAATAAATTGCAAATGGGTTTTGATATATAAAGCCTGTTGCATTAGAAGCAGCGGATTTTAGCTTTCCGCTATACTTAGGAGCCTGCTTCTTAATTAGAGCCAGAAAATCCTCGCCGATTTGCTGAGCTTTAGGAACGTCGCCGTCATCTTGATAGATACCAACGCTCCAAGATTCAAGTTTCCAATCATATACTTCTAAATAAGCACCTTGCACTTTAACGGCATAGCCCCATTGGGATTTCTCCTCATCGGTGAAGATGCCGCCCGGTTGAGTGCCTATAGTATCTTTTAGTATTGAATAAATAACGTAGGAAGAGATTTCCGTAGGCTTAAGTAAAAGTGTTCGCTCTCGAAGAGCACTCATCTCATCTTCAGTAGCTCTTTGAATGTCTGTAAGTTCCATAACAAGTTAGTCTCATGAAGCTTAATCAGGCGACAAGTGATTTTATCCCGCCGGGTCTGTGTGAGCCTGCACTCTGGAGCGGGGGATTTCGGTCTCGATGTCGCGCATGACGTTGACGGTGAGGTCGTGCGCCTGTTCGAGCGTCTTGGCGCGGTCGACTTCGAGGTGCATGTCGATGAACTTGAGGGAGCCGGAGCGGCGCGTGCGGATGTCGTGGACGCCGAGGACGCCTTCGGCTTTATAGCGGTGGACGATCTCAGAGACCTTCTCGTCGACTTCGGGCGGGAGCTTCTTGTCCATCAGTACGTCAACCGACTCGCGGGCGACCGAGAAGGCGGAGGCGAGGATGTAGATCGAGATGGCGATGGAGAAGAGGGGATCGGCGACGCGCCAGTTCGTCAAATAGACGACGACGAGCGCGGCGAGGGCGGCGGCGTTGGTGTAGATGTCGGAGGCGTAGTGGAGCGCGTCGGCGGCGAGTGCGGGCGAGTCGGTGCTGCGCGCGGCGCGTCGGAGGCGGAAGACTAGAAAGGCGCTCGCCGCGACCGCGAGGAGCATCGAGGCGATGCCGAAGCCCTCGGCGGTCGTCTCGCGCGGGTAGACGATCCGCTTGAACGCCTCCCAGACGAGGTAGAAGCCCGACGCCGCGATGACCGCACCTTGAAAAAGTCCGGCGAGGGATTCGGCCTTGCCGTGTCCGTAGGCGTGATCCTCGTCGGCGGGGCGCGCGGCGGCTCGTACGGCGTAGAGGTTGATGAGCGAGGCGAAGATGTCCATCGCCGAATCGAGCAGCGACGCCCAGACGCTGATGGAGCCGGTCTTGAAGCCGGTCGCCGTCTTGATCAGGATGAGGAAGGCGGCAGTCGCGATGGAGAGTCGCGCCGCGCCGGTCTTCACCGCCGAGTCTTCGGCGTGCGCCGCCGCCGCGCGCTCGCGCAGGGTGTTGAGAGAGTCTTGCACGTTTTGTCGCCCGGCGAAATCTTATCAGATTTAACGACCGAGCGCGTCGGGTCGCTCCGACACTTCGTCGAAGGCGGGCGTGCGGCGGCGCGTGATGACGACGCCGACGCCCGCGAAGATGAGCGCGGTCGCGATCCAGATGTGCGAGTCTAACTTTTCGCCGAGCACAAAGGGGGCGATGGCGAACCCGACTATCGGTTGCAGGTAGACGTAGACGGCGACCACGGTCGGCGCGACGCGGCCGAGAGCCCACGCGTTAAGGTAGTAAGCGCCAACGGTCGGGACGAGGATGATGTAGAGGATCGCGAGCCAGACTTTAACGGGGAGCTGCGCGAGCGGGACGTGCGCGAGGTGGTAGCCGCCGACGGGGAGCGTGAAGACGCAGCCGAAGATGAAGACCCAGGTGATGACGGTCAGCGCGCCGTAGCGCCGGATCGCGTCCTGCGAGATCGCGAGGTAGAGGCCGTAGCAGAAGCTGTTGGAGAGAAGCAGGAGATTGCCGAGCGTCGTCGCGCCGGAGAAGTTCGCGCGAAAAGGGTTGACGAGGTAGACGGCCCCGCAGGCGGCGACGGCGACGCCGACGGCGACGCGCAGTGAGAAGCGTTCGAGCCCGAGCGCGACGCCCGCGAGCAGCGTGAAGACCGGGATCATCGTGCCGAGCAGGTTGGCGTTGATGGCGGTCGAGAGCGAGAGACCTTTGACGAACAGCAGTTGGTTGAGGGCGACGCCGAGCAGGCTGTAGAGCGCGAGCCGCGCGTAGTCGGAGCGGCGGTCGAGCCAGAAGCGTTTAGCCGTCCGCTGGAGGACGAGGAAGGCGAGCGTGCCGCCCGCGACGCGAATCGCGACGAGCCCCGTGCTCGGCAGGTAGCGCAGGACGATCTTGCCGACGATTGACCACGTGCCGAAGAAAAGCTGGACGGCGACGAGCGCGAGGTGGGGTCTGACGCCGGGCGTTTTGTCCGAAGCGTGGGGAGGCAAAAGATCAGACCCTCTTGATCGCGGTCGAAGTTTTCGACAAGGTGAAAGTTCTCACGCGAGCAGCAGCAGCGGGTTCTCCAACAGGCGCTTGAACGTCTGGAGGAACTTCGCGCCCGTCGCGCCGTCGATGACGCGGTGATCGCAGGACATCGTGACGCGCATGATCTGTCTCACCACGACCGCCCCGTCCCTCACGACCGGCTTCGCCGTCGCCGCGCCGACCGCGAGGATGGCGGCTTCGGGCGGGTTGATGACGGCGGTGAACTCGTCGATGCCGAACATTCCGAGGTTGCTTACAGAGAAGGTCGCGCCCGTGTACTCTTCCGGTTTGAGTTTGCGACCGCGCGCGCGCTCGGCGAGCTCGCGCACCTCGCGGCTGATCGATCCGATGGATTTGGCGTCGGCCCCGCGCACGACCGGCGTGATGAGCCCGTCGTCGATGGCGACGGCGACACCGATGTCGGCGCGCTCGTAGTAGCGGATCGACTTGTCCTGGAAGGAGGCGTTGACCTGCGGGTGCTGGCGGAGCGCGACCGCCGCGACCTTGATGATGATGTCGTTGAGGCTGATCTTGACGGACTCGTCGATCTCGTTGAGCTTGCGGCGCAGTTCCGACGCCGCGTCCATCTCGATCTCGGTGGTGAGGAAGAAGTGCGGGACAGGCCCGATGGAGGTGACTAGCCGCCGCGCGATGGTCGCGCGCATCGCCGTCATCGGCTCGTCGCGGTAGCGGGAAGCCCCTTCGATCTGCGGCTGCCGGACGGGCGCGGCGGGCTGCGGCGCGCGCGCTTCGACGGCACGCAGTTGCGGCTGAGTCCGGGGCTGCCCGGCGTCAGCCTGCGGCCCGCCGCCCGACTTGATCGCGGCCTCGATGTCGCGCTTGACGATGCGGCCGCCGGGGCCGCTGCCCGCGAGCGTCTGCAAGTTGATGTTCGCGTCCGCCGCCATGCGCGCGGCGATGGGCGAGACGATGAGGCGACCGTCACCGCGCTGCCCGTTGCCCGTCTCGCGACCGTCGCCGCCCGGCGGCGGGGTCTGAGGCGGCTGCTGTTGCCCGGTCTGCGTCTGAGCTTGAGTCGCGGGCTGCGGGGTTGCGGCCTCGTCAGAACCTTTCGCGCGTGCCGTGTCGGCGTCGCCTTCGAGCGGCGCGCCCTGGATCGTCGCCTGCGTGCGCGGCCCGCCGGGGACGACCTGCGCCAACTCTGCCTGCGCGCCGTCCTGGCCGGCTTCGACGTTGCGCCCGATGGTCTGTTTGTTATCAGCGCTCGCCTTGCCCGACTCGACCTGCGAGAGCAGCGCGGAGATGTCTTCGTCGGGCGCGCCGATGATGGCGATGACCTGACCGAGCGGGACGGTCGTGCCTTCGGCGACGACGATCTTGCGCAGCACGCCCTCGGCGAGCGCCTGCGCCTCCATCGTCGCCTTGTCCGTGTCGATCTCGGCGAGCGGCTCGCCCACCGTCACGCGGTCACCCTCCTGCTTGAGCCACCGCGAGAGTTGCCCCTCCTCCATCGTCGGGGAGAGCTTCGGCATGACGACCTGCGTTGCCATAGGCTTTGTCCGTTGTCCTTCGTCAGTAGTCCGTTGTCAGTTGTTTATATCGCGACTGAACTCGACTGTCATAGGTTAGCGTCACGTTGGTGGAATGCGAACAACGGACAACTGACCACTGACAACGGACAGCTTTACAAATATGAGACTTCGCGCACCGCCGCGACGATCTTCTCCACGTCGGGCAGCGCGAGGCGTTCGAGGTTGCGCGCGTAGGGCATCGGCGCGTCGACCCCGGAGAGGCGCTTGACGGGCGCGTCCAGATAGTCGAAGGCGCGCTCCGTGATCTGCGCGCTGATCTCGGCGGCGACGCCGCAGAAGGGGTGCGACTCCTCGGCGATGACGACGCGGTTCGTCTTCTTCACGGAAGTGATGATCGTCTCGATGTCGAGCGGGCGGATCGTGCGCGGGTCGATGACCTCGACCGAGACGTTCTGCTTCTCCAGCTCCTCGGCGGCCTTCAACGCGAGCGGGACGGCGAGCGAGCGCGCGACGATGGTGCAGTCCGTCCCCTCGCGCTTCACGTCCGCCAGGCCGAGCGGGACGGTGAAGTCTTCGTCATCCGGCACTTCGCCCTTGCTGCCGTACATGCGCTCCTGTTCGAGGAAGATGACCGGATCGTCGTCGCGGATCGAACTCTTCAAAAGCCCTTTCGCGTCCGCCGGGGTCGAGGGCATGACGACCTTGATGCCGGGGAAGTGCGCGAACCAGGATTCGAGCGCCTGCGAGTGCTGCGACGAAACCTGGTAAGCCGATCCGTTCGGCCCGCGGAAGACGATGGGGATGTTGAACTGCCCGCCCGACATGTAGAGCATCTTGGCGGCGGAGTTGATGATCTGATCGGTCGCCAGGATCGAGAAGTTGAAGGTCATGAACTCGATGACGGGGCGCAGGCCCACCATCGCCGCGCCGACGCCGAGCCCGGCGAAGCCCAGCTCCGTGATCGGCGAGTCGATCACCCGCTTCTCGCCGAATTTTTCGAGGAGCCCCTTCGAGACTTTGTACGCGCCCTGATAGGCGGCCACCTCCTCGCCCATCAGGAAGACGTTCTCGTCCCTTTGCATCTCCTCGGCGAGCGCCTGGTTCAAAGCCTCGCGCATCGTGATGACAGCCATTCAACCTCCAAAAGCCGTAAACGGTAAACCGTGACAGGTGACAGGTAAAACCAAAAACGCTTTTTCTTTCCTGTCACCTGTCACGGTTTAGCGTTCACGTTAATCGGGTTCGCGTAGACGTGCGTGAATAGTTCTTCCGGCGCGGGCTCCGGGCTCTCGTCGGCGAATTTGACGGCGCGCTCGACTTCGGCGCGGACGCGATCCTCGATCTCTTTGATCTTCGCGTCGTCGGCGATGCCCTTGTTCTTGAGGCTCGCGGCGAAGACTTTCACGGGGTCGCGCTCCTGGTATTTTTCGATCTCGGCGCGCGTGCGGTAGTTGCCGGGGTCGGACATCGAGTGACCCATGAAGCGGTAGGTGCGGATTTCGAGGAGCGACGGCAGCGACTCGTTGCGCGCCCTCTCGGCGGCGCGGCAGGTGGCGTCGTAGACGGCGAGCACGTCCATGCCGTCGACGAACTCGGAGGCGATCCCGTAGGCGCAGGCCTTCTGCGAAACGTCCTGCTGCGACATCGCGCGCGCGAGCGAGGTGCCCATGCCGTACTGGTTGTTCTCGCAGACGTAGACGCACGGCAGCCTCCAGAGCTGCGCCATGTTCAGCGACTCGTGGAAGACGCCCTGGTTGACCGCCGCCTCGCCGAAGTAGACGACCGAGACCTGGCCCGTGTTCTTATACTTCGAGGCGAAGGCGACTCCGGTCGCGAGCGGGATCTGACCGCCGACGATGGCGTGGCCGCCGAGGAAGTTCGTGTCGCGATCGAACAGGTGCATCGAGCCGCCCTTGCCCGCCGAGCAGCCGCCGGCCTTGCCGAACAGCTCCGCCATCACCTCGTCCGGCGGCGTGCCGCGCGCGATGGCGTGGCCGTGGTCGCGGTAGCTCGTCATCACGTAGTCTTCGGGGCGGAGCGCGGCGATGGAGCCGACGGCGACCGCCTCCTGCCCGATGTAGAGGTGGCAGAAGCCGCCGATCTTGCCGAGCGTGTAAGCCTCGGCCGCCTTCTCCTCGAAGCGGCGGATGAGGATCATCTGGTGGAGCATCTCGACGAGCTTCGCGGGCTCGATCTTCTCGATCAACTCCTCCTGCCGGTGCAGCCGATCCTCGTGCTCGCGGCGCATCTCGGAGACGTTGATCTCGTCGGTCGCGTCGGCCTTAGCCACACCCGCGCCCGCCGCGGCCGAGCCGCCCTCGCGGGGGTGCAGCGGTATGACTTTGAGTTCGCTCATCTGTGTTCTCACCCCCGCCCGGCCGCCGCGCGGGGCAACGCCGGGGGCGCGCCGGGTCGGCGATCAGCCTGAAAGTTGTAACTCCGCTGGGCTTCTTATTATGACGTGGTGAAATTATACGCGAGACGCGCCCGCGCCGCAAAAAGGGTTCGGGCGGGAAAGACGAGAGCGCGCGCCGGATTGCCCGGCGCGCGCTCTCGTCTGCGGCGGCGAAGTTGTTCTAACGGAAAGACTCAATGGAGGTGATGACGCTCGCGGGGAGATCGTCCGGCGCGAGCTTGCGCGCGTGCTTCTGCTGCTGCATGTTGCGCCCCGCGCTCGACAGCAGCTCCTCGGCGGTCTCGCCGTCGGTGGGGAAGCAGGCGATGCCGACGCTGACGCCGATCTGCGCGGTCTTGCCGGTGCGGACGGCGAACCGCTCCGCCTCGACCGCGCTGCGGATGCGGTCGGCGACCATCGACGCCACCTCCTGGGAGGCCATCGGCATGATCGCCACGAACTCGTCGCCCGCGTAGCGCGCGAGCACGTCCATCTGGCGGAGCTGCTTCTTGATGACGCCCGCGACGCTCGCGAGCAGCCGGTCGCCGATCCCGTGGCCGTGCGTGTCGTTAACCTGCTTGAAGTCGTCCAGGTCCATGCAGAGGACGGAGACCGGCTCGCGGTTGAGCCGCTGGCACTCGGCGATGCGCTGCTCCAGCGAGAGGTGGAAGGCGCGCGCGTTGGGCAGCTCCGTCAGCGGATCGACCAGCGCGCTCTCCTTCGTCTTCTCGAAGGTGAGGGCGTTGTTGAGCGCCACCGAGGCGTGCTGCGAGACGGATTCGAGCAGGCGGACGTGTTCGGTCGTGTAGGAGGCGCGCGTCTGCGAGTAGAGCGTGATCGCGCCGAAGGCCCCGTTCTCGCGGATGAGCGGCGAGATGAGCACGCCCTTGATCTTGTCGCTCACCTCTTCGGGCACGCCGACGAGGTCGAGCTCGGGCGGCGTGTTGCACATCGAGCGGGCGTTGGCGATGACCCAGCCCGTGATGCCCTCGCCGATGGTGACGCGCCGGCGCGCGAACGTCTCGGCGTGCTCGCCGGCGGCGTGCGCGGCGACCGCCTTGCCGGAGCGGTCGTCGACGAGGTAGATGACGCAGGTGTCGAAGGGGACGATGGCGCGCAGCTTGTTCGAGACGAGCGTGACGGTGTCCTGCATGTTGAGCGAGGAGCCGATGGTCTGCGCGATCTCGTGGAGGGCGAAGACTTCGCGCTGCGCCTCGACGATGGAGCGGTAGCCGGAGTCGTCGCCCGATCCGAGGATGTCGGAGGCGAGGCCCGCGTCGGGGCGCGCGCCCGCGATGCCGGGGTTGTCTTCCGAGGCGACCTGCTCCTGAATGTCCTGATCGGCGATCAGGTTGTCGAAGAAGTCGATGTGGCCCACGAACGTCTCCACGACGCGCGGGTCGAAGGACGAGCCCGCCATCCGGCGCAGCAGGGCGAGCGAGTCTTCGCGCTTCATGCCGACGCGGTACGGCCGGTCGCAGCGCGTCGCGTCGTAGAAGTCCACGACCGAGATGATGCGCGCGACGAGCGGGATCATCTCGCCCTTCAGGCCCTTCGGGTAGCCGGAGCCGTCCCACTTCTCGTGGTGGAAGCGGACGATGTCCTCGACGGGGTAGGGGAAGTTGACGCGCTTGATGATGTCGCCGCCCACCACCGTGTGAATCTTCATCTTGTCGAACTCGGCGGCGGTCAGCTTGCCCGGCTTGTTGAGGATGTACTCGGGCACGGCGAGCTTGCCCACGTCGTGGAGCAGTGCGCCCGCCTCGAGGGCGTGCAGCTCGTGCTCGCGCACGCCGAGAATCTTGCCCAGCTCCATCGCGTAAATCTGCGTGCGGCGGACGTGGCCGTGCGTCGTCTGATCCTTCGCGTCGATGGCGATGGCGAGCGACTCGATGGTGTTCATGTGGAGATCGGCGATCTCCTGGATGTGTTTGAGCTTCTCCTCCTCCGCCTTCCTGACCTCCATGACGCGCTTCTCGTCGAAGCGGTACAGCAGGTAGACGAGCCCCACGATGAGCGCCCCGATGAGGATGAATGAGAAGCCGGCGCCGCTGATGCCGGAGTAGAAGAGCGCCGCCGACGCCGCGCCCGCGACCTGCGCCATCGAAGTCCACACCGCGCCCTCGCGCGAGAATTTCATCGCGCCGCCCGCTTCGAGCGCCACGTAGCCGGCGCTCGCCAGCGTGTTGAGCCCGTACTGCACGAGCGCCAGGCAGCAGAGCGGCAGTAGTACGGCCCCGAGCGGCGCGAAGTGCTCGCCGTCGTTCGACAGCGTCCCGGCCGAGAGCTGGGCGAGGAGTTGGTAGACCACGACCGCCATCCCGGTCGAAAAAATGGTCGAGGCTGTGAGGTAAGCCCTGAGGCGTTTGTCCGCGACGGGCCGCGTCGAGAGGAAACCGTCGACCCCGGAGAGGAGTGCCGCGGGGCCGACGCCGAACATCATCGCCGTGAGGAAGATGAGTGCGTCGGCGATGGACTTGTAGTTCTTCCCGTCCCCGCTTGAGATCGGCACGGTGAAGCGGCTCACGACAGCCGTCAGACACAGCAGCGCGCCGCAACATATGAATCCGTAGGTGGTCAAGGCCAGGAAGCCGCCAAGCGAGAGGACGAGCGTCGCCGCCGCCAGTGCCGAGACGCAGCAGAGGAGCGCCAGGCTCTTGAGATTTCCTTTTGGCATGATATCTCTGAATCCCTGTTAGGTAGTGACAAGGAACGTGTGGAAGGTCTGGACTCGTAGCGTTAGCTGGAGGGAAACATCTTCAAACGACTGCCAACATCGTTGGCTGTATTAAAAATAACCGTTTTAGACCTCATCGTCAAGATTTATTCAACGTTTCCCGGTAGATAGCTGACAGGGCTCAGGGGGGCTGTCTGAATACGCCGGGCGACACCCTCTGTGGCGCAAGTGAGGGCGCTTACAACCTGTTAAGGCTTTGAACGGGCAGCTTCTCTAGTGCTAGACTGCGTGAGAAATCGCACAAACGCAATACCGGGTAATCTCTAACAGGGCGACCGACAGGACGACGGCGCGCTGCGGCCGGCGCGGCCCTGCTTATTAAGCATCAAGCGCCACACGAGAAGCGCCGGAGACGGCGACGCGAATGGCAGACGCTCCTCCCTTCCGGTACATCACCGACGCGCGCGAGGCCGTGGTCGCGCTCGAAGGGCTGCGCGACGCGGCGCTGATCGGGCTCGACACCGAGACCTACTGGGACGCTAAAGTGTCGAAGTCGCACGTCTCGCTCGTTCAGCTCGGCGAGTCGGGCGGGACGATCTCCGTGATCGACGTTCTGGCGACCGGCATCGAGCCGGTGCGAGCCGTCGTCGAAGAGCCC
This sequence comes from Pyrinomonadaceae bacterium, assembly GCA_035537435.1. Taxonomy (GTDB): domain Bacteria; phylum Acidobacteriota; class Blastocatellia; order Pyrinomonadales; family Pyrinomonadaceae; genus JAIVGV01. Next base: position 34,809 of record DATLMC010000102.1, on the reverse strand, counting down.
GCTGTCCGGATGGTCGCGCACAACGCGCGCTTCGACCAGGGGGTCTTACGCGGCGAGAACCTGAGCCCCGCCTCCTTCGTCGACACGCTCAGCCTCGCGCGCTCCGCGCTCGTCCTGCCCTCCCACAGCCTCGCCTCCGTCGCCGAGCACCTCTTCGGCACCCCCCTCGACAAGAGCTTGCAGTCTTCTAACTGGCGACGACGCCCCTTGACGCGCGCGCAGCTCGAATACGCCGCGAAGGACGTGCACGTAACTTTAATGGTCTACGAAGAGTTGAGGCGGCGGTTGGAAGCCGAGGGGCGTTGGGAGGATGCGCTCCGCTGGGCTCTCATCCCGGACGAGTCGCCGGCGTCCAAGCCGAAGCGCAGGCGTAGGCCGGTCGCCGCCTCCCCGCCGCTCACGCCGGAGGAGAAGCGCGCGGTGGCACACCTCAAAAGGTGGAGGCTGGGGCGCGCGAACAACCAGCGCGTGCCCGCCTACATGATCTGCCCTGACCGGACGCTCGAATGCCTCGCGCGCGAGCGCCCCGCGACGGTCGAAGCGTTGCGCTCGATCTACGGGCTCGGCGACTCGAAGATCTCCAACTTCGGCGAAGAGCTGCTCTCCGCCCTCCGCGAAGCCCTCACCTAAATTCGGACGGCCCGGTTGGCTCCCGCCACGCATCGCCCCGCGTGCCCGAAGTTCTCACGCGGACTCGCCTGCGCTTTTCGTCGCGCCCGCGCCGAGTTGCGCGGCCAACTCTTTCGCGTCATTCACCGGGCGCTGGCAGGCATAGTTCTCGCAGACGTATGCGGTCGCCCGCCCTCCGATCAGCGTGCGCCCGCGAAGCAGCGGGACGATGACGGCCGCCTCCTCGTCGCCCTCGCCGGCCGGCGCGACGATCTTGTTCGGCAGGTAGCGACTCCAGACTTCGCGCAGCAGTTCGAGTGTCGGGCCGTCGCCGGGCTTCCCGACGACGACGATCTCCGCCGGCGTGGAGAGGTGGAAGTCGAGCGCGCCGAGGAGGCAGCCGAAAGCCGAAGGGTAACGCTCCGCCGCGTCGCGGACGAGGCGGAAGACGGTCACCGCTCTGCGCCTGTAGTCTTCGTTTTCGGTCAGCGCGGCGAGTCGCGCGAGTAGTCCCGCGGCGACGGAGTTGCCGGAGGGCGTCGCGTTGTCGAAGTAGTCCTTCTGGCGGACGATCAACTTCTCGCTGCTCTCGCCCGTGTAGAAAAATCCGCCGCCCTCTCCGTCCCAGAACTCCGCGAGCATCTGCTCCGTCAGCGCCAGGCACTCTCGCAGCCAGCGCAGGCTCCCGGTCGTCTCGTAGACCGAGAGCAGCCCCGAAGCGACGCAGGCGTAGTCGTCGAGGAAGGCGTGCTGCTTCGCGCGGCCGTCCTTGTAGACGTGCAGCAGGTGCGAGTCGGCACGGAGTCGTTCGAGGATGAAGTCGGCGTTCCTTTCGGCGACCGCGCGGAAGTCTTCCCGCTCCAACACCGCCGCGGCTTCGGCGAAGCTCTGGAGCATCATCCCGTTCCAGGCGGCGATAACCTTCTCGTCGCGCCCCGGCTTAACGCGCTTCTCGCGCTCCGCGAACAGCACGGGGCGGGCGCGCCCGACCGCCTGAATAATTTGATCGGCCGTGACGCCCAGCTCGCGCGCGACCTCTGCCGCCGGGCGCGGCGTGTTGAGTATGTTCTCGCCCTCGAAATTCCCCTCCGCCGACACGTCGTAGTAAGCGGCGACGAGCGCGGCATCCTCTTCGCCGAGTAGTCGTCCGAGTTCTTCGCGCGACCAGACGAAGAACTTGCCTTCGACGCCTTCGGAGTCGGCGTCCTGCGTCGAATAGAACCCGCCGCTCTCGTCGGTCATCTCGCGCACGACGTATTCCAGCGTCTCGACCGCGACGCGGCGGAAAGATTCGTCCTTCGTCGCCTGCCAGACGTGGAGGTAGAGGCGCGAGAGCTGCGCGTTGTCGTACAGCATCTTCTCGAAGTGCGGGACGAGCCAGCGCGCGTCGGTCGAGTAGCGGTGGAAGCCGCCGCCGAGCTGGTCGTACATCCCCCCTCCCGCCATCTTGCGGCAGGTGTGCGTCACCATCCGCAGCGCGTTCTCGTCACCCGTCCTCTTGTGCGCGCGGAGCAGAAACTCAAGGCCCATCGGCGAAGGGAACTTGGGCGCGCCCCCGAACCCGCCGTGGCGCGGATCGTAGTTGCGCGAGAGCCCGCGCACCGCGCCGTCGAGCAACTCTTCAGTGAGCGCCGCGTTCGACTCGCGCGCGGCGCCCGTGCGCCGCAATTCGCCCAGCACGCTCGAAGCCGTCTGCGCGATCTCGTCGGGGCTGGTGCGGTACGCCTGCGCGACGCCGAGCAGCACGCGCGGGAAGCCCGGAAGGTTGTGCCGATCTTCGGGGGGGAAGTACGTGCCGCCGTAGAAGGGGACGAGGTCGGGCGTGAGGAAGACGGTCATGGGCCAGCCGCCGTGGCCCGTCATCATCTGGACGGCGTTCATGTAGACCTGATCGAGATCGGGCCGCTCCTCGCGGTCGACCTTGATGTTGACGAAGTTCTCGTTCATCACGCGCGCGATCTCGTCGTTCTCGAACGACTCGCGCTCCATCACGTGGCACCAGTGGCAGGCGGAGTAGCCGATGCTCAGCAGGATCGGCTTGTCTTCGGCGCGCGCGCGCGCCAGCGCCTCCTCGCCCCACGGATACCAATCGACGGGGTTGTGCGCGTGCTGTAAAAGATACGGGCTCGTCTCGCCCGCGAGTCGGTTCGTGTGCTCACCCATTTTGTCCTTGTCCTTTCGTGTGCCGCTATTCTACGACGCCCGCGACGCAAAAAGAAAAACAGCCGTCCATCCTTCTTCTTGCTTCGCGCCTTTGCGCCTCCAGCGTGAAACTCTTTCTCACGCAAAGTCGCAAAGGTAAGGACGCCACATTCCAATACCGATCACGTACCGTCGAATCATGCCCGGCGACTTAGGAGAAGGCGCGCGGTTTGTTATACTTGACTGACTGAATGGTCATTCATTTTTTACCCCGGCCGGCGGCGGCGTGTGAAAATCATTGCCTGGCCGTCGGTTGGTGGTAAGCGGCGGGGAGAATTGATGGAACGCGAAAGTTTGGAGATGGACGTGGTCTTCGTCGGCGCAGGCCCGGCGAACTTGAGCGGGGCGCTGCACCTGGCGCGGCTCGTCGCCGAGCACGACAAGTTGGTCGGCGAAGGCGCGCGCGAGGGCAAGCCGCTCGGCGAGATTCAGATCGGCGTCATCGAGAAGGGCGCATACGTGGGCGCGCACATCCTGTCGGGCGCGGTGATGGACCCGAAGGCGCTGCGCGAGTTGATCCCGGACTTCGAGGCGCAGGGCGCGCCGCTCGAATCGCCCGTCACGAACGACTCGTTCCTCTACCTCACGAAGACGCGCGCCATCAAGTCGCCGATCACGCCGCCGCCTTTGAAGAACCACGGCTACTACGTCGTCTCCCTGAACAAGCTCGTGGCGTGGCTCGGCGAGAAGTGCGAGGAGGCGGGCGTCAACATCTTCCCCGAATTTCCGGGCGCGGAGATGTTGTACGACGATCAGGACAGAGTCGTCGGCGTGCGCACGGGCGACAAGGGCATCAACAAGGAAGGGCACCGCAAGGCGAACTTCGAGCCGGGCGTCGATCTGCTCGCGAAGGTGACGGTGCTCGGCGAAGGCCCGCGCGGCTCGCTGACCAAGCAACTCTCGCAGCGCCTCAACCTGAACGAGGGGCGCGAGCCGCAGGTCTACAGCATCGGCATCAAGGAGCTGTGGGAGCTGCCCGACGACCGCTACCCGGCGGGCAGCGTCACGCACACGCTCGGCTACCCGTCGGACGCGCAGACCTATGGGGGCGGGTGGATTTACGGCCTGCAGAACCGCGTCGTCAACCTCGGCTACGTGACGGGGCTCGACTACCGCGATCCGCTGCTCGACCCCCACGCCGAGTTCCAACGCTTCAAGCAGCACCCGTTCTTAGCCCGTCTCCTCGCAGGCGGAAAACTCCTGCGCTACGGCGCGAAGACCATCGCGGCGGGCGGCTACTTCTCGATGCCGCAACTCTACGGTGACGGCGTGCTCTTAGTCGGCGACTGCGCCAGCTTCCTCAACGCGCAGCGCATCAAGGGCATCCACACCGCCATCAAGAGCGGGATGCTCGCCGCCGAGACGATCTTCGACGCGCTCGTCGCCAACGATTTTTCCGCGCACCAGCTGAGCGGCTACGCGCGCCGCATCGAAGGTAGTTGGATCATGAAGGAGCTGCGCGGCGTGAGGAACTTCCACTCGGCGTTCAGCCGCGGGCGCTGGCTCGGCCTCGCCAACGCGGGATTGCAGTTCGTCACCGGCGGGCGCTCGTGGGGCCTCTTCGACCGCGCGAAGGCGGAGCCGGGCCACGAAGTCATGCGCAAGCTCTCCGAGTACGGCTATCAAGGCGACGACATCACCCAGCGCTACGAGGGCCTGCGCTTCGACGGCAAACTCACCTTCAACAAGCTGACGGACGTTTACCACGCCGCGGTCGGGCACGACGAGGATCAGCCCGCGCACCTCCACGTCCTCGACACCGACATCTGCTCGACGCGCTGCGCCGAGGAGTTCGGCAACCCGTGCCAACGCTTCTGCCCGGCGGCGGTCTACGAGATGGTCGAGGACGGCGCGGCGGGCAGGCGCAAGCTCCAGATCAACTTCTCCAACTGCGTCCACTGCAAGACCTGCGACATCATGGATCCCTACCAGATCATCAACTGGGTCACGCCCGAAGGCGGCGGCGGCCCCGATTACAAAGGGATGTAAAACTCGTGACAGGTAAACCGTGACGGGTGATAAGTAAAACCATTTTCTCTTGTCACCTGTCGCCGTTTACGGTTTACGTCATGTTCCTGTCACCTGTCGCCGTTTACCTGTCACGGTCTGCGGTTGACGGTCTTATGTTGCTCGCGCCCGAATCCCACCGCCGGCTGGAAGAGTTTTTCCGCCAACACCTGCGCGACGAATCGCTGCGACTGCCGCGCGTCAGGTTTTACGCGGGTCGGTTCGCCGGCCTGCTGACGCGGACTTTCGGGATCGGCGCGATCACGTTCGGCAGCCGCGTCTTCGTCTCCCCCGAGTTTTTACGCCGGGGCGCGGACGACCGCCTGGCGTTACCGGCGGGGCTTGCCGTTCACGAGGCGACGCACGTCCTACAGTACGCGCGCGTCGGCTTCGTGCCTTTTCTATCTCTGTATCTGCGCGATTACGCGAGGGCTCTGGGGAGGGAGGCGGGGCGCGCGCGTGAGAGGCACCGCGCGGCGTACCTCGCGATCAGCTTCGAAGTCGAGGCGCGCGCCGCCGAGGATGGTTACGACGCGTGGCGCGGGCGCGTTTGAGGTGGCCTGACGCCGCCGGGGATCGCGCCCGGCGACACACGCCGGGCGTCGCCCGTCGATCCCGAAGGCGCGGCGGGCGCGGGCAGTTATTCTTTCTCGGTGAAGTGAAAAGCGATCTTGCCCTGCTGCACTTCTTCGAGGGCGACGCGGGTCGCCTTGTGGCGCTGGATGTCCATGTCGACGCGCGGGCGCGCGCCGCGCTGAATCTGCTTGCTGCGCTGCGCCGCGACGATGATGAGACGGTACTTCGAGTCCATCTCCGGGTTGCCGTCCACGCTCTCCACCGGCTCGAACGCCGCCTTCGTTTCCGCCTTCGTTTGCTTTGCCATAGTGTCTGTCACCTATTCCGGTTCAATCTCGATCCACTAATGTACGTGTGAAAGGGCCTCGGCGGCAAACCCTCACGCGCTCGCCGCCGTGTCGGGGAAGGTCGCGAGCACCGCGCGCGCGAGCCGTTCCTGCCTCTGCCGGCGCGCCCGCTCGGCCAAGATGATCGACGCGAGCTGGCGCGCGGCCCGATCCGCGTCGTCGTTCAGGAGGACGTAGTCGAACTCCGTGTAGCGCGCCAACTCGCCGCGCGAGTTGCGCAGGCGGGTCACGAGCTGCTCCGGCGACTCTGACGCGCGGTTCGTCAGGCGCTCGCGCAAGACCTCGAACGAGGGCGGGAGGATGAAGACGCCCACCGAATCGACCGCCGCGCGTCTGACTGACTCCGCGCCCTGCACGTCGATCTCCAGGATCACGTCGCGGCCCGACCCCAGCTCGCGCTCGATGACGGCGAGCGACGTGCCGTAGTGTTTGCCGTGGACGACCGCCCACTCCAGGAATTCGCCGCGCTCGCGCGCCTCGGCGAAGGCTTGCTCGGAGACGAAGAAGTAGTGGACGCCGTCCTGCTCGCCCGCGCGCGGCTCGCGCGTCGTCCACGAGACGGAGTAGCCGAGGCGCGGGACGACCGGCAGCACGCGGCGGATGAGCGTGCCCTTGCCGCCCCCCGAAGGCGAGCTGACGACGAACAGGATGCCGCGCGCCTCCGGCAGGTTCATGGCGGCGAGTGCGTCGGCCGTCAGCTCGCGTGTCGTCTTCTCACTCAACGTTCTGCACCTGCTCCCGCAGCTTCTCGACCTCCGCCTTGATGGCGAGCGCCGCCTCCTTGATCGCGAGGTCGGTGGATTTCGACAAGACCGTGTTCGCCTCGCGGTTCAACTCCTGCGTCAGAAAGTCGAGCCGCTTGCCGGCCTCGCCGCCCGCAGAGATCGTTTCGCGGAACTGCGTGACGTGGCTCCTCAGCCGCGCGATCTCTTCCGAGATGTCGCTGCGGTCGGCGAGGTAGGCGACCTCCTGCGCGAGCCGGCCCTGATCCAGCTCGATGATCTCCAGCCCGTCGCGCGCGAGGAGTTCGCTGATACGCTTTTGCAGGCGCGTCCGGTACGCCTCGACCAGCTCCTTCGCCACCGCCTCGACGAGCGGAATCTGCCGCTCGATGGAATCCAGCCGCGACGCCATCTCCGCCGCGAGCGCCCCGCCCTCGCGCTCGCGCATCCGGTTCAGCTCGTCGAGGGCTTCGTCCACCGCGCGCTCCGCGCCGCGCACCATCTCTTCGGTGAGCCCGCCGTCGCGCACGGGCTGCAAAGCGCCGGGGAGGCGCGCGAGCACGTTCACGTCGGGCTCGCCCGCCAGGTTGAACTCGCGCTGCACGGCGCGCATCGCCTCGATGAAGCCGGTGATGAGCGGTCGGTTGACCTCGTAGGTCAGCTCGTTCGTGCGGTCGAGGTTGAGCGTCACGTCGACGCGCCCGCGCGAGAGTTTTTCGCCGACGCGCTTGCGGATGATCGCCTCAAGGCTCGCCAGCTCCGCGCCCACCCTCAGGTGCACGTCGAGGAAGCGGTTGTTGACCGTCTTCAGATCGACCGAGACTTTGAAGTTCTCGCCCGCGGCCGAGCCGCGGCCGAATCCCGTCATTGATTTCATAATGAGCCGTTAGCTGTTAGCCGTTAGCTGACAGCCGGAAGAGTTTCGATTAGACCGTCGACCAGGTAGTCTTCAAGTGCACGCATGAAATCTCGCATCCGATAGCTAAAAGCCAAAAGCTAACGGTCAATAGCCAATAGCCAACAGCTAACAGCTAATCGCTAACTGCTCGCGATCATTTCCTCCTCGTCCGCGAATTGCAGCTCGTAGAGGCGCTTGTAGATGCCGCCGCGCGCGAGCAGCTCTTCGTGCCTGCCGGTCTCGACGATGCGCCCGCGCTCGACGACGACGATCTGATCCGCGCGGCGCACGGTCGAGAGCCGGTGCGCGATGACGACCGTCGTGCGGTCTCGCGTCAGGTTCGCGAGGGCCTTCTGGACGTAGCGCTCCGACTCCGTGTCGAGCGCGGAGGTCGCCTCGTCGAGGACGAGCACGGCGGCGTCGGCGAGCACGGCGCGCGCGATGGCGAGGCGCTGCCGCTGCCCGCCCGACAGAAAGATGCCGCGCTCGCCGACGAGCGTGTCGTAGCCTTCGGGCAGCTCCTCGATGAAGTCGTGCGCGAAGGCGACGCGCGCGGCTCTCTCGATCTCTTCGGCGGTCGCGTCGGGCCGGCTGTAGGAGATGTTGTAGCGCACGGTTTCGTTAAACAGCACCGTCTCCTGCGTGACGAGCGCGACGTGGCGGCGCAGCGAGTCGATCCGCGCGTCTCTCAAGTCCGTGCCGTCCCAGACGACCGCGCCCGCCGAGGGGTCGTGGAAACGCAGGATGAGCTTCGTCAGAGTCGACTTGCCGCCGCCCGACTCGCCGACGAGCGCGACCATCTTGCCCGCCTGAATCGTCAGATCGACCTCGCGCAGCACCGCCCGCTCCTCGTTCCCGTAGTTGAACGAGACGCGGCGCAGCTCGATCCGGTCGCCGAGCGGCGCGAGCGCGACGGCGTCCGCCCTCTCCGGCAGCTCGCAACGCTCGTCGAGGACTTCCCAGACGTGTCGCGCGGCGGCGAGCGCGATCTCCATCGCGTTATGCAGGCGCGAGAGCTTGCGCATCGGGTCGTAAGACGAGAAGAGGAAGAAGAGGAACGCGAGGAACTGCGCGGCGTCCATGCGGCCGGCGACGATCTCGCGCCGCCCGAAGTAGAGCAGCACGGCGACGGCGACGACGCCGATCAGCTCGATCATCGGTGGCGCGAAGCCGCTGATCTTGGCCGAGCGCAGGTTCGCGCGCATGATGAGGCGCGCGACGCGCGTGAAGCGCCCCTGCTCGCGCGCCTCGCCCCGGTAGGCTTTCACGATCGGCTGGTTCGCCAGCCCCTCCTGCGCCGTGTCCACGAGCCGCTGGTTGCCCTCGTGCATCTCGCGCGAGAGGTTGCGCAAGCGCCGCCCGAAGGTCGCCGTGAGCCACGCGATGACGGGCGCGATCAGGAGCGACCCGGCGGTCAGCCGCCACGAGAAGTAGAACGACGCGGCGAGGAAGGCGACGAGCGTGATGCCCTCGCGCAGCATGTCGCGCAGCGTGTTCGTCACCGCCGCCTCGATCGCCGCCGCCGAAGAGACGAGGCGCGAGACGAGGTAGTTCGTCCGGTGCCGCTCGAAGAAGTCGGACGACTGCCGCAGCAGGTGGGAGTACAAATCCTGCCGCAGCTTCAGGACCGACTCCTGGCCGACGCGGGCCATCAGGTAGGTCGAAAAGTATTCGGCGACGCCCTTGGCGAGCGTGAGCGTGACGAGCAGGATCGCGATGGTGCGCCAGGCGTCGAAGCTCGAAGAGGGGATCAGGCGGTTGAGCTGGAAGATCGTGTTGCCGCGCTGCTGCGCGCCGCCGTGGTTGAGGGCCTGATCGAAGATCGGCACGATCAGGCCGCCCACCGCGCTCTGCAACAGCGCGCCCGCGACCATCGCGACGGTGGCGAGCGCGAACTTCCCCCAGTGCGGCTTGAGGTAAGTTAGTAGTCGCCGGAGGTCTCGCATCGCTCGATCTGATTGTGCCTGTTAACGCGCGTGTTCTGAAGTGGAGGCGATCGCGTCCGCCGTCGGAAGAATGACTATACGAAGACGCCTCCGCGCGCGTCAAGGTTCGGGCGGCGCGTTAAATTCGTCTGCGCGAAGAGCTTGGGGCGAAAAAGTTTCGCCCCCGCGGCGCCACTTTTTGCTGTGCCGCGCGGACTTTTGCCGTATAATTCGGATCACATTACAATCTGGAGGACAGACAGTGACGGCAAACTCTGCGCCGCAACAGGTGAAGTCCGTGGAACAGCCCGTGAGAAGAATCCTGGTCGCCGACGACGACATGAGCATGAGGATGCTGCTGGCGGGCTACTTGCGCCGCCTCGGCTACGAGGTCGTCGAGACCGAGAGCGCCGAGGAGGCGTTCCAGGCGGCGCTCGCGCAGAGGTTCGACTGCTTCATCTTCGACGTGACGATGCCGCCCGGCATGACCGGCCTTGAACTCCTGCGCCGTCTGCGCGAGCGCGACCTGCAAACCCCGGCGCTCTTCCTGACCGGGCTCAACGAGATCGACGACAAGGTGGCGGGCTTCGAGGCCGGCGGCGACGACTACCTCGCCAAGCCCTTCGAGCCGCGCGAGCTGGAAGTGAGAGTCGAGGCGCTGCTGCGCCGCACGGGCGTCGCGAAGGAGCCCGACGGCAAGGAGCGCATCCAGATCGGCGATCTCGTCATCGACAAGCGCCGGCACGAGGTCACGCGCGAGGGCGCGGTCGTCGATCTCACGCCGCTCGAATTCCAGATCCTCGCGCGACTCGCGAGCGAGCCCGGCCGCGCCTGGTCGCGCAACGACCTGCTCGATCAGGTCTGGAGCACCGACTACGAGGGCTACCAGCGCAACGTCGATCCGCACATCAACCGACTCCGTCAGAAGATCGAGCCCGACCCCAAGAACCCGCGCTACGTGCTGACCGTGCGCGGCGTCGGCTACAAACTCAACGACGCGATATGATCAAGCAACTCTCCCCCCCGCGCCGACCACCGCGCGTCTCCTCGCGCACCCTCTTGAAGGCGGCCATCGCCGTGCTCCTCGTTCCGGCCGCCCTCACGCTCCCGGCTGTGGCCCAGCGCCGCGCGGCCCCGCCCGCGCGCCAGCCCGGCGGGGGCTCGCCGCCGCAGGAGATAGAGACGACGTTTCGGTGGGAGGCGAAGGGCTCCGTGCGCCGCTACCGCCTGCAAGTCTCGCGCGACGCGAGCTTCGACGACATCGTCTTCGACGGCGCGGTCGAGGCGCTCGAATCGACCATGCCGCTCGCTCCCGGCACCTACTTCTGGCGCGTCGCGCCCGCGCCCCAGGCGACCGGCAAATACGACGCCCCGCAAGTCATCCTGGTCACGCGCACCCCGCAACAAGTCACTCCTCCCGCCGCCGCCGCCGTACCGACGATCCTGAGACCGGCGGCCAACGTCGGGTGGGAGACGGCGACGGGCAACGTCGACCGGCCGGTGCCCGCGAGGCTGCGGCCGGGGCAGACGGTCGATCTCGTCGCGGTCAACTCGGAAGGGACGATCTACGCACTCGAAGGCGCGACCGGCACGGCGCTCTGGACGGCGCGCTATTCGCCGCCGGGGCCGGGCGGCGCGGCGGCGGCCAACTCGTCGAGTCGGACACCGGGTGCGCCGGCTCTGATCTTCACCCCCGTCGTCGTCGCCGCAACGCAAGGCGACACGTCGAACGTGCTCGTCGCGTTCGACGGGGGCGTGCGCCTGCTCGAAGGCGGGACGGGGCGGGAGCTGTGGCGCACGAGCCTCAACGGCAGGCCCACGGGCGGCTGCGTGGCGCAACTCGGCGAAGAGGCGGGCGCGATAGAGATCGCCGTCGCCACCGAAGCGCCGAGCGGGCTCACGATACTCAACGCCGCCACCGGCGTCATCGCCTCCCGCGCGAATCTCGACGGCGAGGTGATCGGCTTGCCCATCCCGTTCCAGAGCGGGGCGGAGCGCGGCGTCGCGCTCTCCCTCAAGGGCGCGCAGATAGACATCCGCCGCGGCAGCGGCGAGCGCCTGCGGGCCGTGAAGTTTGACGTGCCTTTCGTCACGCCGCCGCTCGTCATCGCCACCCCGCGCGCCACGCTGGTCGTCGTCGGCACGGAGCACGGGCTGCTCTTCCTCGGCGGCGATCTCAAGCCCCTGGGGCGCATCACGACCGAGGGCGAGTCGCCGCGCGGGCGACTCGCCGCCGCGGACATCGAAGGCGACGGGACGATCGAGATCGTGATGCTCACGAGCCGCGGCCGCATCGCGGTCATCAGCGCCGAGGGCAAGATCGACTGGTCTGCGCAGGGGGGGCGCGACGCCTTCACGCCCTCCTTCGCCGATCTCAACCGCGACGGCTACCTCGACGTGATCGCGGCGGACGACAGCGTTTTCGCGCGCGGCTTCTCCGGGCGCGACGGCTCGATCATCTGGCAGGTGGCCGACGAGCCGAAGGGCTCTGAGGCCGCGGCGGGCGGCGACGCGCGCCCCCTGCGCACGCTCGCCCTCGCGCCGAACGGGGCGGGCGCGCCGCTGATCGTCGGCGGCGACCGCGCGCGCCGCACGCTGCGCGCCGTCGGCCTGCCGGCCGGGTCGGTGAGGGTCGCGTCGAAGTAGGGGGCGGGCGCGACGCGGGGTGAAGCCGGTTGGTGATCTGGATCATCGCTATCGTGTTATTCGTCGTGTGGCTCGTCGGGGTGCTCGCGGGGAAGGGCGGCTTCATACACATCCTGATCCTGTGCGCCGTCGGCGTCGCCGTCGTGCAGTGGGCGGCCTACAGGCGTGCCGCGCGCAGGTGATCGCGGGCCGCGAAGAGTAAACGCTAACGCCGCGCCGCGGGCGCGCCCCCGCCGTCGGGCCGGTCGGCACAACGAAGACCCACATTTTCCCCCGGCAACGCGCCCGCGCGCCCGCCGCATCCATTCAGGCGAAGTCGCCTCTTCTCGCGGTGAAGCCGCGAACTTCGCACTCGCGAGACCAAATCTTTTAGGAGCACTCGTTATGAACTCGTCGCGCCCCCTGCCCGGCCTCCGGAAACTGTCCACGACTCTGTGCGCCGTCTTCGCGCTCGCCGCGACCGCGGCGGCGCAGAGCGATCTGCGGCGCGAGACGGTCGCCATCACGTACCCGCTCGAACAGGGCGTCAGCGTGAAGTTTCGCGGCACGACCCGCCTGCCGCGCCTGAAGGGCGAGGCGAAGGTCACGCGCAGCGGGCGGCGCGGGACGCGCGTGGAGATGAGCGTCGAGGCGCTGCCGCGCGCCTTCGAGCTCGGCAGCGTCTACACGACCTACGTGCTCTGGGCGATCTCGCCCGAAGGGCGCGCCGACAACCTCGGCGAGATCAAGAGGGGCGGCAGCTTCATCGTCGACTCGAAGATCGACGTGACGACCCCGCTCCAGACCTTCGCGATGATCGTCACCGCCGAGCCCCACTTCCTCGTGAGGGGGCCGAGCCGCATGGTCGTGCTCGAAAACCTCCCGCCGAACCGCCCCGGCAACGCGGACGTTGCGACCGTCGCCGTCCGCTACCTCGGCAACACGAGCGACTACTTCAACCAGGCGCGCGTGCCGGAAGTCGCCGACGCCGACTACGCGCGCACGCCCACGTCGCTCTTAGGCGCGCGCCAGTCCATCGGGCTCGCCCGCTTCGCCGGGGCCGACCGCGACGCGCCCGACGAGTTGAAGGAGGCGAACGATCAGCTCGCGCAGGCCGAGACGGCGTGGCGTCTGAAGCAGCCGGACGCGGAGGTGGACGCGCTCGCGCGCCGCGCCATCAGCCTCGGCGCGAAGGCGGAAGAGATCGCCGAGGCGCGCAAGGCCGCGCGCGGGCGGCGCGAGGAGATCGCGCGGCGCGACGCGGCGGTGCGCGAGGCGGAGAAGACCTCCGAGGGCTACCAGCAGGAGATCGCCGAGCTGCGCGACCGGCTCGAAAAATCCGAGCGCGCGCGCGAACTCTCGGATCGCGATCTCTCGAACACGAACCAGCAGGTCCGCGATCTGCGCTCGGAGAACGCGCGGCTGCGCGAGGAGTTACAGCAGGCGCGCGCGGCGTCCGAGGACGCGCGGGTGAAGCTCGCGCGCATCGAGGGCGAGCGCAGCGTCGAGGAGCAGCGGCGGCTCGCCGAGCAAAAGCAGGCGCAGCAGCAGACGCAGGCGGCGGCGCTCAGGCAGGCGCTCGCGCGGTTCGGCACGGTGCGCGACGCCGAGCGCGGCATGACGCTCGTCCTCTCGGACAGCGTCTGGGCGGGCGCGCGCTCGGCGGAGCTGACGCCGAACGCGGCGGCGACCGTCGAGCCGCTGGCCGCGCTCCTCGCCAACAACCCCGACTACCAGATTTACATCGAGGTCTTCACCGACAGCCGCGGCGACGAGCTGGCGTTGCGTAAGCTCGCGCAGGATCGCGCCTCGGCGCTCTCCGCGCGCTTCACGGGCGCGGGCGTGCAGGACGGCCGCATCCAGGCCAGCGGGATGGGTCCCGACAAGCCGGTCGCGCCCAACACCACGCCCGCCGGGCGCACGCGCAACCGCCGCGCGGAGATCACGCTCGTCCCGTTCGACCAGAGCAGCTCAAACCCGTGACGGGTGACAGGTGACGAGTGACAGGCAAAGCCGTGAACCGTAAACCGTGACGAGTGACAGGCAAGCCGGGAAGTTTTATCTTGTCACCTGTCACCCGTCACGGGTTACGGCTTTCCCATGTCCCTGCTCGAAGTCTTACAGCTCGTCGGCTACAGCGTGGGCGCGGCGCTGCCGCTGTGGATGGGCGTGCTGCTGGCGCGGCAGCGGCACGCGCTCGCGCGCACCGAGCAGGTGCTGTGGGCGCTCGCCGTCTGCGTCGGGCTCTGGCACGCGGGGAACCTCTTCATCGCCCTGCACCGCGTGTTGGGTCTGGATGTGGCGGGCTGGTCGGCGTGGCTGCGGGTCGCCGACACGGTCGCCGTCACGAGCATCACCTTCTCCTACTCGCTGCTCCTCCACGTCCACCTGCACCTGTGGGCGCGCTCGCGCCGCAGGGAGCTGACGCGCTTCGAGCGGGCGCGGGTGTGGCTCTCCTACGTCCCGACGATATTCCTCGCGGTCTCCGTCTGGCACATCTGGCGCGGGGCTTACGCGCCGATGATGGAGAAGCTCTCCTTCTTCGTGCTGCCCTTCGGCGTGTGGGGCGCTTACGTGCTCGGTCTCATCGCCGCGACGGACTGGCTGATCGCGCGCGCTTCGGATTCGCCGGGCGAGCGGCGGCTGATGCGCACCCTCGCCGCCTCCTTCGTCGGCATCGGCGCGCTGCTCGTCGCGGCATACGCCCTCGGCGTCGGGCACGGCACGGTGGCGGGCAGCTACCTGCGCACGCTCGCCAACCTCGGCTCGATCCTGCCGACTGCGCTCATCGCCTACCAGATTTACCGCTACCGCTACCTCGAACTGATCATCCGCGAGAGTTTGGTCGTCGCGACCTTCGCCGCGGTCGTGTTAGTCGTCTACCTCTTCGGCATCCGCACGGTCGCGGCGTGGCTGACGGCGCGCTACGGCCTGCGCGCGGGCGTGGTCGAGACGCTGCTTGTGCTCGCCTTCGCGCTCGTCTTCGCCCCGATGCGCGCTTGGCTCGACAGGCGCTTCCACAAACTGTTCGAGCGCGAGGCCGCGCTCTACCGCGAGGTGCTGACGCGGATCGGCGCGCAGTCGTCGCGCTTCAAGGAGTTGGGAGAGCTGCTGCGCCTCGTCGAAGAGAGGACGGCGACGGAACTCGGCTTGCGCCGCGTGCGCTTCGCGCTGACGAGGCGGCTCGACGCCGACGCGGACGACCCGGAGCCGGGGGCGGGGGGGAACGGTGACGGCGGCGGCGCGGCCGAGGGCGAGCTTGATCACGAGACCTGGGTGCAGCCGCTCGTAGAGCTGGCGCGCGCGGGCGAGGCGGACGGCATCGAGTGGCAGTCGCGGCTCCGCGCGCACGGCTACGAGGCGGCGTTCGCCCTGCGGCGCGAGAGCGAGTTCTACGGCTTGATGCTGATCGACGCGCCGGGCGAGGCGCTGACCACGGACGTGCTCTCGGTGCTGGGGCTGCTCGCGGGGCAGGTCTCAATCGCGGTCGAGGATCGCAAGTTGCTCGAAGATAACCTGCGGCTCGAACGCAAGCTCGCGCACGGCGAGCGGCTCGCCGCGCTCGGCCAGATGGCGGCCACCGTCGCGCACGAAGTGAAGAACCCGCTCTCGGCGATCAAGTCTATCGCGCAGGTCATGCGCGAGGACGAGCGCGTCGCGGGCGAATACTCGCGCGACCTCGAACTGATCGTCGGCGAGACGGATCGGCTGAGCCGCAGCGTCTCCCAACTGCTCAGCTTCGCGCGCCAGTCGCCGCACAGTGAAGCGGCGGCGCGCGCCGACGAGTTGACCGACGCCGTCGTCCACCTCTTCGACTCGCAGGCCGTCGCCGGGGGGGTCAGTCTCGAATGGCGGGCTGAGGCGCGCGGCGCGCTCGGCGGTTCGGCGGTCGAGGCGGCGCGCGACGCGCTGTCGAACTTGGTCGTCAACGCCTTGCAGGCGACCCCCGCGGGAGGCGTGGTGCGCGTCGAGCTGCGGCGCGAGGGATCAATGCTGGTGTGGTCGGTCGTGGACGGCGGCGCAGGGGTGCCCGCGGATCTGCGCCGGCGCATCTGGGAGCCGTTCTTCACGACGAAGCAGCGCGGCACGGGGCTGGGGTTAGCCATCGTGCGAAGGCGCGCCGAAGAGGCGGGCGGCGAGGCCCGGCTCGCGCCGCAGCGATCCGGCGAGGGCGCGCGCTTCGAGTTGCTCCTGCCCGCGGCAGACGCGGCACGAGATCAAGAGCCTCTAACCGACTCAGAGTGATCGTTGCGTGCTTCCCTTAGCGCCTTTGCGCCTTTGCGTGAAAATTTTTTCTCACGCAAAGGCGCAAAGGCGCTAAGCAAGACACAAGAGGCAGAAGATTCCGAAACGCACTGTTGTTTACGCGCCGCGCCGGGTGTTTACGCGCCGCGCCGGGCAGTGCCCCACCGACTGCGCGTTGGGTGCGGTGTTGCGGTAGAATGCGCGGGATAGTTTTCCGTGAACGCCATGACTAAAGAGAAAGATAAACCCGAAGGCTGCCGCCTGCTCATCGTGGACGACGAGGAGGCGGCGCGCTTCGGGATGCGGCGCGCGCTCGGCCAGTTCGGCTACGAGATCGAGGAGGCGGGGAGCGTGGTCGAAGCGCGGACGCGACTCTCCGCGCGCGCCTTCGATCTGATGCTGCTCGACGTGAACCTGCCCGGCAAGAGCGGGCTCGACTTCCTACAGGAGTTGAAAGTCTTTCAGGGCGGGGCGCCCCTCGTCATCCTCATCACGGCGCACGGCTCCGAGCGCATGGCGGTCGACGCGATGAAGGCGGGCGCGTACGACTACCTGCCGAAGCCCTACGAGGTGGACGACCTCCGGCTCGTCGTCAAGAACGCGCTCGAAACCGTCCGGCTGCGCCGCGAGAACGCGCGGCTGCGCGAGCGGCTCGAAGCGACGGCGCAGGCGCAGGGCTCACTCATCGGCGACTCGGAGGCGATGCGCCGCGTGCGCACGCTCATCGAGAAGGTGGCCGAGACCGACGCGACGGTGCTCGTGCGCGGCGAGTCGGGGACGGGCAAGGAGCTGGTCGCGCGCGAGATACACGAGCGGAGCCGCGAGCGGCGCGGCGGCGCGTTCGTCGCGGTCAACTGCGCGGCGCTGCCGTCGGAGCTGATCGAGTCGGAGCTGTTTGGGCACGAGAAGGGCGCGTTCACGGGCGCGAGCGCGCGCCGGCAGGGGAAGTTCGAGCAGGCGAACGGCGGCACGCTCTTCCTCGACGAGATCGGAGACATGAGCGCCAACGTGCAGGCGAAACTCCTGCGCGCGCTCGAAGAGCGCAGGGTCGAGCGGCTCGGCGGCTCGGAGTCGATCCCCGTCGACGTGCGGATCATCAGCGCCACGCACCGCCCGCTCGAACAGGAGATCGAGAAGGGGGGCTTCCGCGCCGATCTCTTCTACCGCCTGAGGGTCGTGACCGTCGAGATCGCGCCGCTGCGCGAGCGTAGGGAGGACATCCCCGTGCTCGCCGAGTCGTTCGCGCACGCCGCCGCGGAAAAATACAAACTGCCGCACCGCCACATCGCGCCCGCCACCATGCGCCGCCTGATGGAGTACGACTGGCACGGCAACGTGAGGGAGCTGCGCAACACGATCGAGCGCGCGATGGTGCTCGCCGAGGGCGACGATCTCCAGCCGCACGATCTGCCCGAGGAGATCAAGCCCGCGGCGGCGGGCGCGGCGCGCGCCGAGACGCCGGAGGGCGCGCTCGACGTGCCTTTCACCGCCGACTTCCGCGAGGATCGCCGCGAGTTCGAGCGGCGCTACATCGCGCGCTGCCTCGAAGAGACGGGCGGCAACGTCACGCGCGCCGCCGCGATGCTCGGCATGCACCGGCAGTCGCTCCAGCACAAGCTGCGCGAGCTGGGTCTGGCGCGCCGCTACGTCGCCGTCGCGGCGGACGACGCGGAGGGGCCGGACGATGAAGAGGGTTGATGTGGTGAGAAGGAGCGAGCCGGCGAGAGGTTCGAGCGGGACGGTGAAATCATGAAAGCAAGACTCGACGCGATCATTCAGCGCGCACAGGCCGAGTACCTTGAGCGTCTGCACCCGGCGGGCGATGAACTACTTACCGCGATGGAGGCGTATGCCGCCGAGCACCGCGTGCCGATTGCGGATCGCGAGGTCGCGCGCTTTCTCGAAATCACCGCGCGCTCCATCGGCGCGCGCCGCGCGTTGGAGATCGGGATGGCAATCGGCTACTCGGTCATCAACCTGCTGCGCGGGATGGCGGACGACGGCAGCGTGACGACCATCGAGCCGAGCGAAGAGATGATCGCCCGCGCGGGCGATTACTTCGCGCGCGCGGGCGCGACGCATCGCGTCCGCGTCGAGCGCGGCTTCGCACTCGACGTGCTGCCGCGCCTCGAAGGCGCGTTCGATCTCGTCTACCTCGACGCCGTGAAAGAGGAGTATTCGGATTACCTGCGCCTGTCGCTCCCGCTCTTGCGCAGCGGCGGCGTCGTCATCGCCGACAATCTGTTGTGGGGCGGTCAGGTGGCGGGCAAGGTGCGTTCTGCGGATCAGAAGGCTTCGACCGAGGCCCTGAGGAGTTTCAACCGCGAGTTCGTCACGCACCCGCAACTTCTCGCGCAGGTGCTCCCCGTCGGCGACGGGCTCGGCTACGGCGTGAAAATCTGAGATCGGAACCGCCCGCCGCAAACGGGCGGGTCACAAGAATGAGGAATGCGGATTTCGGAATGCGGATTAAAAAGCACTCAAGCTCTCTGCTTAAAATCCGCAATCCACAATCTAACAATCGGTAGACCCGCCCGCTTGCGGCGGGCGGTTCCGACTCACGAAGCGGCGCGCGCCCGGCGCTTCGCGGCCGAAGGATTCCTCCCCTCGACACTCGCCTCGATCAACCCGCTCATCTCCTCCAGCCGCTTCCCCCAATCACCCTGCTCCGCGACGCGGCGGCGTTTACGCACGGCCGCGAGGTCGTGCGGCATCGCCAGCGCCTGCGCGACGGCGGGCACGAATCTCTCAGCGTCGGCGGGCGAGGTGAGGAGCACGCGGTGCTCTTCGTTAAACTCGCAGACCGTCGGGATGTCCGTCGAGACCACGGGCTTGCCCGTCGCCAGGTACTCGTTGATCTTCGTCGGCACGACCGTGCGCGTGTAGACGCTGTTGACGTAGGGGACGATGCACACGTCGAAGCGGCGGATGTAGTTGACCAACTCTTCGTGCGGCTTCTGCCCGAGCATGTGCACGTTCGGCAAGTCCGCCAGGCCCCGTGTGTCGGCTTGCAGCGCGCCGACGCAGACCCAGGACCAGTCGGGGCGCGCCCGCGCCGCACTCTTCAACAGCTCGAAGTCGACGTGGCGGTGCATCCCGCCGACGTAGCCGATGATCGGTCGCGGGAGGTTCGCGAGTTCCGTCTCGGCGGGCGGGAAAGTTTGCGCGCCCGCGTCAGTCGCGTCGCCGACGGCGACGGCCCCGGCCGTCGCGCGGGTCGCGGCGTCGGGCGGGAAGGCGTCGAGGTTTACGCCGGCGGGGAAGACGTGAACGTTCGGGTTGTCTTCGGCGCAGGTCGTCGCCAGCTCCGTGCAGAAGGCGAAGACTACGTCGCAGCGCCGGAGCAGCTCGCGCTCGGCCGCGCGGAGTTTTTCCGGCTGCGGCGTCAGTTGCGTGAAGTCTGCGACGCAGTAGTAGACGAGTTCGCGGTGCGGGAGCGTGCGGACGAGGTCGAGCGTGGTGTCTGTGGGCAGGTAAGTCCAGATGAGCGGATCGCGAATCCCCAGACGGCGCGCCGTCCGGCGCACGAGCCGGAGCAGGACGTGCCGGTTCAAGCCGCGGCGCAACGCCGAGCCGAAGGGCGGCAGCACGAGCGGCGAGCAGACGTAGACGTTCGGCGCGACCTCGCGCACGCCGCCCGAGCGGAGCGCGCCCGCCCAGCGGCGCAGGCGGAAGGCGACGCGGCGCGCGTCCCTCACGCCGGGCGCGCGCACGCCCGTGTTCTCAAGATAGAAGACGCGGTTGCCCGCCCCGGCGAGCCGCCGCGCGATCTCCTGATGCCCCTGCCAGAGGAAGTTCCACTCGATGCTGGAGACGTAGACGATATCCCTGCCGCTGATCATTAAACTCGTGGTGGACGACGCTTCGAGGCGTGCCGGAGTTAGGAGACGCGCCGGACGGGGTGCATGACGTACTTCTTCATCAGCCGCAGCGGGCGCGCGAGGGGCCGCGCGAACGGGAGCGACGGCGGCAGGTCTGTCGCCGCCCAGTCGAGCGGGGTCGTGGTCAGCGCGAGCCGCGCGCAGTAGATCGCCCGATCCCGCAGTCCGTCCTTCGAGCGCGTGTGGAAGCGCACCTGCTCTGCGAGCGTCGGCACTTTCGGCTCGCCGTCGAACATCTGCCTGCGCACGGTCGCCGCCAGCCGCGCGACGGCGGGCTCGGCTTCGAGCTTCATTAAAACTGCGTCCGGGAGCGGAGTCCCCAACAACCCGTGCGCGAGGGCGAGACCGAGCAGGAGGATGCGAGTCGCCCCGTGAGCCTTCGCCACCCCCAACATCGTCTCCAGACGGGGCCGCGGCTCGCGCGTGAGTAATGCGTCGATGGCGCAGACCCATTCGAGGCGCGCCCACAAATCTTTGTTGCCGTGGACGCAGAGCAGGAGGGTCAGGAACTCCGGCGCGATGGCGCGGACGCTGCGGCCCGCGACCGTCAACCTCGCGTCCGACTCCCACAGTCGCTCGATCCGAAAGGGGAAGTTGAAGAAGCGCGGGGCGATGCCCCAGTGCAGCTCGACGGCCAGCCTGTCGCCGGGGCGCGCGAAAAGCTGCACGTAATTGAGTTTGAGAAACGCCGCTCGCTCGCCCGCGTCCCGGAGTTTGAAGTGGGGCTCGAAGCCCTCGCGTTCCAGCGCGGCGCTCGCCTTCCACGCGTCGCGCGGGCGGACGAGGATGTCGAGATCGATGAACTGCCGGAGGGCCGTGTCGCCGTAAGCCTGGCAGGCGAGCGCGGGGCCTTTATAAGGGATGGGCTCGACGCCTTCGCCCTCTAGCGCGTCGAGCGCGCGCAGCAGCTCGCCCGCGAGGTAGAGGCTGCGCGCCGCGTTCTGCCTGTAGCGCTCCGCGAGGCGACTCATCACGCCCGGCGGGGCGGGGTGCGCCGCCGAATCTCTCAGCCGCCGGTAGACGAGCGGCATCACACCGTGTCGGAGCGAGAGCGACGTGAAGAGTTCCCAGTCCACGCCGCCGCGCACGAGCTCTGCGATCCGTCGGGCGGTCTCCGGGGTGGCGCGGCTCCGCGAGCAGCAGAGCAGGAGCTCGATTTCGTTGTGCGTGTTCAAGCTCGTGTGGGTCTGGGTCGGGTGTCGCAGCCCGTCTCGCGGCGCGGCTGAAGTGTATGCTTCGCCGAAAGGTTTTCGATCTAGACGGCCATTCGCCCGGCAAGGCGCTCAGGCGGGTAGTGTAAAGGTGCGGGCTCGCGCGCGCAAGGCAGGGCCTTCGGGCGCGGTTAAGGTCAGGACAAAAATACAGGCCCGTGCATTGAAGAAACGAGCGGAGGTGTGTTACCTTGCGTCCGTACCGGTTAGCCGTTACGTAGACGGTCGACGCTGGAATGATTCGACCGGAGCATAACTCGAACCTAATCAGGTTTACGCAGACACCACCCTTGCCCTCAGCGTCACCTCCGACTCGATGTCAGCGCTCCGGTGAGCCGCCTCCTAAACAGCGCAAACTTACCCCGCGAGTCTCGTTGTTAATTTGATTCCGCTGGCGCGCCCGTGCGACTCGACGCAGCCATCAGGGTTTGTTGAAGGTCATGAGAAGTACGATGAACACCTCGCGATTTCGCTTAGTTAGCTCTCTCATCGCGCTGCCCCTGCTCGCCGGGCTGGCCGTGGCGCAGAAGACGCCCGCGGCGCGCGCGCAGCAGCAGCCCGCGCCGGCGAAGAGAAACGATCCGCCCAGGGCGGCTGCTAGAGAGGCGGCCGGCGACGAGAAGCCCTTCTGGAATCTGAAGGTGACGAAGGGGACTCCCCGGATGGTGACCCTCAAGTCGAAGAGCGCGCCGCTCGCCGAGGTGGCGGCGGAGCTCTCCAAGAAGCTCGGCGCGCCCGTCCTCCTGAGCCCGCTCATGCAGAAGCAGCGCGTCACGCTCGATTTCGCGAACGTCCCGGTCGAGGGCGCGGTGCGGCTGCTTGCCCCGCTCCCTTACGCCGATTACGAGATGAGCGGCGCGGGCGACGGCCAGCCCAAAATCATGGCGCTCTACCTCTACGCCTTCGACGAGGAGCCGCCCTCCCGGACGGCCGTCGTGAAGGGCAACGACGAATCGATCCTCATCGAGGGGAACACGGAGGAGGGGACTGAAAGCTACGACCAACAGAAGGAGAAGGAAGAGTTCCCCCTGCGCATCAAGTTCGAGCGCAACCAGCTCAGCGTCCACGCCGCCAAGCAACCGCTGACCGTCATCCTCTACGAGATCGCCAGCAAGGTTGACATTCCGTTCGATATGAAATATGAATCTCCAGAACTCGTGGACGTTGACTTCAGCAACTACACGATGGAGCAGGCGGTACGAACTCTTTCACCCAACATCCGCCTCTACGTGCGCACCAATCTGACCAACTACGAGACCACCCCGCTGCGGATGACGCTTGTGCCGCCAGCCGGCTCTCAACCAGTCACTAATAATTGAGGAGAAACGAGCCTTGGACAAACAACAGAACAACCCTGCGGGCGAACGTCCGACTCCTGAGGGCGAGCCTCGCCAGAGTGTTCAGTCTTCACCCCGGCAGAAGAAGGAGTTTGTGGAGCCCGTAGTATCCGTCCCCATCGACGTGTTGGAGGCCACCTCCTTCTTCCTGCTACAGGTGACTGCGGACGTAGCCGCTACCAACTGATTGCGTCACGGGCTTCGTGCGAGAGCGCACGGGCGAGCAGGTATCCGAATGTCGGTGCAATTGAAGGGCGCGCCCGTAGCCGCGAAATATTACTCGGTCGCCGGCCGCGTCATCGCCTTCGAAGCCACCGAGGAATGGCTCTCGCGCTCCATCGAGAGTTTCCTCGGTGGCTTCTACTTACACCACTCCTCACGCCCCCCGCTCGGCGACCCCGACTGCAAAGTTTACGTCACGACCTCCCCGCCGCCGCCCCTCCCGGAAGGCTACGCGGCCTTCGAGACCGAGCAGGGGGTCGGCTACACGAACGGGGAGACGTACCACTTCGTCGTCAACGACTCGCGGATCGAAGTCGGGCCTCCGGCCGCGCGCGCCGTCAAAGTCTGGGTGGGCGACACGCGCGAGGCCCGGCACCCGGTCGCGCAGGTAAACGTGCTCTCTTACGTCATGCACTTCGCGCTGCGCAGGTGCGACCTCTACGACCTGCACGCGGCGGGCGCGGTCGAGCCGCTGAGCGGCGCGGGCGCACTCTTCGTCGGCAACTCCAACAGCGGCAAGTCGAGCCTGACGGTGCGGCTGGCGCGCGCGGGTTGGTCATACCTGTCCGACGACATGCTGCTCCTGCACGAACTCCCGGACGGCGTCTACGCCAGGGGGTTGCGCAGGCAGTTCTCCGTCTCCGCCGAGACGCTCGCGGGCTGCCCGCTCCCGCGCCTCGAAGAGGCGCTCGGTACGCCCGTCAACTCCGACCCCGGCAAGCGGCGGCTCGAACCGTCGGTCATTTTCCCGCGGGGCTTCGCCGCGTCGTGCCGCGCCGACTTTATCTTTTTCCCCTTCGTGAGCGGCGAGCGCACGACCGGCATCAGCCGCCTGGGGAAGGCCGAGGCGATGGTGCGGCTGCTCAAACTCTACCCGTGGGCGGCTTTCGACGCGGCGGCGCGCACATACATTCGCTTCCTGGAGAGGCTGCTGCGCCAAACCCAGTGCCTCGTCTTAAGCTCCGGGCGAGATGTCCTTGCCGATCCGGATTGCGCCCCGCACGTGCTCGGCGAATTCATCAACTCCTCGAAGCCATGAACGCAACCATGACTGAGCCGGCGCGACAGATCGACGAAGGCGCGCGGATGAGCGTCGAGCTGACGAACATCTGCAACCTCCGCTGCGGCTACTGCTTCCGCGACGAGGACGTGCTCTACCACACGCCGGCGAAATTCTTCCCGGTCGAGCTGCTGCGCGGGATTTTGCGCGACGCGCGCGAGACGTGCGGCATCGAGTCCGCCTCGTTCACCGGCGGCGAAGTGACGATCCACCCGAACTTCGCGGAGATCGTCGAGATGATCGCGGCAGAGGGGATGCGCTTCGGCTTCGTCACGAACGGCTGGCACTTCGACCGCGTGCATCCGGTGTTGATGCGCCACCGCGAGAGCGTCTCCGTCGTCGGCTTCAGCCTCGACGGGGCGACGCGCGAGGCGCACGACCGCTGGCGCGGCGAGGGCTCCTTCGTCCGTCTCATGCGCGGCGTGGCGCGCTGCTACATGAGCGGCATCCCGTTCCTCTTCAAGGTGGGCATCCGGCAAGACACCGTCCCGCAGCTACAGGAGATAGCGCTGCTGGCCGCCCGACTCGGCGCGCGCGCCGTCCACTTCGCGCACCTGTTGCCCACCTCTTCGGGGGCGGAGGCCGAACTCTCCCTCTCGCACGCCGAGCGCACGGCGGCCGAGCAGGAGGTCGCGATCTTGTCGAAGATCTTCAAGATGGAGGTCGGCGTCGTCACGGGCTACTACAACGTCGACGCGGCCCCGCCCTGCACGGCGTTGCGCGGGACGAGCTGCAACGTCGACTACCGCGGGCGGCTCTCCCTCTGCTGTAACCTCTCGGGCTACCGGGGCGCGTCGGGCGAGACGGACGTGGTCGCCGACCTGAATCTGGAGCCCTTCTCGTCCGCCTACCCGCGCCTGCGACAGTTGGCGCACGAGCAGTTGGAGCGGCGGCGCGTCGCCATCGAGCAGCGCCGGGCGAGCGGGGCCGAGATCGATCTCTACACCGGATCGCCCTGCCTCTTCTGCCTGCAAAGTTTCGGCAAGATACCCTGGCGCGACGCCGCGGGCGGATCGCGCTCCCTGCCCGTGCTCCCGACCGCCCGGCCGGAGTCACGCGTCGTCCCGGCATGAAACTAAGGAAGTCGTAGCCCGAGAAAGTCATAACAGATGAGCACCCCCCTCCTCAGGCCGCAAGATCACGTCATCTTCTCAGACCTCGAAGACGGCGAAGGCGTCCTCGTCGATCTGAATGCCAAGCGATACTACACGCTGAACGAGACCGCGACCTTCGTCTGGCAGCGGCTGGAGAAGAAGCTACCCGCCGAAGAGATCGTCCGCGAGCTGGCGGACAGCTACGACGTGACGCCCGAGCACGCCGCCGCAAGCGTCAATCAGCTCCTCGCGCAACTCTCGCAGCGCAACCTGCTGTCGAACGCCTGAGCTATCCCCTCTAACGCGAACACTGTCACCACGCCTCGGCGCGGGCGCACCCGCGCCGACAGTAAAACTTCCAGGCAGACTCGGCCGGGGAGCGCCCGGCTTTGATCTACGCGACACGCCTTAGCACGGGCGAAAGCCGGGGCGCGGGAAATTCAGGAAGGGAAGCAGTAGGTGACGGAATATTCGGGGGGCTCGGCTTCGTAGATCGGCACGCCTCCCGCTTCGAGCCACGCGTGTCCGGAGAGCGACTGCTCACACCCTCGTCGAACGCCGAAGACGACGCGCGTCTCGCGCCCGCGCAGGGCAAGCCTGCGGTGCAGGACGGCGGCGCGTTTCCAACAGGTCGGTGTGAAGCAGAGCGCGTCGACGCCGAGCAGCGAGTCCAGCAGTTGCACCAAACGCTCATCGCTGACGAAGGCTCGTCCGCCCGCGCGCGCCCGCCGGCGTGGCGCGAGGAGCAAGAAGGCGCGCGGCAGCGGCAGCAGCTTGACCAAGAATGAGAGCCAGACCACGTCGCGCGCCATCCCCGCGACGAGCAGGGCCTCGCGCGGTGCTTTGACGGCGAGGCGGAGACAGTTCCGCGCTAGTCCGATAACGTTGGGCATCGACGGTTGGGCACCGACGGCGGCAATAGGAGAGCCCTTACGGTTTCGAGAGGCGGTAGCCGCGCCGCGTCCGCGCCCTCACGTCCGGCTGCGCGACCTTCACCTCGACCGTGCGCCACCGACCGTCTCGCTCGTGGTTGGACGGTCTGTAACCGAGCGTGTACTGGTTACTCAACTCTTCGACGATCTCGGCGAACGCCTCGCGCAACTCCTTCCCGCCCGGCGTCGAGACGTAGCGCCCGCCGCTCTTCGACGAGAAATTTTTGAGAGCCGCGGGTGACGGGGTCGGCCCGCTCGCCCGATCCGACATGTCGACCGTGTAGATGGTCACGTTCGCCGCGAGGGCTGCGGCGAGGGCTTTATCGGCGGAGGCGGAGCTGAGGTTGTCCGCGCCGTCTGAGAGGACGAGGATCGCGCGCCGTTTTTCCGGACGCCGTGCGAGATCGCCCGCCGCGCGGGTGATGGCGTCGTTGAGGACCGTCATCCCTTTGGCGTTGAGCCCGAAGGCCCGCGGCGCGAGGTCGCGCGCGTGAGAAAACTCCTGCACCTGCTCGACCTTGGTGTGAAAACTGTAGACCGCCGCCACGTCGTCGTCGCGCAGCCCGTCGAGGAAGCGTATCGCCGCCGAGCGCGCGAGCATGACGCGCCCCTCCATGCTCCCCGAGATGTCGAGCAGGAGCGCGGCCGCGAAAGGCGTCTCCTCGACGCCGAAGTTCGTTAACTGCTGCTCGCGCCCGTCCTCGAACACCTTGAAGTCCGCGCGCTTGAGCCCGTGGACGTAATCGCCTTTCGCGTCCACCGCCGTGACGTTCAAGACGACGAGGTCTGTGTTGACGCTCATCACCTCGTCGTCCTGCGGCTGCTGCGCGCGTTGCGCGGCGGGCGGGGCGGCGGCGAACAGCGAGACGCAGCTCGCGACCGCGAGCAGGGAAGTCCGAATTCGCGCGCGCCGCTTCGGGGCGGTGGGTCGTCTCATGGAGCGCATCAGCCGCCGAGAGTTCGGATGTATTTCGCCAGGGTGATGAGTTGGTTGGCGGAGGTGATGACCGCGGCTGAGACGACGTGGCGCGGCGTCTTTTCGACCCTCTTGCGCAGCTCATCGCACAGCTCCGACAGGCGGCCCAGTGCCGCGTCGAGCCGCGCCGGCGGGTCTTTGAGCCCCTGGTCGTCGTCATCACCCCCGGCGTCGTTGCGGATCGCGCGGGCGAGTTTTTCGATCCGCCCGACCTTCTTCAACTCCGCCGCGCCGAGCGACTTCTGACGCTCAAAGGCGTCGCGAAGCTCAGCACCCAACTGCGCCGTCTCACGAGCGCGCTGGAGGTTCTCTTTGCGCGTCATCTCCTGCCGCCTGATCTCGGTATCCTTGAGCATCTCTTCGGTGAGGGAGGTCTGCTCGCCCTCGACGGGATCACGCGGCGGCGAGGTCAGAGGGGGCGTTTGCGACAGGCGTGGCTTGGGCGCGGGCTGCTGCTGCCGTGCCAGTGCGTGCCCGCAAAAGAGCGCGGGCGCGAAAAATACGAGGCACGCGAGGCACGGTAGTTTGATCATTCTTCGAGGCATGGACGATAGAGTACAAACTCAGTCGCATTCAGGATGTGCGTTGACGAGACAGTACCTGACGCTCCTAAGAAACTGAAAAGAGGGCGGCGGGTTGTCCGGATGGGTCGCCACGTGGCTAAGGTTTTTCGTTAAAAGTCCCTTCTCACGTCGGCTGCTTTTGCCGAGCCCTTGTCTCAGGTGAAGCTTTAATTTTGTCGGGGCGCCGACTCGTCAGGTATAGCTCGAAGTCTTCAGGGAATCCTGATGGGCGTGTCGGGGGTGTTGATAAAATCGTCACCCTTGCGCCGGGGCCGCTGCTCGACCACAACTTTCCCCGCGGGCGGTTTTTCCAGCGGGCGCTTCGAGCCAAGCTCCGGCTTGAAAGGGATGTCAACGCCCTGCGCCTGGCTGCGCAGGTGCACAACCTGCGCCCCCGCCCACTCGGTCGGGGAGATCTGGAGCGAATACTTTCCCTCTTCACCGGGCTGAAGGCTGTCCGGACTCAGCCGAACCAGCTTTGTCGCAGCCGTTTGCGAGGCCCGACCTTTCAGAGCGATCTCGACCGACAAATCTTCGAGCGGCGCGCCCGAAATGTTCTTCACAGTCCCGCCGACGACCGCCTCGGAGCCCTTCAAACGCACTTCGTCCTGAAAAATCTGCGCGCGGACGGGCGCTACCGCGCGCTGCGACTGCTCCGCGCGTCGCGCCGCTTCGAGACGATCAGCCTGCCTCTTACGCAGAAATAGAAATCCGCAAAGGAGCGCAATCACTAAAGCGGACGCGCAGATGACGGCAACCAGTTTCGTCAGCCCGCCGGCCTCGCGCACCGTTTGAAAGCGCGGTTCTGAGGCGTAACGATCCAATTCCTGTGACTCGCGCATACCCGACAAAGGCTCACCCAAAACTTTAACGGCGAATTCGTAAGCCGTTGATGTTACAGGCCACGGCACGGGCTCATGGGGTGCCGCCCGTGATCCTCTCGACGAGTGCTTTGATGAAATCCTGCTCGGCCGTCCCGTTACTGCGCAGGCTGACCCACTCGGCTCCGGCGGCCCCGTCAGTCCGCCCCTCGACGCGCGCGTTCACGGCGACGTTCGTCGTCGTGCCGTCGACCGCGCGGACTTCGACGACAATCGTGTAGCGACCTTGCGTCCAGCCCCTCACGTTGTCCTGGGGGACTTCGGCGTAGCGGTTCAACTCCGTGATGGCGACGACCGCCCCTTTGACGAAACGGTAAGGCTGGCTGATGACCATGCCGTCTTCGGGCTTGGAGACCGCGGTGTCGATAACTAATTTCTGTTCGCGCATCAACTCTTCGACCGCCCGGAGCACCACGTCGCGGCGCGCGCTGAAGCGGTACGGGTTGGGGACGGCGGGGACGACGGGCGTGCGACCTTTGCCGAAGTCGAACCCGCGGCCCGTGCCCGTATTCTGTTTCGTGCCGTTCTGGCCGGGCGCGCGAGCGGTGCTCTGATCGCGTATCCTGTCGTTCTGTTGATCGACGCCCTTCTCCTGCCCCAGCGCCGAGACGCCCGTCAGGGTCAATAAAAGAAGAAGCCCCCAAACTCTCTTCATGTTACACCTCAGCCTTTCATCAGACACCCACTTGATAGATGAATCCGCGGGAGACGGTGTGAGAATAGAGCAAGGGCGGGGGGATTTCAAGCAATTGCTTCCGCGCGTGCGGAATGACGATATGCGAGGACGAAAACTTACTCACTGATTCGCGTTCAGGGAGTTGGCGCTGGCCGCGTTGGTATTCGAGCCCGCGCCGGCGTCGCGCTCTCGCTCCCAGGCGCGTAGGGCCTGAACGCCCCGCTGAAAGTCCGCGTCGTTGTTGTAAAAGTTGTGCGCGCCGTCGTTGCGCGCAGGTTCGCGGACGTAATACAGGTAGTCGGTTTGGGCCGGTCGCAGGGCGGCTTCGAGAGAGCGCGCCCCCGCCGAAGCGAGGGGGCCGGGCGGCAGGCCGCGCACGCGGCGCGTGTTGTAGGGCGAGACGCGGTCGAGATCGCTCTGGTAAACCTTGCCGTCGCCGCGCCATTTGCCGGCGAGCTTCGAGGCGTAGATGACCGTGGAGTCGATGCCGAGCGGCATCCCGAGCCGGAGGCGGTTGTAGATGACCGAGGCGACGACGGGGCGTTCGTCGGCGAGCTTAGCCTCGGTCTCGACGAGCGACGCGACCGTCACTATCTCGCGTGCGCTTTTGTTGGCCGCGCGAGCCTCTTCGGCGATCTTCCCATCCCAGACCTGCCGGAAGCGACGCACCATGGTGGCGATCACCTCCTTTGGGGTGGTGTTGGGGGGGAAGTTGTAGGTGTCCGGGAAGAGATAGCCTTCGAGGTTCGAGGCGTCGGGGTCGAGATCGCGTATGAGGGAAGTGTCGTCCATGAGCCGCAAGGCTTCGCCCTGGTCGCGCAGCTTCAATTCGGGGACGCGAGCCATCGCCGCGGCGATGTCCCAACGCGTCCAGCCTTCGATGACTGTGAAGCGTTCGAGCCGTTCCTCGCCCTCTTCCAGTTTGCGCAGGACCTGGAGCGGCGAGATGGGCGAAGGGAAGCGGTATTCGCCCGCCTTGAGGCGCGGGCCTAGACCTTTAACTCGCACGTAGAGGAGCAGCGCCCAGTCTCGTCTGATAACGCCGAGGGATTGCAACTGCGCAAAAGTTTGGGCGGGCGGGGAGCCGCGGGGGATCTGCACGTACTGCGTCGCGTTGCCGTGCGAGACCGGCGTTCTCAGGTCGCGGGCGAGCCAGAAGGCGAAGACGCCGGCCGCGCCGAGAAGCACCGACGTGATGACGAGAAGTATTTTTATGAATCTCATTCAGATAAAATTGGGAGCTGTCGTGAACTCTCGAACGGGGGCATCTTACGAGTAAAACGATTGACGGGCGAAAAGAAGTAGCTCGATCAGTCATGAGGCGCGCGCCCGTTCGCACCGGCTTGCGAGATGAAGTCGCGCAGGATGGCGGCGGCTGCTTCGCTATCGACCCGCGAGGTGCGCTCGGCGTCAGAGACTTTCGCATCCCGGAGTACTTCGTCGGCCGCGCGCGTCGTCAGTCGCTCATCCTGCAAGTGAATCGGCAGACGGAGCGTGAGTTCAAAATTTCGCGCGAGCCTGCGGGCTTCGAGCGCGGCGTCGCCTTCCGTGCCGTCGAGACGCAGGGGCAGACCCAAGACGAGCCCCGCGGCGTCTAAATCTTCGGCCAGCCGCGCCACCTCGGAGACCAACTTTTTCCAGCTCGAACGCCGGATGGCAGGCAGAACGCGGACGCTCAGGCGCATCTCATCGCAGACCGCCACGCCGACCCGGCGCGCGCCCAGATCGAGCGCGAGCAGGCGACCGGGGGCGGGTGCGCCCCGGCGCGCATCGTCTTCCGTAGTGTCGTGGATCGTCAAATCGCGTCGCTGATGCTTCGCGCCGAGTATAGCGCAGGGTTTCGCCGGCCCGCCAACGGCGCGTCGTTTCTTGCGCGGCGCGAGACGGCTCAAGTATCATCCTCGCGGCGGCAGCTATCATCCTCGCGGCGGCATCGCTAATTGACGCCGCTCCGGTTAAGGTTCGGGAAAGATTCGAGGTATCTAATGTCTTTTCGCAGCAAATTCATCGTCGTCGTCTTCTCCGCCTCGCTCGCCCTCTACGCGGTGGTGGGCGGCTGGATGTTCACGAGCGCGCAGCAGCAGAACGATCCGGGCGCGCAGCTACGCATCTTCGAGAGCGTGCTCCAACACATCAACGACGACTACGTCGACGAGCCCGACCTGAATAAAGTGCGCGCGGGCGCGCTGCGCGGGCTCGCCTACGGGCTCGACCCGTACTCTACTTACCTGACCGTCGATCAGGTGCGCGATTACAAAGCCAACATGGACAAGAGCCAGGTCGGCATCGGCGCGGAACTCTCGCAGGTCGCCTCTTACCTCTACATCATCGCGCCCGTGAAGGGCGGCCCGGCCGAAGAGGCGGGCGTGCAGGCGGGCGACATCATCGAGTACATCGACGCCAAGGCGACGCGCGACATCTCGCTCTACGACGCGAAGCAACTCCTGAACGGCGCGCCCGGCTCCGAGGTCAAGCTGCGCGTCCTGCGCGCCGGGACGCGCCCCTTCGTCGTCTCCGTGAAGCGCAGGCCCGTGGACGTGCCCGCCGCCGAGACGAAGGTCGAGACGGGGAAGATCGGCATCGTCCACGTCAACAGCCTCGCCGCGGGCGAGTCGGCCGACGTGCAGAAGCGCGTGCAGGAGCTGGTGAAGCAGGGCGCGCAGAAGCTCGTGCTCGACCTGCGCAGCGTCGCGGGCGGCTCGCTCGACGAGGGCGTGAAGGTCGCGAACCTCTTCATCAAGACGGGGACGCTCGCGCAGACGGTCGGTCGCGGCGGCAAAGTCCTGAAGACGATGACCGCCGATCCGAAGCTGGCGATCTTTGACGGACCCGTCGTCGTGCTGATCGACCGCGGGACGGCCGGCGCGGCCGAGATCGTCGCGTCCGCCTTCGTCGAGCAGAAGCGCGGCGAGTTGGTCGGCGAGAAGAGCTTCGGCGCGGGGGCGGATCAGCAACTCTTCCCGCTGCGCAACGGCGACGGCCTGCTGCTGACGACCGCCAAGTGGGCTTCGTCGAAGGGCAAGGCGTTCCTCGGCGCAGGCATCGCGCCGACCGTGGAGGTCAAGCGACCCGAACTCGCCGCGGCCGTCGACCCGGAAGACCTGACCGGCAACGACGACGACGCCATCGCGAGTCCCAACGCCGCGCCCGACAAGCGCGAGGTCGCGCCCGAAGCCGCCTCGCCCAAGCAGCAGCCCGAAGACACGCAGCTCAAGCGCGCGCTCGAACTCCTGCGCGAGAACAAGTCCGCGCCGCAAAAGACCGCCTGAGCTTTTTTGATTCCCGATCAAAGACCGGCGAGAGCTAGCTCTCGCCGGTCTTTTTACATGGGGCTTGAGTCGTGAGCGGTATCGTTTGCGAGGGCCACTTCCGCGCGCCGGCTACGTGCCTTCTCGGAGGAAGGACACTCGAATGGTCTCCTTCGGCGGGGGGGCTTGCCAGATGGGCAGGTAACGCGACATGGAATGCTTCAACACTTGCGACCGGAAGTACTTTTCGTGCTCCCACTCGACCTCGGCCATCGTCAGCAGACAGTCGACGAACTCGGCGCGGTCGCAGTCACGCGCGTAACGGGCGGCGGCTTCGTACTCCCTCACGTTGCGGCTTTCTAGTTTCCCGGCCCCGTACATGGGCGCGAGCCAGCCGGAGAGGTGACAGAGGAAGCCTAACGTTCTGCCGATGACGACGGCTTTCGTCTCCCGCCAACGTTCGGGCTGGCCCCCGAGTTGCTCCAGCATCCCCCCGACGAGTTCACGGTGCTGCCATTCCTCTTCCTCGATGGCCTTGACGCGGCCGCGCTCTCCCACGTCAGCCAGGGACTTCCAGTGCCCGCGGTAGGCGTAAGCCGCCGCGCGCTCGCCGGAGTAGGCGAGCTGTAGGATTTTGACGAGCGCGCGCCTCTTATCGTCGTGACTCAAGTTGATCGTGATGGTTGGCGTGGGCGGGACAGACGCGACTGTAAATTTATTGACCGGATAAAAGTTTACTTAAGGCGACGCCGTTAACGAATACAGAAACCTTCCTGATGGACGGGAATTGCAAAGCGACCTCCGTGAGCTGCGCCTCGACGCGAGGGTCTTCGCAGTGCCCCGCGGAGATCAACTCACCCGTTAGTTTGATTATCGCGACACGCTTTTTTATCACCACACTATCAACTTTCAGGTTGGATCGGGAGAGCGGGTTCGAGAGCTTTCGAGTCCCATACGGATCGTCGCGGATGGCAAGTAGTGTCTCGTATGCCCTCCTTAGCGGGGCGGATGTGGGGGCGGTGTCGACGACGACCGGGACGATGCTGTCGCCGCAGCCAATTTTTTTGCCCGACCTGCCGTTGTCATCCAGGATGATAAAGAACAGCTTGACTTGTTTGGCGGCCGCTCCGCCGGCGGGCGCGCCGACGATAACCAGGGTCAGCGCGGTCAGCGCGAAGGCTTTAAATATCTTCATACGATGCTCCCTAAGAGATCGGCGTCGGCGTGTTGAGGCTACGATAAAGCAGTTCGCGCGTAGAGCCCAAGTTCAGCCCGACGCCCGGCGCAGGGTTTGAGCCCCCGCGCCCATCGGGCTGATGCACATGAGGTGGTGATGAAAGGGCGCGACAACTCGCGTTCGTCTCGGACGAATTAATGTGCGGCGACCGCCTCTAATTCTTCCTGACCCAGTAAGTGTCACGCATCGCGTACCGCGAGGTCGTGCGCGCCGAGACATCGACGAGACGCGGCGAGATGAAATCTGTGTGCGGGCTCGTGTCCAGGCTGTTTCGCGGGTGGCGCAGAAGCCGACCGCCCCTAACCTCCGCCCTGTAGCTCTTAAAGGGTTTCCCGTTCACTTTCGCGACCACCGTGTACTCGCCGTCCCGCTTCGTCAGATCGGCCAGCGTCATCCACCGAACCGGCGTCGCCGGCAGGACGAATTCGTGGTAGAGAAACTGCCAGTCGGTCTGCGTCGGCACGACCGGGCTTCTCGTCGCCGCGATCTCCTGCGCGCCGTAGAGCAGGTGCAGCGTGACCATGGGATTCTTCGTGCCGGGCGGCAGCTCTCGCAAACTCGTCCACCAGCTGAATTCGAGGTGACTGTCGGGCTCTTCGGGTCTGTCGGAAAAATAGGCGAGTTCGCGCCACGGCCCTTCCCGCACGAAGGTGGTTCTGGGGTTGAAAGGGTCGTTGTTCGCTTCGCGCTTCATGCTGAAGGGCAGGGTCGTGATCGGTTGGCCGTCGATGTGAACCGACAGCACGTAATCACCCGGCTCCCCGATCTCGGCCGTCCCGGCCACGGCGTCCGGTTTGAACATCCCGAACGCGGTGTAGCTGGCGAGCGGCGCTTCCAGACGCAGCGGGACGGTGTTGACCACCTGGCCGTTCGCGCGCGAGACGACGAAGGTTGCTTTCCGGTCGGCTGACGGCGGAAAGACCACCTCCAAATCCTCTACGAGAAACCCGCCCTGATTTTCGTAGAAACGCAGTTGCATGAACGATTGATATTCGATGGCGGGCTTGTACGCCTGCGACGACGACGGCGATGCTTGAGCCGTAGTCTGGCTCGGGCTTTCGGTCGGCGCGGGCGCAGGCGTCGGCGTTGAAGACGGCGCGGGTTGATTCGGCCTCGGTCTGGGGAGTCCTCTTCTCTGCCCGACGACGGCGAAGTTAGTCAACGCGAGAGCTAGAATACCGAGGCACATGATTGTCCGGGCTAATTTTCTCAACATTCTGTTCTCCTTTTCACCGTCGTTTGAAACGCGAAATTGCAGCGGACTTATATCTTGAATCCACCGCAAAACTCAACGCTTATTTGCGGCGCGGCAGAAACCCTCACCGCCGCAGAGAC